>JBAXPF010000116.1:0-11661 GCA_037132955.1 Verrucomicrobiota bacterium | reverse complement strand
CTCAGGCACAAAGCGCACGGCATGGCCGGCCTCGTAGAAACTCCAGGTCAGGTCCATGTCCTCCGCCAAGGTCCGTTGCGGCCAGCCACCCAACTCGGTGAGCACATCCGTGCGGTAGGCTGAAAAGCACCCTGAGGCGATGAGCGGCCTGTCATATATATCCTGGATTTTCTTAAAAAACGTGAAGGCAAACAAATATTCCACATAGCGTCCGCGTTCCCAGATCGTCCGCACAAACCGCGGCAACACAAATCCGCACGCCGCCACCACGGTGCTGCCCTCGATCACCACTAACAACTTCTCAATCGCGTCGGGCGCCAGCATCGTATCGGCATCGATGGCCATGCACAGCTCGGTTTTGACATGCCGCAGCCCGAAGTTTTGTGCGCCGGCCTTGGAGCCGGTGTTGTGGGGCGGTCGCATGACCGTGACGCCGAGCGCGGAGGCGACCGCAAAGGTGTCGTCGGTGGAACAATCGTCGATGACGATAACTTCCTGCACCGCCCGTGTCTGGTCCTGGATGGAGCGGATCGTGTCGGCGAGGCTCGCCTCTTCGTTATAGGCCGGCACCAGGATGGTGAGGCCGGCACCCGCAGGCATCGGTTGGAGAACCCGGAGGGGACGCTTGGTTTCCACAGGATGGTTAGTTTCTTTGGCGGGCGCTGGCCTTGAGGCGCAGGGCGTTGAGGGCGATGAATCCGGTGGCGTCATCCTGGTTGTAGGCCGCTTCCTGACCGCCTTCCATGGTGGCAATGGCTTCCGAATAGAGGCTGTGGGGTGAGCGGCGGCCGGCATTCATCACGTTGCCCTTGTAGAGTTTGACGCGGACCTCGCCGGAGACCGTTTGCTGGGTGTGGCTGACCAGCGCCTGAATCGCCTCGCGCTCGGGGGCGAACCAGAAGCCGTTGTAGACGAGTTGCGCGTATTTCGGGATGAGGGTGTCACGGATGTGCATCGCCTCGCGGTCCACGGTGAGGGCTTCCAGATCACGGTGCGCGGCTAACAGGATGGTGCCGCCCGGCGTTTCGTAAACACCGCGGGATTTCATGCCGACAAAGCGGTTTTCCACGATATCAACGCGGCCCACGCCGTGTTTGCCGCCCAGCGCGTTGAGCACGCGCATGATGCCGTAGGGGGTGAGCAGCGTGTAGCCGGCGCGCTCGCCGAGGACTTGAAAATCCCCGAGGCTCGCAATCAGCGTGTCCAGGCCCTCCGCCTGCAAGCCGATGGCGTTGCCCTTGTCGAAAAGGATTTGGACATGCTCGGCCTGGTTCGGGGCGTCTTCGGGCGAGGTGGACAGCACATACATGTCCCGGTCGGCAGGCGTGGTGGCATCATACCACGGGTCTTCCAACATGCCGGCCTCAAATGAGATATGCAGCAGGTTGCGATCCATCGAATACGGCTTTTTCATCGACGCCTTGATCGGGATGTGATTGGCCTCGGCGAAGGCAATCATCTCGGCGCGCCCGGGGAACTGGGCGCGAAACGAGGCATCCCGCCATGGGGCGATGCACTTGATTTGCGGCGCGAGCGAGGCGGCGGAAAGCTCGAAGCGGACTTGGTCGTTGCCCTTGCCGGTGGCACCGTGGGCGATGGCGTCGGCCCCTTCGGCGAGCGCCACATCGAGCATGCCCTTGGTGATGCACGGGCGGGCGATCGAGGTCCCTAACAGATAGCGACCCTCGTAAATCGCGTTCGCCTGGAGCATCGGGAAAATGTAGTCGCGGGCGAATTCCTCCTTCAGATCGCCGAGGAAATACTTCGAGGCGCCGGTGGTCAGGGCCTTTTGTTCGAGGCCGTCAAGTTCGTCCCCTTGGCCGACGTCGGCGCAATACGCGATGATTTCCGCGGAATACTTTTGCTTGAGCCACTTGAGCAGGACGGAGGTGTCGAGACCGCCGGAATAGGCAACGAGAATTTTCATGTCGCGGCGAAGCAAGCAGGAAGCCACCCCGCAGGCAAGCGGGAAGAAGCGGATCGGCAAACCCGGGCATGCCTGGCATCCGCTCTCTTCAGGCGCGTTCGTGAGATCGCGGGTCCCTTGAGCCTTGGACAGTGGGAGTTGGATCTTGGTTATTGAGATTATCGGGGTAGGATTGGACCTCATCGACCCTCCGGCGACCACCACTCAAAGCGCAAACCTTGCGACTCAAATTTAAAAAAATCCTGATCTCGTGACACCCAGGTGCAGGCATGTTCAACGGCGATGGCCGCATGTTGAGCATCCGCAACCGCCTTCCCTGCGGCGCGGGTCGTACGGCACAAGCTGGCCAGCAACTCCCAGTGACGCCTGCCCGGAGAAATCCAGTGAGCGTTGGGTCGTTGCATCAGGCTCTCAACCACGGCCAAGGCCTGTGCGAGTGGAGTGGGACCATTGGGGAACTTGGGGTGGGTCACAATGCGCACGAAGCCGGCGGCCACCAACTGTGACATGCCATAGGAGGAATGCTGACTGACCACCGCCTCCACTTTATGCCGAAAATACGCGTGATCGACCTGATCCTCCCGGTGCGCATAAATCAGCACATTGACATCAAATAATATCATGTTAGGTAGGGCTCAAAGTCCTCGGCCACCAGGAGTTCGTCGAATTCTGCTGGCGAGCTTTGCACTGGCCGCCCAGAGGCCGGACGAAACGTGGGCATCTGGAACGGAATCGAGTTTCCTGCAGGCGGCGATGGCCGGAACGTGGCCATCAGCGCTTCATTCACGATCGCACTGACACTGGATCCCCGTTCCGCAGCCCGTTTCTTGGCTTCGATCATCAATTCATCCTTCAAGACAAGCGTGGTCCGCATACTTGTGCAGCATAATTGCACCCCAACGGGATTCAAGAGGAAATTTCAAGGAATATGATGGGCAGGAAGATTTCGGCAAAATGATGATGAGGCAAAATGATGGAAGGGTGGGGGAAGCGAAACGCGGAGAGGCAAAGACCGCGGAGGCAGGCGCCGAGACGCAGAGAGAATGTGCTCCGCCCGAAGGGGGGGGCTGGAAATTTCGCTCGCCAGTGGCGCTGGTGGCGGTAGTTTGGATTCCGCCATGCCAATTGACCTCGCCTTGATGAGCCGACTTTGTGACGCCCCCGGTGCGCCGGGAGCCTGCGCCTTCCCCGATTCCCCCGGGCACCGCTCCCCCCATTTCCATCAGTCATGAAAGCGCTGGCGATTCACTACGGGCACAATTGCACGGTGGGACTCTCGATTGATGGCGAGGTGGTTTCCCTGCTCAGTGAAGAAAGATTGTGCCGGATCAAGAATGCGACCGGCTTCCCTATCCAGACCATCAGGGAAACCGTGGACAGGTATCTTGACGGCGACATGAGCCAGTTGGATCACATCGGAATCATTGATGGCACGGGCCTGGGCGCGGTTTATTTGCGGAAAAACGGCGTCGAACCGAAACGCTATCTGGATTATTATTGGATGAAAAAAGCCAAGCTGTGGCGCTCCATCACCCACCCGGGTTGGATGCGCCTCAAACGCACCTTGCGCTCGCTCACCCGGCGGGCCCGCGGGGTCAAGGATGCATCCCACATACGCGATCTGCTGATTCACGAGTTGGGTTTGCCGCCTGACAAAGTGCAATTCTTCGACCACCATAGCTGCCATGCGGCGGCGGCGGCCTATTTCTCACCTGTGGCTGATGGCTCCGAATGGCTGATGATGTCCCTGGATGCGGAAGGCGACAATCTGTCATCAACCGTCAGTGTGTTTGATGGCAAGGATTTCAAACGGCTATCAACCAACCCCAGCTCGGTTTCGCTCGGATACTTGTATTCCGAGACCACGGCGTATCTCGGCATGAAGTCCAACGAACATGAGTTCAAGCTCATGGGCATGGCACCCTACGCCGACCCGGTGCACGTCGAGCGTCTCGCAACAGAGCTCAAACGTCTGATTTGGCTGGATCAGGACGGCGGCTTTGTGACCCAAGTGGATGCCCATCGGTTTTTGCATGAGCTGTGCCGGATCTATGCCTTTGAACGCTTTGATGTGATCTCCGGTGCCGTGCAAAAAGTCACCGAAGAACTGGCAGTGGCATGGGTGAATTTCTGGTCTGAAAAAACCCGCATCGGTAAAATCACGGTTTCCGGCGGCGTGTTCATGAACGTGAAAATGGCCAAGCTTATCTCGGAACTCGCCCAAGTGGAATACCTGTTTGTGGTTCCAAGTTGCTCGGATGAATCCCTGCCGATAGGTGCCCTGTGGTTCATGAATACGGAAAACGGCACGCCAACCGTGCCGGTCAAGTCGCTCTATCTGGGCCGCGGCTTCGCCAGGGACCATGTCCGCTCCATGATAGAGCGGGACGCCTTGTCTAACGACTTTGACATCGAGGAATTCGCCGATGATGCCGCGCTGGCCGAGCGCATCGCGTCACTCCTGGCGGACAACGAAATCGTGGCCAGATGCTGTGGACGCGAAGAGTGGGGCGCAAGGGCGCTGGGAAACCGGTCGATCCTCTGCAACCCCTCGAATTTTTCTAACATCGAAAGGCTCAACAGCAAAATCAAATGCCGTGATTTCTGGATGCCGTTCACTCCCAGTTTGCTGGCGGAAGCGTTCCCGACCTATGTGGTCAACCCGAAGAATATCTTCGCCCCCTACATGGCCATCACCTTTGATGTCACACCTCTGGCACGGCAACATTTCGCGGCAGCGGTTCATCCGCGCGATTTCACGATGCGCCCGCAAGCCGTCATCAAGGATTGGAACCCCGGCTATCATGCCATTATCAGCGAGTTCCAGCGGCTTGCCGGCATCGGTGGAATACTCAACACCTCGTTCAATCTCCATGGCGAGCCAAACGTCAGCACCCCTGAGGATGCCATCCGCACCGTGCGCAACTCCGGCTTGGATTATGTCCTGATTGAAAATTTCCTGTTTCACAAAAAACCGCAAACCGAGTCTGCAACCCGCCACCTCTGACTTATGAAATGGACCCCAATCCTCATTATCGCGGCGATCCTCATCGTCATTTTCCTGCTCAAACAATCCGGCCAGATTTCAGTCAAAGACGCCAAGGCCTATTTGAAGAACGGTGCCCTAGTCATTGATGTGCGCAGCCCGGGCGAGTTCGACTCCGGCCACCTCCCAAGCGCCATCAACATCCCGCTTGATGAAATCGCAACCGCCCTGCCGCCCCGCGTGCCGGACAAAAACCAGGTGCTGCTGCTGCATTGCCAGAGCGGCATGCGCAGCGGCATCGCAAAGCAAAAATTGAAAGCAATGGGTTACACCAACGCGTATAACCTCGGGTCATTCTCCCGCGCCCAGGATATCGTCGGCAACGCGGACGGCAATTGACGCGTATCGAGCCTTTGGTATTGAACGTTTCCAACCAAGCTTGAAAAGCCACCCTCCTGCATGAGATCCCCGAAGAATCCCTTTTCCACCACCCTGGCACGCAAACTGGTCAGGGCCGCCGTTTTCGCATGGGTCATGGCCGGCGGGATGACATGCGCCGTGGCCCTGGATGACGTGCCGCCCGCGCGTTTGGCGCGATTGACCTGCGGCATCGGGCTCTCGGACTGGGCCATGCGCCTGCCCGACATGGACAATGAGCGGCGTAGCGGCAACCTGGCCAAGGATGTGACCCTCATCAAGGCGATGGGCTTCCGCCACGTCCGCTTCCTCATGACCGAGGATACCGTGGTCAACAAGGAAACCCCCGCCATCCTCGATCCCGCAAGACTCGGCCGCTTCGATGCGGCCCTCGACATGCTGCTGGAGGGCGGCTTGGGAGTCATTGTCGATTTCAACCCGCGGGACGAACTCAAACAGGCCATCGTCAAGGACGACGCCGCGGTCGATGAGTTCGTCAACCTGTGGCGGGTATTGGCCAAGCATCTGGCAACCCGCGACCCCGAGATGGTTTTTCTCGAAGTGATGAACGAACCGGTCATGCGCGACACCGCCCGCTGGAACGTGATCCAGAAAAAGGCGCTGGCAGCCATGCGCCAATCCGCGCCGCTGCACACCCTCATCGCCACTTCCGCGGAGTGGTCGGAAATCTATATGTTGCCACCCTTGGAGGTCGTCGCCGATAAGAATGTCGTCTATAACGTCCACTTTTATGAGCCGGTTAGATTCACCCATCAGGACGCGCCGTGGGTCGCGGGCGACTGGGTGAAGGGTCTGCGCAACGCGCCTTATCCATCCAGTCCGGAGGCGGTGGCACGGGTGCTTGACGCGCTTCCCGACGATGCGGCCCGCGCGCTCATGATCCGTTATGGCAAGGAGAATTGGGATGGCGCCAAGCTCGAGGAGATGATTGCCGAGGGCTCCGCCTGGGCCAAACAGCACGGAGTGCATCTCACGTGCAATGAGTTCGGCGTCTATCGCAAAGCCCCGGCCGCCGATCGCAACCGCTGCATCGAGGACACCCGCAAGGCCCTCGAGAAACATCACTTCGGCTGGACCATGTGGGACTACGCCACCGAGTTCGGCGTGGCCACCGGCGAGCCGGGCCAACGCGTGGCCGACAAGGATACCCTCAAGGCCCTCGGCCTGGTGCCGCAGTCATGACGGGCGGGACGCCTCTGAGGCCCGGCTTTCCTCGTAGCGCGCGTTTGGTGACAACGCGTGAGCTTGGGCAGTACGGTAGCAACTGTATGAGCGTCGATGCGCAAGAGATGTGCCGCGCCAAGCGACGGTCATAGACCGCCGCTACAATGCCTCCCGCCCCGCATTCCAACGAATGCGCCTACGGGGAGACTGCGCGTCGAAGATCCTCACAGGGGACTGTGCGGACTACCCTTGCATGCGAATGTCAAGGGCCTCGCCGGGGTTGAGGACCACCTCCTGTTGCAGGCGGATGACCAGACGGCGGCCGGTGAGTTCTTGCTTTACCTCGAGTTTTTTGCCGGCCGCCTCGACTGTTAGGGTGGGGGCCTTGCCGGCGTCGGCGAGTTCCAAAGCGACGCTCTTGAGGTGCAATTTCCCCCAGCGCAGTTCGATGCGGGCGTCGCGGCCGCCTGCGACGTCGTGCTGGCTGAAGGTCCCCCAGCCTTCCGGCGCGGTGAAGGCGCAGCGGAAGTCGTTAGGTGTGAGGCGCGGCGCGAACCCGATGTGTCCGTTAGGTCCGTGGTTCTCAAACCCGCAGGCCGCCAGATAGACGCCGTAGCTGGCCATGCTGCGCGCATAGTGGTCGCCGCATTCCACTTCGTTCCACGGGTTGCGCCGCGACGCATGGTAGCGGTCATGGACCGCACGGGTGATGGCCAGACCTTCCTGGACCATGCCTTCCCACACCATGTGGCCGGCCACCTGGTATTCGAAGCCGTTCATGCACTCGTTGAAATAGCCGGCGAAGGTATTGTCGCCGCCGCCCTGGGCCTGTTTGAAATCCCAATCCTTGCGCGGGAACGTGCACATCAGCAAGCCGGCCTCACCCGCCATCGCATACCAACGACCGGCCTTGTAGCGCTCGCGATATGGCCCGACGTCCGGACTGAAGTTATACTTCCACAACGACTGCAACGCGGTCTTGGTTTCCTTCTCCGGAAACACCCGCGGCAAGCCGACCTGGAATGCCCAACTTTGTCCCATCACCTGGTCGATCTCGCAACCGGTGCCGGAGTTGATCGTGTTGGCATGCGCCGGATCGACCTTGTTGATGAAGTAGTCGCCGTCAAACAATTCACCCACCATGGTCGTCTTGCCCTTGGCGGCGATCGTCCGGCATTGGGTGGCGAATTCCGCGTCGCCCGTCTCGTCGGCCATGGCGGCGGCGGCCAGCAGCGCTGCCTGATAGAGTCCGCTCAGCCACGCCACCGCCCCGAACCAATCGGCGTCGAGTGTGTTGTGTTGGTTGCTGCGGATCAGTCCGTCGCCGTCGCCGTCCTTGTGGATCAACCATTGGGTGGCGCGCTTGATGCCCGGCCAGTTTTTCTTTAGAAACGCGTCGTCCACGCTCATCTGGTGTTCGCGCAGCGCCCGCAGGATCGAGCCGGCCTGGGCGTCGATGGCCGGGATGTTGTTGTTTTCGCCGCGGAAAAAGATCGCGCCGTCGGCTTGCAGCGCGAAGCCGAAGTCCACCCGCTCGCGCAGGATCCGTTCCAGATCCGGGAACAAGCGCCCCATCGCCTGCGCATATTGCCAGACGTGACCGCAGGTCCCGTGGCAACAGCCAACCCCTTCCCACGCCCAAAACCGCCCGGACTTGAAACGATAACATGTGGAAGTCGCCAAAATCGATGTGTTGAGCTGCGTGCGGTCGAGGAACCAATACGGCAGCGTCGAGTCATACCAGGTGTCGAGCCAGAGCTTGGTATGCTCTGATAGACGCTTGAAGTTTTTCGCCACATAGGTGGCCACCTCCAGCGCTGATGCAAACTGGCTGCCATACCAGCGGCCGCTGTCGGGCACGCCGTTTTTGCGCAGGTTGGGGAAATACCAGGTCAGCACGAACTCCACCGTGGCCGAGGCCCCTGGTTCTAACGAAAGCTTGCGGCCGATCGAACCCGTCAGTTTCGCCTCCAGCGGGGCGGTCAGAGCGTCCGCGCAAACATCCGCAGGCTTGCCTAACAAGGCGATGCCCATCGACCCGTGGTCGGACTGGCCCTCCAGGCCGGGTGCCGGTGCGGGTTGGTCGGTCAGGGTGATGCGGCCCACGCTGATGTGGCCCCAGTCGCCCGGTTGCGCATCCACAATCTCCAACACGGCTTCCTTGCCTTCCCAGTCCCGCACATCGAGCGATTGCAAGGTCAACTGGTTGTTGCGCTTGCCGGTGGCGGTGCGCACCATCTGGCCGTCGACGAGCAAGTTGACGCAGGTGCGCCCGGCATGATCGCCGCCGCCGACCCACACCCACAGGAAGTGCCGTTCGAGCTTGAATTTGTGGCTGGTGAGCTTGCCGGTGGCGGTGTCACGGGCGGCGGCATCGTTGCCCGGAGCGGTGGCATGGGAATTGACGACCCGCTCGGTATCACCGCCGACGTCGCCCTGATAGGGAGGCATGGCGGATTTTTTCACCGGGCCATTGCCGAAGGCGTTGCCCTCGGCGGTCCACCCCTGATAGGTATCCTTGCTCCAATCCTCAAATAAAATGTCAGGACGAGCGCCGTCCGCCACCTCCTCCGGCTTGCCCACCGTGCAGTCGAGGAATGTGAAACCATCGCCCGCCACCCGCTTGATGTGCCGCACGCCGGGCCGGTCCCGCCGCCCCTGGCACACCGCGTTTTCCAACACTCCGGACAATTCCAGTTCCACTTTTTTCTGCGAGGTGTTGCGCACGGTGTAGCGGAGCACGGTGGCCGGCAGGCTGGAGTCCGCCGTGTTGAGGGGGACAAATGGCGAAAACGCCTCGAGGTCGACTTCCACCGGAGCGGCGGGATCACGGTAAGCGACCTTGCCCACCGGATACTCGCCGCGGAACGTAATCGCGCTGAAGCCGCTGCGGTCGAGCGCGCGCTTCTCCCCGTCGATGGTTAGACCGAACCCCTGCTCGATGGGTGACGACGGCACGGGCGGATAGGCGTAATTGCGGTCACCGGTCGCGTTCTTGCGGTTGAAAATGTCCCACAGCCAGAGCTTGCCGTCGCCTCCCAGATAGAGCTGGCCCGAGCAAAGGCCGCCCACCGGCATGCCGATGAAGCGCAGTTCCTCGCCGCGCAAAATTTCCGGCACGCCGCGTTCAAACAACGACTTGAGCCACTCCGGGCGCAGTTTTTTGTCGGCCGGCACGAGGCTGTCGAAATCCTCGCGGGAGAACGGCCCGGCCATGGCCGGCCAGCGGGAAGCCAGCAGCGAGAAGCCGCCGAGGCCCATGCTCCGCACGAAATGGCGCCGCGACAGGCTGCGCTTGGTGGATTCCGTGGTCGGCGCGAGAGGAGTGGATGGGTGGGTGTTCATGAGGCAAAACGCAGGGGTTCCAGTGGTCGCGGACAGCGCGCCACGGGTTGCAAGCGATCCCAGTAAGCGCGTGGCTGATGGATGTCAAACGGAAAGATGGATCATCGACTCACGTAGTATGGGTCAGCCTTTCCCCGCGCCAGGCAATCACGGTCTAACAGTCAGCTTCCCACCCGAAACGATCGAGAAGATTCCCGTTGCTCAACCCAAACCGAAAAACCAACCGAATAGGATGAATCCAACCAAGCCATTTTGCTTATCGCCGCGCCTCTGTCTTGTGACAGCCATTTCAGCCACGCTGGCAGGCGGTCAAGCCGCGGTGGAGGACGGTACCGCGCGGATCGAGGGGGCCCACGTCCGGGTCGAGGCAACGATTGCCGCCGGCCAACTGGAGGAGCGTTATTCGGTCCGTGTGGAGGAGCGCTGGATTCCGGCAGCCGTCGCCGCCGGCCGCAGCGTGGGTCCCATCTCGCTAATCGGTCCGGATGGCAATGCCCTCCCGGGCAAGGCCGAACGCGCGGAGGTGGTCAACGGCGCCCTCGTCGAACACTTCGCCTTGGGCAAGCACCGCGTGATCCGTACCGTGACCGTGGCCGACGGCGGCGATTGGCTGCACGTCGCAACGCGGCTTGAGCCGGAGTCCGCCATTGCGCTCCACGCGTTTGCTGACCGGCTCCGCTTTTCCGAGCGACCCGATTGGTCGTACGCGCCGTCGATCGGCGGGTTTATCCCGGACGCCCAGTACAAGGCGCCGGTGGTGCTGGTGCAGGCAGGCCGCACCGCCTTGGCACTGGTGCCCGATTTGGACGGGCTCACCGCAGAGTTGCTCAAACGCTGCAATCACTCGCTGGACTTGGACGTGCCGGCCGGACCGTTTCTGGGGGTGGGATTCATTCCTGCGAAGCCCATCCGCCACTCGGTGTTTGCCGAGAACCCGGGACGCACCTGGTCGGTTGATGGCCCGCTCGAAAACCGTTATTGCATCTTTCTAACAGGAGGGGCCGTTCCGCAGCAGGCCTATCGCCAGATCGTGCGGTTCCATTGGGACCGGTTTGGTGCCCCCGCGCAGGCCGAAGCCGCGCTCCAACAAGCCAGCACCGATCCCTCCTTCGGGCCCAAACCCCTCGGACTCTGGGACGCATGGCGCCCCGAGGTGTGGGACAAACAATCGGTGGCACGCTGGCTGCGCGTCCCGCTGCCCGGCGGCGGACAGGGTGGCGCCGTGCGACTTCGCCGCATGAACAATCGCGACGCCATTTACACCACGGCTTGGTTCCAAAGCCTTCGCACGAGTTATGGCATGGCGCTCTACGCGCGCCGGACAGGCAACCCGTCGTTGCTTGATCTGGCGGGTGAAACCTTGAAGTTCACCCTCGGGTCGCCGGACCATGACGGAGCCTTCAAATGCATCGCTCTGCCTAATAATGATGGCAGCGTGACCTGGGCCGCGGGAGACGGCTGTCTCAATGGGGTCAAAGAGGGCTTTCTGGGCTACGACATGGCGTGGGCCGGCTACTGGATGTTGCGCTGGCGCGAGGCGAAGTTGCCGGGTGCCGACGGCGTGCTGGAGCGGGCGCGGAAATTGGCCGATTTTTTTGTGGCCCGCCAAGCCCCCGATGGCATGTTGCCCACGCGGCTGAACGATGACGGCGCGGTCGATGTGGAGAAATCCACGCACGTCAAGGCGGAGACCGCGCCGGTGGTGCTGTTTCTCCTGAAACTTTACAGTCAGGACCCACAGGCCAAGTACCTCGCGGCGGCGCGGCGGGGATTGGAATTTCTCGACAAGGAAGTGATTCCC
>JBAXPF010000115.1:0-11728 GCA_037132955.1 Verrucomicrobiota bacterium | reverse complement strand
GCCCGCCGCAGCGTCACGCCCTTGGCCGCCACTGCGCGATACATCTCCACACTCTCCGGCAACGCATACAGTCGCACCAACATGTCGATCATGTGGGGATTCAATGCCAAATCCGCCTGCCCGCAAAGCGGAAAATCACAATGCGCTGAAGCGCCATTGACCAAGGAGGGGCGATTTGCCTGATGTATTCCAATGAGTCAGTCAGGCCATCTGCGCTGCGCTCCGGTTCCGAATCTCCCATGCCCATGGGCCGTCCCGGCAACGCGCTTGCACGCCTCATTGACTCCCACCACCACCCGCCTTGGACAGGCGCAACATCACCACCCCGTGCCGGGGGACATTGGCGGTATAAGAGGAATTGGCGCTGCCGAGGTCTTTGTGGCGCCACACATCACGGATGTTGATCGGGCCGGTTAGACCGAGGACAGCCCACGCAACCGTCACCTCGGCGGGCACATCGCCGCGGTTGAACCCGACCGCCTTGCCGATTTGGCCGATCTGGATGTAATCCGGATCATTCCATGAGCCGGGCTTTGACCATGCCCGGTAACTCGCATTCTTATCAGGGTTTGCTCAGGCTTTCGATGGCCTCGGGCGTGAGATTGACGCTCGGTGCGAAACTCTTGTCACCCATGTATTCCAACAACGAAACCAGAAACTGGCGGGCGGCCGGGCGCTGGTCGAGGCGGGTGCTGAGATCGGCGCTGCATGCCAGCAGCTTGCCATTGCCCACCTGCGCCTCAAACACATAGCCCAACTTGCGGTTGGTGAACCAGTCATCGATGACCTGCACGATGGGCTTGAGCTCACGCAATTCCGTTAGAATGAACGGCTGGGCATTTTGTTGAATTTCCCACCACTGCCAGTTGCTGTGGAAGTCGGTGGGGAAAGCCGCCAAGGCGGGGTGCTTGGGATCGCACAAGATGCCGAGCGTGTGCGGGGGCTGCCAGTTGGTCCACGCCGTGTTCCAGAAGATCGGGGAAAACCCCGCGACCAAGGGCCGGGCCGGATCGTTGCGGACCTGGTTCGCTGGCGGCAACCACAACACGCGGCCACCCTGCGCCAAGGTGGTCTTCGCTTCACTTATGTTGCGGGTGACCACCACTCCGGCCGGGGTCGCCGGGACCGCGTCGGTCGGATAGACGAAAACGTCCCAGGCGTTGGAGAATTGACCGCCCGCTGCCGCCACCGTGAGTTGCAACTTGGCCGGCGCTTGCACTTTGTCGAGCGGCACCCGGATCCGGCCGATCTGATAGAGATCGCCCGCCGCCAGATCGCGGGCGGGCAGGGTGTCGCGGGCGATGACTGTGCCGTCGGTCGCTGCCAGTTGCCACGCCAGGCCGAGCGCCTTGAAATCCTGCGGCCCGAAGTGGGCGAGATCGATATCCGCCTCCAGCGCTTCGGCTGTGGTATAGACCATCTTCTTCAGGCGTGCCAAAGGCACCACCGGCCCGCAGAACCTGCTGAATTCCGCAGGGCTGATGTAGCCTTTCTCATCCCAGAACGCATCCAACACGCCGACCAGCGCGGTCCCCTGGCCGGGAAAGTCGTGCAGGTCCAACAATTGGAACCCGCCGAAGCCAGGCGTGCGCAGCGCCGCCTCGATGTCGTGCTTGTAGGCGAGCGCCTGCAACTTGCCGGATGCCCGCACGAAGGCCCCGGTCTGATCTATCAATCCATTGCGCCGCGCGGTCTCCGCGAAGATTTCAAAATTCCGCGCCTTGAAGTAGCCGCTGTATTTCTTGATCTCGTCAAACTTCGGATAGACGCACCACTGGCCGATCTCATGCGAGATGACCGGCGCGTCGGAGTGCCTTTTCATAAACCCCGACCAATCGAAATCGGTGCGCGGCACCTGGCCGTTGATGATGGATCGCAAACCCTGGCCCCAGCCTTGGACCCGCGGGTCCGGTGAGCTGTGAAAATCGCTGCCGGGCATCAACGGCCAGCCGGACGCGGTGGTGTAAAGGCGCCGCGGGTCTGCCGTTTTGCGCCGTGCCACCCAGTCTTGCAGCCATTTGCCATGGTTGCGGCCGCCCGGCTCGTTGCCGTAGGTCATCAGCAAAAACGACGGATGGTTGCCATAGACGGCGAGCATACGGAGGCTCTCGGCTTCAAGCCACGCATCGAGTGGTTTGCCGCTGCCAATCTCCGGCGCCCATGACGACACCTCCACCTGATAGTAAAACCCGAGTTCATCCGCCGCTTGAAAGGCCGCCTCCGGCGGACACCACGAATGGAACCGGATGTGGTTCAATCCGTGCGCCTTGCAGATGCGCACGATGCGCCGCCACGAATCAACATCGGTGGGCGGATGGCCGGTTAGAGGGAAGATGCAACACTCCAGGGTGCCGCGCAGGAAGGTTTTCCGGCCGTTGAGCGTGATCCGGCCGTCCTTGGCCCCGGCCTCGCGGAAGCCGAAAGGGGTCATCCGGGTGTCAGCCGCGCCATCTTCAGTTCGGACGTCGACCTTGACCTGATAGAGAGTGGGCGTGAATTCATTCCAACCTGCAAGTGGCGCTTCCAGCTGGCATTCGAGCGTTTGTTGGTCACGGGTCACCAGGATGTGGCTGCCATCGGCGTGGGTGCCGCGGGGATAGGTGATCGCGGCTTCTGCCGTGCCAAGAGTCTTGCCATCGCGCGGATCAATGACCGTGGCAATGAGTTTGCCTGCCACCGGATCAAACTGGCGGTTCGTTAGATCCACCACGACCTTGACCTTGCGGGTGGACGGAAAAACCCCCACTCCCTCAACCCGTAACAGCGGCACCTGGCGAAGCTCGATTTTTCCCACCACCCCGTTCCAATTCCCCTGCGTGTGGTCGGTCACGCTGTGGCTCAGCGGGCCGACGTTGACCTCACCGATGCGGTTGTCGATCCGCAGGGTGAGCACATGCTTGCCGGGCGTTAGAATCCCCAAATCGAACTCATGCGGGGTGCCGAGCGAATCGCCCTTGCCGACCTCCCTGCCATCAACCCAACACGTGCTGTGCCAGTGGACGCGTTCCAGATGCAGGACGCCGCCGCCCCCCTTCCAATCCTCCGGGATGTCGATGTCGCGCTGATACCATGCGGCGCCGACGTAATGTCTGGGCGGTTGCAGGAAGAATGGGAACTTGAAGTTTTCCGCCGCCTGCCACTCCTTGAACATCTGCGGGTAGCGCCAACCGTCGCCGGTCCACGCGGTCTTGAACGTGGGCGCTTCGCCAAACCCCTGCGCCGTTAGTATGCCGGGCAGCTTGATGACGTCCGGAAATTTCCATTGGTCAGGCTGGCACTTGACGCCCAGATCCGGCGCATCCAGCGCAAACCTCCATGACCCTGATAGATCAAGCGGGCCCGCAGCAACCGCGCTGGCCGCTGCCAGCACAAGCGCAACCAAGGCGCGAAGAACCGATGGTGAGAATGTGTGCATAGTATTCTTTTAGGCACAGTGCATCATGGCAAACCGTTTGCCAAGCCATTCGTTGCCCATATTATTCCATAGCCACCTGACAATCTGTCATCCGTTAGGGTCATGGGGCGGCGCACGCTTCCAGGGGTGGCGCACGCTTCCAGGGGTGGCGCACGCTTCCAGGGGTGGCGCACGCTTCCAGCGTGCATCCTCCCCCATCTTGCGGGAGCGCTTCCCCCCATCTTGCGGGAGCGCTTCCCCCCCCATCTACTCCATGGCTAATGGAATTTCATCTGCCTCCCAGCTCCATTTCGATTTGTTCGAGGCTCTTGCCCTTGGTTTCAGGCAGGCGGAGCCACAGGACGATGAAGCCGAGCGCGCAGATGGCGGCATAGATCCAGAAAGTGACCGACACGCCGAGCAGGGTTTTGAGAATCGGGAAGGTATAGGTCAGGATGAAACAGGCGATCCAGAGGCAGCCGACCGCCACCGACATGGCGGTGCCGCGAATCCTGTTAGGAAAGATTTCGGAAATGAGCACCCACACGACCGGCGCCAGCGACATCGAATACGTGCCGATGGCCGCCAACACGAGAGCGAGAAACAGCATGGGGGACACCGCGGTGCCTCCCTGCTTGAGATGATAACAATAGCCGATCGCGAGATAAATCACCGCAAGGCCCGCCGCGCCGAACAACATCAGCGGCTTGCGGCCGAGGCGGTCCACGGTGAATAGAGCGACAAAAACAAACACGAGGTTCACCACGCCGGTGGCCACGATGCCGGTCAGCGCGTCATTCATGTTGAAGCCGGCCTGCGTGAAGATTTCGCTCGCGTAGTTGAAGATGACGTTGATGCCGCACCACTGTTGGAAGACGGCGAGGAATATGCCGAGTCCCAGCACGGCCAGCACGCGCTTTTCAAGGAGTTCGTGGAAACGGACATGCTTGTCCTCGTGGACCAGCGTGGCCTTGATCTCGGACAGCGCGGCGGCAGCGTAGGCCGGTCCGCCGATGCTTGTGAGCGTGCGCCGCGCGCGCTCGTCGGCACCGGCCTTGCACAACCAGCGCGGGCTCTCCGGCACCCACATGGATGTTAGAAAAAACAGCAGCGATGGCACCGCGCAGGCGGCGAACATCCAGCGCCAGCCGCTGAGAACATTCCAAGTCAGGGCAAACGCCTCGGGCGTGATGCCATCCGGAATGGGCTGTGCGATCCGCCAGTTGACCAACTGCGCGGCGAGAATGCCGATGACGATGGTGAGTTGGTTGACGGCCACCAGCAGGCCGCGGCGGCCCGCCGGGGCAATCTCCGAAATATACAGGGGGGAAATGTTAGAAGCGAGGCCGATGCTCACGCCGCCGAGGATGCGCCACGCGACAAAGGCGGGAAAGGAAGCGGCGCAGGCGATGCCAAGCGATGAGACCACGAAATTCGCGGCGGCGGCAATCAGGATCGGCTTGCGTCCGAAGCGGTCGCTGAGCGCCCCGGACACCAGCGCCCCTGCCAGACAGCCGAGCAACGCGCAACTTTGCGCCCAGCCGATAGGCGACACGGCATTGGCCACCAGCTTCTGCCAAAACGTGGCGTCACCGGACAGGCTGGCGGCGGTGTCGGTCAGGTGAAAGAACGCCTCGTAGAATTTCGCCGCACCGCCGATGACCACCCAGTCATAGCCGAACAGCAGCCCCCCGAGCGCCGCGACAAGGGCGATGAGCCAGACATACCCGGGGTTGGCGGGGACTTCGCCCTCCGGGGACTGCGGCGTGCTTTCTTTGGCGATGCTGATGGCCATGACGGTATGGTGTCGGCTAGGGTGGTGTTTCGTGACCGCCGAACCTAGCAGCAGGTGGCGGTTGTTGTCACGGACGATCATCGGACATGTGTGAATCGTCCTGCGCTGACGGGATAGCTGATCTTGTCTCGCCCAAGGATTCTGAAAGCCATCCTGTGCCTGCCGCCTGTCTTGAATCATGCCCGCAAACCGCGTGGCACCCGGGGGCAACCCAAGCGCGACAATCGGATGGTCCGATCGGACCATCCGATTGTCGCGAAGTTCAGGAAAGTTTCTGCCCGAGTTTGCCGAGAATTTGGCGGCGCTTCTTCCAAACCCTGATGCCCTGATAGGGAGTGGGGAGCAATTCCATGGGCAGGAACGGGTCGAGACGAAAACAGCTTTGGAGCAGATTCCGCTCTTTGGTGATCCACCGTACAACCTTCTCTTTCGACGCGGATTGTGAGGTGTCAGGGGGTGCGGTTAGGTGATGCTCTAGTTTTTCCCAAGCCTGGTTAATTTGCTTGAAGTTCCAGGCGGCACGCACTAGGTCCGTGGCTAACTCGCCGCCAGACGGAGTGGCATCCAACAGCACGAGATTTGCTGCATTGACAGCCAAGGGCCGCAATTTCACCACCAGATCATCCAAGCGATCGGGAGATATCCAGGCGCTGCGTTGCATGCAACCGAAGCCGGAGGCATGCAATTTGCGGCGCAAATTGCGCCGCGATTCGCGTTCCTCTTCTGGTAAGTCAAACAGGATCACCCGCCATTTTCCGTCCCACGAGCGGTACCAGCGTTGCTCGGGATCGTCGCCCACCTGTGCTGCCGCCAACCCTTTTTGGGTGAGACGGATAACGCGCTTCCCGATCAGTTCATCCCGCCTCGTTTCTATGAAAGCTTGCGCTTCCAACCGTTGGATCTGCCTGAGCAGCCCATTGCCATACGCCCATGATTCAAACGACGATTCCAGATTCCGCCACGTTGGCAGCATCATTTTGTCCAGGACCCATGCCAGATGGTAAAGAAGAATTTCTGTCCGTGGTCTCATAACTACATGACGCCAATTTTCCTGATCTTAGTCAATACCTTTGTCACGTCGGGAGGTGATTGTTTGGTAGTTAGGGCAGCTCTAGATCGCGACAATCGGATGGTCCGATCGGACCATCCGATTGTCGCGCCGATTTGGCGAATGTGATGGGGAAAAGACAGGGACAGGGAGAATGAGAAAGCCCGAAATATCAGGGAGAAGGCCGAAATAGCCCGAAATATGGGCATTCCAGCGCCAAGACGGGCAGAGTGGCAGAGTTGAGAAAAAACGGCCAGAATCTGGGCATTTGACACAGAGTTGAGAAAAAAATCAGGCCCTGCATAAAAGTTGCAGGGCCTGTGCAGCGACGGTGCATGGTGACCGAAGATCAGAATCTCGGGTCCAGAACATCTGGCGACCTTGACGCCTTGCCGGCAGATGAGCGCTGGGCCTTATTGCGCCCGGTCGAGGTGCCGAACCCCTCGGCAGCGGAGATGCGGTTGACCAGAGTGAAGAGGATCTGGTCGAGCTGGGAGACAGTGCAGCGCTCGGCGAGTCCGGCCTGCCAGTTCTTGCCGAGTTGAAGTTCTGGACGGCGAGTTTTTTGGCGGACCAGGTAGATCAGATAGCCGACCCCTACCGGACCTTTCCCCTTGGCCTCGATCGCGGCCTTGCGAGATTTGATCTGAGACAACCATTGCGGATCCGGGCCAGGGTAGGATTCGTCCGGGCGTTCCCGGTACCAGTTCTCGGCGGCCGCGGCGATGAGCTGATCGACCGAGGATTCGGCCAAGCACAGATGTTCCGAGAGATGCGTAGCGATGCACCAGGCGAGCTGCCGGCGGGCCTCGTGGGTATCGCCTGGGGCGGCGTGATCGGAGGCTTTGCCACCGGTGATCGAATTGGCGAACGCCTCGCCATCATCCCCAGCGAGATGCTGGAAATGAGCCAACAAAGGCCGGAAGTCCTCATGGGAGCAGGCCGTTATTCCGGGTTGTCCAACGGCCTCCAGGCACTGGCGATGGCGCCAGGCATCGAACGGCTCGGCATCTTCGATAACCCCCATTTGGGTCATGTAATCGTAGGCTTTGCGGGCGATCATGACGAGGGGCTTAATCTCCGCAGGTTTCATATTGCCGCGCGCGTATGGCTGGCGCTTTTCAGGTGCCGGTTTGGCGGCAACATGGCGGTGGCTGGCAAAATGTGGAATCGTGTGCATGGCTGGATTTGGTTTGGGTTCAGTTCAGCCTGTTTTGCGAAACATCGGGACGATATTGTCCAATGGACTTGAGACTCTCGATGCCAGGCTTGGCAGGCAGTGGAGATAGATTTCAGTCGTCTGTATATTGCTATGGCCCATGAGTTCCTTCAGTTCCTGGATAGTTCCTCCAGAAGCTAAATAGGATGTCGCAAAGCCATGGCGGAAGCTGTGGGCAGTCACACGCTTATTGATTTTGCAGCGGGTTGTGGCAATCCCCAAGGCCTTGGCAAATCCCGCCTCATGGCGGTGGTGCCGGCGGATGATTCCAGAGTCTGGATCGGTGCTCTCACCAGGTGCTGGAAACACCCAGAACCAAGGCCAATCGGTACCGGCGCGAGGGATCTTTCTAGCGACCGAGTCAGGCACTTCCACGCCCGGTCTTCCGGCCTTCCTATCCTCTTCCCAAATGACGCGGTTGAGCCGGTACCGGGCAGTCAATGCAGGGATGATTGACTGGGGTAGAAGAGTCACTCGGTCCTTGCCACCTTTTCCGTCGCGAACCGTCACCGTGCCTGCGTGGGAATCCAGATCTTTCGACCGCAATTGAAGCGCCTCAGAGATCCGCAGGCCAGAGCCGTAAAGTAGAGATGCCACCTCATTCCAGGGAGCCGGCAGAAGATCAATAATCTTGATTGCTTCATCGCGTGAAACCCAGACCGGAACGCGATGTTTTTCGGGTGGCTTCACCCATTCAGGCAGCGTTCCGAGAGGTTTGCCGAGGGCTCTATAAAGAGCGACCAAGGCATTGAGTGCCTGCTTCTGGGTGACCGATGACCGATTGCCTGCCAGCCAGGACAAATACGCGACAACCTTGTCCTCCGCAGTGGTCGCGTTGGGTGCCTGAAATTTGGCATAACGTGCGGCATGGCCGAGGTAACATTCCCGTGTCCGGCGCATCAGTCGGCGCTCCAACATCCAAGTTTTGAACTGCTCAATTGCGTCGGATGGTTTCATGGCTCGGCTTGATTATTGATATCCCAACTTAAGTTGGCAGAATTTAACTGTTCTCCAGAAGAGATTTACCACAGACGAAACACGTCTCGTCCATTGCTCTACTCATCGCGCAGATGTGCGGACGGATCACCCCGTCCATCCAAAAAGTTTGCGGCGTGGTGGTGCGAGTAATGCCAAGGCATTTTAGAATCTCGAACGTCTCGCCGGGATGTTGTCCAGCAAGTCTCTCAGACTCTTCCGTAGCGTCCTCAAGATTAGAATGTTTGATTGTCGGCTTTCCATATCCGACTCGGTATATATAGTAGTAAGGTTTCATTGGATCAAGATGGAGAACAAGTGGATGGTGCCGACGCGGCTAAATCTGTTCTTTGGCTGGGCTCGACGGGTCAGCCGCTCCACGCGGCACATCACAGACGTTCAACAAACGGAATCGCATCAGGAATTTCGTAACTGTATGGCCCTGCTTCACCAGGGGCCGAAACCATGAATCCATTTCCTCGCGGGACTTGAATCCTTCAGTTTCGTGCAATAGCCTCTCACCTGGAGGGCCATAGGCGTAGATCATTCCACCATCTTCGCGGTGGGTGATATTGATCGGACATACGCTCTCCACGATCACTGGAGCGACGTCGAGATGTTTGGATCGGTATGCAGCGCCAGACCAGCAGTAGAGCATGATCGGCACGTCGCACGGCCAGAAGAAATTGCGGATCGTGGTGACTTTCCTTCCTTCCTTTACAGCCCTTGAAAAGCGGGGATTTAGGGGACGTTTGAGCATGGCATTGAATGGTTTCAGAGTTCCTCCCATCCTTCAGCATTCCGGCGCCGGCGGCAGTTCCATCCAATGCGTAATGACGCTATCGATTGGCTCCTCGGTCCAGGCATTGCACCATTCGCCGTTTTCGTAGCAGGCGATGTAGTGAGCTTCGGAATCCGTGGCCAGGACGCATCGCGCATCGGGCGGGAGCCACAGGCCGGCATCCGTCCAGGTCGGGACATTCCGCAGCTCAGCCATGCGGATGGCTTGTTCATGCACTTTCCGGGGCATCGAAATCATTTCAGCCACTCCGCCTGGGGATTGTTTGGATTCTGGGTGTTCGCACATTGGTCCGGAGGGTTTGGTGTTCACGCCGGCCGTCCCCGGTATTGTTTCAGATCCAGGGATTTGGCGATGGATGTTTGCAGTGCCTTGCGCAGAGCGGTCACATCATCGGATGGGAATTTCACGTCGCAGGCGGCCTCGTAGAGGCGGATGACGAATCCCGGCTTCAGGCTGTCCAATTGGGCGGCAGCGCAGCGCAGCAGCGATCCTCGAAAGCGGAGTTCTTCAGAGTCAGGGACGGATACTTTCAGGGCGGCTTCGACGGTCCTGATGAGGTGGGTTTGGGCTTGCAGTTCGTCTTTGTTGGTGGCGATGGCGGGCATGGCTTTGTTTTGATTTGGGGTTAGAGAACGAGGTTGGAGAGGGCGTTGAGGTGGTACAGTTTGATTTGCCAGGCGATGGAGGCAAAGCGCTTGTGAGCATCCGCGAAATGTTTCGCCCCCTGGGCGGCTTGCCGGATGGCGGCGCTCTCGTGGATATCGATGAGTTCCTCCGCGCCGAGCACGGCGCTCAGATGGGTTTCCACCTGGGGATCGCTGTTACGGGCGGGCAGGGATAGGGAACGGATCCGCGCCTCTTCCTTGCGGAGATATTGTTCGCGTGGCAAGGCGACCAGGCGCGGGGGTTCTATGGTGGCAGGATTCATTGGTGTATGGATCAGGAGGCTTGTGGAATCCGATAGAATGAGAGCGTGCGCCGGCGCTGGCATTCATCGCGTTCCTTTTTGTTTTCGATCATCACGCCCCGCTTATGCCGAAGCTCATCCACCCGGCTGTGGACGTTGAGCGACTCGCTGATTGCAGCGAGATGTGGCATGGGAACCCATTCGCCTTTCGCGGCGGACAGACAGTCATGGATGGCATCGCATTGGGATTGCATGATCGGAGTGGGTGGGATGTTTAGTCTAGCACTTGCGCTTCGGCGAGGGATTGGGAATAGGCCTTGATGACCGCCGCCCAGGAGATTTTGCGTTCTTGTTCGGACGCCATGTCGGAGGCGTCTTGCAGGATGCCGATCCACACGCCAAGGCCTTCCATCTTGAGCACTTCGCGTTGGAGCCTCAGCGGACTGTCCGTATGTTGTTTCGTCTGGCTCTTGCCGTGTTCATCGGTCAGCGTGACCCTCACTGTTACCGGATCCTCGGTGGCTTCCGGCAGGCCGTATGCGGCGGCGAAGAGTGCGGCGTCATCGTCCGGTGGCACGTTGGGCAGTTGCAGCGGCGTGATGCGCCGGCGCCACAGTTGGGCGAGGATGGAGGCGTGGGGGCCGTGCAGGAAGGCGTCGCGGCCCTCATTGGTGAAGGCCAGCACGATGCCGCACTGGCGGCGGTTCCACAATTCGCGCAGGAAGGAATACACTTCCAGCCCGGACGTGTTGCGCGGGTGCAGGCAGCGGTGGGCCTCATCCACGATGAGCAGCATGCGCGAATCAAACGACTCGATCACGCGTTCGCGAAGGCTGGCTCGGCAACCCATCTTGGTAGGGATCGAGAATTGTTTCGCCAGTTGGAAAATGAAGGCGCCCACGCCGCCTCCGGTGGGGGTTTCCACATACACCACCTGACCGGCGCTCGTGTCTTTCTGGAATTGTTGGAGGGCCGCTGTCTTGCCGATCTGGCTATCGCCGAAGATGAACATCAGGCGCTGCCTCAGCAGGGCTTTCTTACAGCGTTTGAAAATCTCCTTTGCCAGGCGTGTCGGGATGAATCCGCTGTGCGCTTGGCCGGATCTTTCCTCTTCAATCTTGCGCAAGGTCTCGATGGCATCCAGCAACGGCTCGATATTCTCTCCGCGGCGCGCCCGTCCTCCGGTTAGCAGTTGCACGATCGAATCCGGCGAGTAAAACCCGCCACCTATCTTCTTGAGCACGGTGCCCAGTGAGGCGCGGGAAAAGTCGTGCTTGCGGCACCACTGATAGAACCACCAGATCACATGCGCCTGTTCCGGAGGCAGATCCTGGCAGGCAAGTTTCACCTTGTCGCCAGGGATATTGAATAACACGTTGTGGTGGACCATCACGCGCCGTTCACTGGCGGTGGTGGTGGCATCTTGGACATCGGATGGAGTTACCATTGTTCTACGGGGGCTGTTGGTTTGTGTGTGCAGGGAGAGTCTTGCCAGATATCCGCCTCGGGATCGGCGGGAGGGCGGCGGAAGTTGGCGGGGGCCGGGCCCCAGTCCTTGGCAATGGCGGCGGCCACCTGAGTCCTGTCG
>JBAXPF010000114.1:0-11755 GCA_037132955.1 Verrucomicrobiota bacterium | reverse complement strand
TGCCGCTTTCGGCGGTGGCTCAGGATGCATCAACCATCAGGGATGCAAATGACAAGGAGCGCATCAAGCTGGCCTGCGTGGGTGACAGCATCACCCAGGGCGTCGGCGCCGCGGGCGGCATGGCATGGCCGGACCAGGTCGCCAAGTTGTTGGGCGAAAAATGGGAGGTCAAGAACTTCGGCGTGAGCGGCACCACCCTGCTCAACAGCGGCGACAACCCCTATCAGAAACAGGCGGCGTTCAAGAATGCCAAGGATTTCGCTCCGGACGTGGTCGTGATCCTGCTCGGCACCAACGACACCAAGCCGCAGAACTGGAAGAACAAGAAGCACTTCGTGGCCGACTACACCGATCTGGTCAACCAGTTTGCCAAGCTGCCATCCAAACCGCGGGTCTTCATCTGCTATCCGCCCTACATCGCCAACAATGGCAATTTCGGCATCAACGAGCCGAACACCAAGGACGAGATCCCGATGGTGGACAAGGTTGCCAGATCCACGCGGGCCGGCGTCATCGACGTTCACGCCGCGCTCAAGGGCAAGGATGCCCTCATCCCCGACAAGGTCCACCCTAACAACGAGGGCGCCGCCGAGATCGCCAAGGCCGTCTACAAGGGCTTGACCGGCAAGACCGCCGGCGCGCCGGCGCCGAAGTAGGCGTTTGTCCACCATCAACCCCTCGATCTATCAATGAAAACCACCCCACTCCTTCTTTCCGGATGCCTTTGGACCACCGCAGCCTGCGTGCACGCCGCGGCCCCGCCCGCTCTGGAGCGCAACAACCTCAATGCCCGGTGGGAAGATCGGGCGGCGCCCGGCGGTGAGGCGGCCAGCGTGCCGGAGGGACTGCGCACGCTGTGGTATCGCCAACCCGCGAAAGTCTGGGAAGAGGCGTTGCCGCTGGGCAACGGCCGCCTCGGGGCAATGGTTTTCGGCGGGGTGACCGATGAGCGGTTGCAACTCAATGAGGATTCACTGTGGGACGGTTACTCGCTTGATGCCAGCAACCCCGCTGCCTTGAAAGTGCTGCCGCAAGTGCGCGGGTTGTTGTTTGAAGGCAAAAACAAGGAAGCCGAGGCGCTCGCTGCGGCCAACATGATGGGCCGCCCCGCCGGCGTCCGTCCCTATCAGTCGCTTGGCGAATTGTTGATAGAAACACCGCCCGCCGCCACCACCTCGGCCTATTGCCGGACCCTCGACTTGGCCACCGCGGTCGCCACCGTCACCTACATCCA
This sequence comes from Verrucomicrobiota bacterium, assembly GCA_037132955.1. Classification (GTDB taxonomy): domain Bacteria; phylum Verrucomicrobiota; class Verrucomicrobiia; order Verrucomicrobiales; family Akkermansiaceae; genus Luteolibacter. Next base: position 10,521 of record JBAXPF010000114.1, on the reverse strand, counting down.
GGACGGGACAACCTACACCCGCGAATGGTTTGCGTCGGCACCGGCCGGCCTGATCGTCGGCGAGTTCACCGCCAGCAAGCCCAAGAGCATCAATCTCCGGCTCACTCTCAAGCGCCAGAAGGATGCCCAGTGCCTGGCCCACCCGTCGGCTAACAATGCGATTGTGCTGCGCGGTCAGATCGACTGCAAGGACGCCAAGGGCGAACAACGCGGTCTGCGCTTTGCCGCGGAAGTGATGGCGATTGCCAAGGGCGGTAAAGTCACCAACGCCGACGGCATCCTCACCGTGAGCGATGCGGACAGCGTCACGTTCCTTGTCGATGGCGAAACAAGCTACCGTGGCGGCGATCCCGAAAAACTTTGCGAGGCTGACCTAACCAAAGCGGCGGCCGCTTCTTACGATTCCCTGAAGGCGGCGGCCTATGCCGATTACAGGAAGCTTGCCGGTCGCGTGGCGATCGACCTCGGGTCGGCCGGTGCGGATGTGGACGCCCTGCCCACCAACGAGCGTCTCGGCCGCATCAAACAAGGGAAATCCGATCCCGGCTTGGTCGCCTCTTATTTCCAATATGGTCGTTACTTGCTCATCAGCAGTTCCCGCCCCGGCGGATTACCTGCCAATTTGCAGGGCATCTGGGCCTGGCAGATGAATCCGCCGTGGAATGCCGACTTCCACACCAACATCAACGTCCAGATGAATTACTGGCCCGCGGAAATCACCAATCTCAGCGAGTGCCATCTGCCGTTGTTTGATCTGATGGATGGTCTTGTCAAACCCGGCGGCCGCGTCGCACAGGTCAATTATGGTGCCCGCGGCTGGGTGGTCCATCATCTAACCGACCCATGGGGTTTCGCGGCACCCGCAGACGGTCTGCAAGGGATCTGGCCAGTGGGCTCGGCGTGGCTGGCGGAACATCCGTTCGAGCACTATCAATTCACCGGCGACAAGGAATTTCTGGCTACGCGCGGCTGGCCTCTGATGAAAGGTGCGGCCCGTTTCATGCTCGATTTCATGGTGGAAGCCCCGGTGGGCACCCCGGTTGCCGGCAAGTTGGTGACCAATCCGTCCTATTCGCCGGAAAACACCTTCTTCATGCCGGACGGCAAAACCCATGCGGTGTTCACCTATGGCGCCACCATGGACATTATGATCGCCCATGAGCTTCTAACCAATTGCATCCTCGCCAGCAAGATCCTCAACACCGACGCCGATTTCCGCAAGGAATGCGAGGCCGCCCTTGCCAAGTTGGCCCCCGTCCGCATCAGTCCGGCCACCGGGCGCATCCTGGAATGGATAGATGACTACAAGGAATGTGAGCCGAATCACCGGCATACCTCGCATCTGTATGGCCTGCATCCCGCCAGCATGATCACCACTGCCACCCCGGAGTTGTTCGAGGCGGCACGCAAAGTATTGCTAGGGAGAGGTGATGGCGGCACCGGTTGGAGCCTGGCCTGGAAAATCAACATGTGGACGCGCCTCCACGACGGTGACCATGCCTTCATCCTGCTGACCAATCTGCTCAAGACCAAAACCCTGCCCAACCTCTTCGACGATCACGCGCCGTTCCAGATCGACGGCAATTTCGGTGCCACCGCCGCCATCGCCGAAATGCTTGTGCAGAGCCAGATTCGCGACGCCACCGGTGCCTTCGTGTTACAACTCCTGCCCGCCCTGCCCAAGGCCTGGCCGACGGGTTCCGTCAAGGGCCTTTGCGCCCGTGGCGGCTTCGTGGTGGACCTCACCTGGAAAGACAACCAGCTCACCGAGGCCCGCATCGTTTCCAAGCTCGGCGGTCCGCTCAAGTTGCAGGCTGGTTCCCACATCTCCACTATCAAAACAGAACCCGAAGAAGTCCTCACCCTCGATGGCTTGCTCAAGGCCCGTTAGAAACACCCGCTCTCTTATCTCATAACAGATAACACATAACTGTTACCCCCATGCTCATCATCGCCGGCCGCCACTTCCGTTCCCGTTTGTTCCTGGGCACGGGCAAGTTCTCCTCCAACGAGGCGATGCGCGATGCCCTGGCGGCCAGCGGCGCGGAGATTGTCACGGTGGCCCTGCGCCGCGCCGACCTCAGCGGCCGGCGCGACCCGTTTGCCAACATCCTTGAGTTCATCGACCCGGAGCGCTACCTGATTTTGCCTAACACCAGCGGCGCGATGAATGCCGGGGAAGCCGTCCGCCTCGCCCGCCTCGCTGCCGCCGCCGGCTTGCCCAAATGGGTGAAGCTGGAAATCCACCCGGATCCCACCTATCTGCTGCCGGACCCGATAGAAACGCTCAAGGCCGCGGAAATCCTCGTCAATGAAGGGTTTGTCGTCCTGCCCTATATCAACGCCGATCCGGTCCTGGCCAAGCGCTTGCAAGACATCGGCACCGCCACGGTCATGCCGCTGGGCGCTCCCATCGGCTCCAACCGCGGCCTCGCCACCCGCGATCAAATCCGCATCATCATCGAGCAAGCCACCGTGCCGGTCATCGTCGATGCCGGTCTGGGGGCCCCCAGTCATGCCGCGGAGGCCATGGAACTTGGTGCCGATGCCGTGCTCATCAACACCGCCATCGCCATCGCCAGTGATCCCTCGCGCATGGCCGTCGCTTTCAAACTCGCCGTCATGGCGGGACGCGAAGCCTTTGAGCTGGGTTTGCCGGAACCCTCCGCTCACGCCAGTGCCACCAGTCCCCTCACCGGGTTTCTCGGATGAGCCGTTCCACGGAGCCGCCAGTCTCCAGCCCTCGTCCAGTCAGTCTTGCCGTCTGGATGACGGCGAGCGTGGCGGTGTTTGTTTTGTTAGGATCGCTGTCACTGGTGCTCGCTTTCGAGCGGCACCTCGACCGCGAGGAACGGCGGGCCTTCGAAGGGTTGGCGCGGGCCAATGCCGGCTTTCTCGATCGCACGCGCTTGCCGCATAGCGCGATGATGGCCGCACAACTCGGCGAAATTATCGGGGCACGCGTGTTTTTCTGGCAGCCAACGACCCGTCAAATCGTCGGCAAGGCCGGCGATGCGGTGCCTGGCGCCGCACTGCATAAGGACTGCGACGGCACGGTCAAGGTGATGCCGGACGGCGCATGGATGGTTGGGTTGTTAGGGCACGATGGCACGCGGGTTATATTCCTGCGCTCGGCAGCGGAGCGTGTGCTGGCGATGGACCGTGCGGACACTTGGCTGGCCTTGGCGGTGTTTTGGTTGCTGTCCTTGGCGCTTGGCTGGTGGCTGGCGCGGAGGGTGACGCGGCCCTTGCGCAGCCTGGCGGAATCATTGCCGCTGGTGGGCACCGAGCACGCGCTGCCCAGGTTGCCGGTCACGCGCGGTGACGAAATTGGCCAACTCGCTCAAACCCTCACCCGCACCCACGACAGCCTGCGTCATGAGCGGGAACGGCGGCGGGCTGCGGAACGGCATGCATTGTTAGGCAGGATGGCCACCAGCCTGGCCCACGAGGTGCGCAATCCGGTGGCGGCGATCCGGTTGCACGCGCAATTGTTGGAAACGGCGGGACCGGCAGAGGCGGCGATCTCGCGGCAGCTCATCGAGAGCGAGGCGGAGCGCATCGAGGGCTTGGTGGGGCAATGGCTGAACCATGCCAAACCCGCACCGCCGATGCTGGCGGAGGTGGATTTGGTGGGGGCGGTGCGGCAGGCGTTGCGCCTGATGGAACCGCAGGCGCGCCATGCCGGCGTGGTTATTGAGGAAACCTTTGCGCAGGCAAGGGCACCGGTGATGATCATGGCGGACCGCCACCGGGTGCAGCAGGTGTTAGGCAATCTGTTGCTCAACGCGGTGCAGGCGATGCCCTGCGGCGGGCGGGTGAGCGTCCGCGTGGAGGATGGCGGACCGCAAGTTGCGGTGTTCGTCGGGGATGAGGGCGCGGGCTTCAGCCCATCCGCGCTTGGCCGCTTGGCTGAACCGTTCTACTCCGAGAAGGAAGGTGGCATGGGCTTGGGCTTGGCGGTGGTGAAGGACATTTGCGAGGCGCATGGCGGTACGCTGGTCGTGGAAAACCTCGCCGGCGGTGGTGCCCGTGTGCGCGCCGCATTCGCCAAAAATCCATTTTCCCTATCTAACGAAAAATTGCCGCTCCCCCCTGTCCCATGACCGCCCGCCCGATCCTCATCATTGAAGACGAACACGCCCTTGGCACTGCCTTGTCGTTCCTCGTGCGGCGCATGGGGCACCTGCCCACATTGGTGGCGTCCGGCACCGCGGGTCTTGTGGCACTGGACGGCGGGGACTTTGCGGCCGTGGTGCTCGATATCGGATTGCCGGACATGAGCGGGTTGAATGTGCTAGAAAAATTGCGGCAACGCGGCGATGCCGTGCCGGTGCTGGTCATCACCGCGCACGCCACCTTGCAGCATGCGATCCATGCCCAGAAATCCGGTGCCACGGCCTATCTGACAAAACCGCTGGATTTGCGCCAGTTCGAGCAAACCTTGGGCGCGATGCTGGCAACCGGACTGCCGCTGGCGGCAGTGGCGCCGTTAGCGGCGGAACCCCGCGTGGCAACCCTGATCGGATCCGCCCCCTGCCTGCGGGACACTTTTATTGGCATCGCCCGCGCCTGCGCCGGTGACGTGCCGGCCTTGATCACCGGGCCGAGCGGGTCAGGCAAAAGCCTAACGGCTGCGGTGATTCACGCCCACAGCCCGCGGGCGAGCCAACCGTTGGTGGTTCTCGCCTGCTCGCAAATGCGGGACGCAGTGGACTTCCAGCAGCACAGCGGTGGCACAATCGTGTTAGATGAGGTGGTCGGGCTGGCGCCCGATTTGCAGATGCGCCTGGCAATGTGGCTGGCGAGCGCGCCGGGGGAACGGCCACGGGCGCTGGCGACCACCGCGCATGACCCCCGCGAGGCGGTGCGCGATGGCAACTTGCGCGAGGACTTGTATTACGCTCTAACCACGCTGACGATTCCGCTGCCACCGCTGCGGGAGCGCAGCGGTGACATCCCGGCACTCAGCGCGTTTTTCGTCGGCCTGCGCGGGGATTGCCCCGCGGCCCAACTCACGCCGCCGGTGCTGGCCGCCCTGCAGGCCTATCCGTGGCCTGGCAACGTCCGCGAGTTGCGGCATGTGTTGGACTATGCCGTGACCCTCAGCGGAGGTGGCCCGGTTTTCCTGAGCCATTTGCCAGCCCATGTTGTGGCTGCCGCCGGCCATGGTGCCGCTGTCCCGGCGCCCGGCGAGCTTGAGGCATCCATCGGCCGCTGGCTGGATGCCGAGTTGGCCCTGCCCGAAGACGGGCGCCCGGATTATGATGCGATGTTAGAGCGGGTCGAGGGCGTGATGCTGCGATATTTGCTAGAGAAGCACGAGAACAAGCCGACCCATTTGGCCGCCGCGCTGCGCATGCACCGCGCGACGTTGCGCCAGAAACTGCGCCGTGCCGGCTTGCAGCGCGGGGATGAGTGATGCCACCTTCAACAAAAAGGATGACTCCCATCCAGGGTGGCGGGAATCACTGATTTCACTGATTATAGTGATTTTTCAGTGAATCCTCATCAATCTGTGGAATCAGGTGAAATCGTTCAATTTCCCCGAAATCCCTGCGGTCGGATTATTTATTGAGGGTGGTATGATACGGTGCGGGCAAAAACCGGCCATGCCAGTCCTTGTTAGGGCAATTGTTGTCCTCCCCCGTTGATTGACGCGGGTCCACGGTTCATGCGATACAAGCGGCGTGAACGCACCCACCACCCATCCTGGGGCCAGGTCCAGCGCATCGCGGCAACCCCGAATGGTCTAACAAAAATGAAAGCGCATCCCCTGATCATACACACCCTAATCATCTGCACCGCACTGGTGCCACTGCATGCCCAGAATTTGCTGGATCCCCTGGTGGTCACCGCCGAGCGGGTGCCGAGTGCGGTCAGCGACACCCCGTATGCCGCCAGTAGCTTGGACGCGGATTTCATCCGCGACACCAACCGCCGCACGGTGCCGGATGCGCTGCAATACACGCCCGGCGTGCTGGTTCAAAGGACCGGATACGGCCAGGGGTCGCCGTTTATCCGCGGCTTCACCGGGCGCCAGAATTTGCTGTTAGTTGATGGCGTGCGGATCAACAATTCAACCTTTCGCAGCGGACCGGTCCAATATTGGAACACCATTGATTCCCTCGCCATCGACCACCTCGAGTTGATCAAAAGCCAGGGGTCCGTGCTGTATGGCTCGGATGCCATTGGTGGCACGCTCAATGCCTTTGGCAAGTCCGCCAAGTTTCGTGAGCAAACCGCGGATCAGGCTTATGTTGGCGGCGCGGTGTCCTATGAGTTCCGCAGCAATGGCCAAGGCAGTCATACCGGCCGCCTCGAAACCGAAACCGGCGTCGGCGGCAAATTCGGCATTCTGCTAGGCGTGTCCGCCAAGGACTTCGGGGATATCGCGGACTCCGCGGTCGGGCGCATGCGCAATACCGGCTACCCGGAGCAAGACCTCGATGTGCGCCTCGATTGGGCGCTTACGCCCGACTCGACGCTGACCCTGGCCCATTACCATGTCAATCAGGACGATGTTTCCCGCTGGCACCGCACGCTTGACAATCACGGCTGGAATGAGGACGGGCACGTGGTCGCGCCGGGAAAATGGACGGCTGACACTTTCAATCAGGAACACTCACTCACCTATCTGCGGTATGCCGGGGAAAATCCCCGGGCGGATGCCGCCATCGCGCGCTGGAGCGCCACGTTGTCCTATCAGGCGGTAGGGGACTCCGAGTTTCAAAACCGGCTGCCCGATCCAGCCGCCGGATCGCGTCCGATCCGCGGCTCGTCGATCGATACGGAAACGCTCGGGGTGGATCTCATGATGGAATCCAAACTCGGCCCCGGCGCGCTGGTTTATGGGCTCGATTACTATCATGACAGGGTGAATTCCTCCGGCTATCAAACCAATTCGGCCAATACCAACCGCCGCGAAAGCCTGCCAATCGGCGATGATTCGGCGTATGATTTGTTAGGAATTTACGGGCAATACGCATGGAAACCTGTGGAGCCGCTGGAAATCACCGGCGGCGCCCGGTATACCTACGCCCAGGCCAAGGTGGGAAGATACTACAACAGCAGCAACGTCGTCCAACCCGGCCAAACCCAGGACTGGAATTCAGTGGTCGGTTCGTTGCGCGGAATCTATCACTTGGATCCGGTCTGGAGTCTCTATGGCGGGCTCTCCCAGGCATTCCGCGCGCCGAATCTGGATGACCTTTCGGGCAATGCGACCGCCCGGGCCGGCAATGATTCGCTGGGCTCCGCCACCATCGATCCGGAAAAATTCCTAACATACGAACTCGGAATGCGGCGGTCCGCCGGAAATCTATCGGCGAGCCTGGCGGCTTTCTACACCGATGCCAGGAATCTGATTGTCGCTGTCCCCATCAGCAATGGCAGCAGCACCACGGTGGCCACCAACGCCAGCGATGGTTATGTGTATGGGTTTGAGCTGGAAGGAGCCTGGCGCATCCATCCGCAATGGACGCTGAGCGGCTTCGCCGCCTGGCAGGACGGTCGCGCCCACACCCCCGCCTATATCGGCGGCCCGCTCCAGGACAAGCCTAACACCCGCAACCTTCCGCTCACCGGTTCGCTGGCCCTGCGCTGGACCGCTGCCTCGCAAAAATTCTGGGTGGAAGGGCGCGTTCTGGCTGCCGACACCGAAGACCGCATCACAGCCGCCGACCAGGTGGCCGACAACCAGCGCATTCCCACTGGCGGCACGCCGGGATATGTCGTTGCCTCGCTGCATGCGGGTTGGCAGGTCAATGCGCATCTGGATTTCACCGCGGGCATCGAGAATCTAACCAACAGTGACTACCGCAACCACGGTTCCGGCCAGAATGAACCGGGACTCAACGGTATCCTGGGTGCCAGGGTGAGATGGTGAACGAATTTATAGCCGAACCCAACCCCGATCCCAATCATGAAAACGACCACCGCCCTGCTCCTTATCCTTAGCGCCGGCCTCGCCGCCGCCGCCCCGGCAACTCCCAACCGCTACGTGTCGCTCCAACAGGAAATGCACCAAGCCATTGCCCGCGGCAACGCCTGGCTCAAGGAGCAACAGAAGGCCACCGGCCAGTGGGACGACGAAGGGTTGCCCGCCCTCACCGCCCTCTCCCTCACCGCCGGTGCCCGCGATCCCAATCGCGACCTCAAGGCCGCCCTGCCCGCTCACCTCGAAAAAGGTTACGCATGGTTGCTTGCCCAACAAAAGGACGACGGCGGCATCTACAACCGCGGCCTGTCCGTTTATAACACGGCCACCTCCCTCACCGCTCTGGTGGCGGCCGGGCGCGCCGACTTCGAACCGGCTGCCGTAAAGGCCCGCAAGCACCTGATCGATAACCAATGGGACATTGGCGAAAAAGGCAAGACCGACAACCTCAACGACGGTGGCATCGGCTACGGGTCCAAAAAAGACCACACCGACTTGTCCAACACCTATCTCGCCATCGAAGCCCTCGCCGTCTCAAAGAAAATCGTCGAGGATGGCAAGTTCGGCACCCAGCCGGACCTCGATTGGAAAGCCGCCATCACGTTTATTTCCCGCTGTCAGAACCTGCAGGAAACCAACGACCAGGAAAAAGCCTCCAACGATCCGAAAAACAAGGGCGGCTTCACCTATTCCCCCACCGAATCGAAAGCCGGCGAGGAAAAACTTCCCGGCGACCGCACCGCCCTGCGCTCCTACGGCTCGATGTCCTATGCCGGCCTGCTCTCCTTCATCTATGCCAAGGTCAGCGCCGATGACCCGCGCGTGGTGGCCGTCAAGGAATGGTTAGGCAAAAATTACACCGTCAATGAAAACCCCGGCATGGGCCCCGAAGGCCTCTATTACTACTATCAAACGATGGCCAAGGCCCTCACCGCCGCCAACGTCAACACGCTCAAACTCACCGACGGCACCGAAGTGGACTGGCGCAACGACCTCGGCAAGAAACTCCTCTCCAGCCAGCGTGAAAACGGCTCCTGGGTCAACGCCGACGGCCGTTGGATGGAAACCAACGCGGTGCTCGTCACCGCCTACACCGTGCTTGCCCTCGAACAACTCGACGCCTCGATTCCGAAATAGGGCGGAGGAAAGCATTAAGTTCCAAAGGCACCCGGACGCTTTATGTCCGCCCCCTTTTCACTCCGCATGAGCTTTGCCGATGCCGCCAGCCTGACTGAATTTCCCACCGTGCTCGAGTGGCTGAAGGCCGCATCGTGGCGCAACGACTTCGATCTGCAGACCCAACAGCGCAGCCGCAGCATTCCTGTTGAATCAATCAAACTCAAGGAATGGTTCGATGAAAGCGGCGATTCCGATGCGTTGCTCTTGGATGCGCGTGTCAAAGGCTCACGTCCCAAGCCCTACCGCACCAAGCTCTATCTCTATTTCGACGAACCCTTTGAACCCACCGAGGAGCCGCCCGAAGTCGAATTGGTCGCGGAATGCTCCTGCCCCGTGGGCTTTGAATGCAAACATGCCTTGGCCGTGCTCGAAAAACTTTACGTCATGGTGGCCGCCATGCCCATCCGCAGCGAGGCCCGCTTCAACGGCGAATTGACCGCCTGGCTTCATAAAATCAAAGACGCCAGCATCGCTGCTGCCACCCCGCCCAAGCCCGTCACGCCCTACACCAAGTTCCTCGCCTATTGCATTGAGCAACCTGCCGCCCGCCATCACCACGGAACAAAGCGCCTCCAGTTTGCCCTGCGGGTGGGCACGCGCAACAAATCCGGCATTTCCATCGACCCCGGCAACGCCACTGCGGACCCCTCGCGTCCGACCAAATACATGGCCACCGAGGATCTGGCGATTTGCGCGGCGTTCCATCAGAAAGTCCGCAAAAATCACCTGTGGGGTGGCACCATTCCGCTCGAAGGCGACGCCTGGGATGCTATCCTTGAGCCGGCGCTAGCCACCGGACGCCTGTTTTTTGGCGATGAATCCGACACCTATCGACCCTCCGACCGCTACCGGCCTCTCACCGAAGGCCCGCCGCTGCCCATCGAGGCAGGGTGGCAGACACTTCCCGATGGCAGCGCCTGCCCGACCCTCCGACTCCCGTCAACCAACCTGCAGATCGTACCCACCGAGCCATTCCGTTACCTCGACCCGGAAGCCCACATTTTTGGCCATCTGCACAGCTCCCTGCCCCCGGCCATCCTGCAAGCATGGACCGCAGGCCCGGTCATCCCGCCCGATAGCATCGCCACTTTCGGCCGCGAACTTGCCGCCATTTTCCCAGACAATCCGCTGCCCATTCCCGCCGAACTCGCGTCACAAACCCTCACTGGTTTGATCCCCGTCCCATGTCTCCGCATCACCGAGGTCCTCGTCGGAGTTTTTCTGAAACGCCACATCGGCGGCGTCATCTCCTTCCGCTATCCCGACTGCCCGCCGTTGCCTCCGCTCGGCCCTAACATGCCCCCGCGCACTTCCTGGTTCGAGGGCGATACTCGCTTCATCCTTGAGCGCCATCCGCACGCGGAAGCCGCCTTCGCTACCTCACTCACCCACCACGGCCTCAC
>JBAXPF010000113.1:0-11815 GCA_037132955.1 Verrucomicrobiota bacterium | reverse complement strand
AATCAGCCTCCAAATCCATCCTGAAAACTTTTACAGAAAAAAAGTTGCGCGGCCTCTGCCGTATCCAGGGTTTCGTCAGGACCGGGGACTTGATCGGTGTATTTGAGGCGGAAGAATCCTTTGTCAGGGAGACCTTCGGGAGGCTCGTCAATTTCGTAGCTGATTGGCTCGTTGTTGCCGCCCTCAATGATCGGGGCAAACGTCCAGGTCTTCAGGTGGTCAGCCGGGTCGGAGACCTGCACGAAATAGGTCCAGCCGGGCACGCCGTGCCAGCGGATGAACTTCTTACCTGTCGGAGGGGATACAAACTCCAGGGATTCATCGATACCGGTGGTCGAGTGACCGGTTAGAACCAAAGCCAACAGGAGCACAAGCGGCAGGAGACGTCGCAGGTTGGTGTTCATGGCTTGGTTGGTTGAGTGGCCGGGAGATAGCGACTGCCGCGATGGGGCCGGAGGATAAATGTTTCGTTGCGCGGGATGGGCGGGTGCGCGGCGTGCCAGGCGGCGCTGGCGGCAAAGTAGGTTCCCCGGGCGGCTTGATAGGCGAGCAGGCGGGATTTTTCGGCGGCGATGATGTCTTTGATGACGGACATGGGAGCGGTGGCTATCGTATCCGCGGGATCGCCCCCAGTGATGATAATCGCGCCTGGAACGACTTCCGGGATATTCAGTTGCCACTGACTCGCGAAACGCCGCGCGATGGTGGTGTCGAAATCCCCATGCATGAGGAAGAAGCTGTAGTTCTCTCCCTTGTGAACGAAACCGCCGAGGCCTGCGAGCAAGCCGATGTCAAAACCGCACACAGCCTCATAACGCACCAGAGTTTCCTGATCGGTCCAATTGACCACGCTGACCTTGTGGTCGTAGACGGTGGCACCGAGATTGAAGTTGTGGCGGTGTTCCCAGCTGCGACGGGCAATTTCCTCGGGGGTGGGTTCGGTGGGTTCAACCCATGGTGGTGGCGGCGGCGGCGGCGGCAAGTCCGGTTGGGTGGATGCTTCGCCGCGTTGGATTGTCAGAGTGCGGGAATTTTTGGACCGAACGGTAACGGTGGCCTCAGCGCGGATCGGAGGATGCGGTGTGCGGACCACTGGCACCGGCGGAGTGAACTGTGGTACTTCCAATGAACCGGGGATGAAAGTGCGGGCGGCGGCCTTGTCTTGCTGCACGGAAAGGGCTAGCGCCTCCTCATTTTGGGTGTCCGTGATCGCGGGTTCAATGCCTGTTGGCGATTCAGGTTGAGCTGGAACACCCTCGGTGGCAAGCAAGGTGGAACCGTCTTGGGAGATCGTCCTTACTACCTCCTGGGAGCGGACGGGGGCCGTAAAGGCCATGATGGCAACTAACACGAAGGGGACTGCTTTCATGGAGAATGAAAGCCTGATACACCAACCCTTAACCGGCGAGCAACATTAAATCGCAATTTTTGCGGATTTCTGTTTGAGCGTGTAACAACGGTGCCCCAGCGCATCATTTCCTGTAAAGAAGCATTCAGGAATTCATTAAGCCGTTGTCTGGAGATTTTTCATAAGAATTCTTGGCAAAGGCCCATGGCGAGCTAGGGTCGCCCCGCCATGAGCTTGTATCTGAAAAATCCTTATTTGAAATCACTCGTCATGCTTGCCGGAGTGATATTCGCCCCGGTGCTTTGCGCTGCGGAAACCGTGATATCCTCCGACAGCGCAGCGATGCTGCGGGATGTGCAGCAATACAATTTCGCAATCCATATTCTGGCAATGTTGCTGGTGGGTTTTGGGTTTCTGATGGTGTTTGTCCAGCGCTATGGTTACAGCGCGATCACGGGAACCTATCTGGTGGTTGCCGCGGGACTTCCCCTCTATTTCATGCTGCGGCAAACCGGCATGCTTTCAGCTGAAGCCGTTCCGGTGCAATCGATCAAGGGTCTTTTGCTGGCGGAATTCGCGGTGGCCGCCGCACTCATTGCAACCGGTGCGGTGCTCGGCCGGATCAAGCTCTATCAATATATCCTGCTGGCGTTGCTGATGGTGCCCGTGTATATGCTGAACGAGCACTTGGTGCTTGATGGCGGCCTGGCCATAACCAAAGGCTTTGTGGATGCCGCCGGATCCATCATTATCCATGCCTTTGGCGCTTATTTCGGCCTTGGGTTGGCGTTTGCGCTGACATCGAAAAAGCAGCGGGAAACCGACATTCCGAGTGATCAAACTTCCAACAGGTTTTCAATGATCGGGTCGCTGGTCTTATGGATCTTCTGGCCCAGCTTCTGTTGCGCGGTGGTTCCACCCGAGCAGGTAGCCGCCACCGCGGTCAATACCATCCTTGCCCTGTGCGGCGCAACCTTGTCGACCTACCTGTTCAGCCTGTTGTTCAGCAAAGGCAAAGTGCTCATCGGCGATATGGCCAATGCCGCGCTAGCCGGCGGGGTTGCTATTGGCGCAACCTGCAACCTGGTCAGCGCACCCGTGGCGTTTGGAATCGGCGCGCTTGCCGGCGCCCTGTGTGTGATCGGCTATGCATTTATCCAAGCCCGCATCACCAAAACCTTCAACATCATCGATACCTGCGGCGTCCATAATTTACACGGCTTGCCCGGCTTGCTAGGCGGCGTGGTGGCGGTCTTTGTGGTGCCCGGGGTGGCCAAGGCGCAGCTTGCAGGCATTGCCATCACCCTGGTCCTGGCGCTTGGCAGCGGCCTCATCGGGGGCATGGTCATCCGCGCCTTTGGCAGCAAGGACGCCATCTACGAAGACGGGGATGAATTTTCCAATATCCAAGGGTGATCCTTCACGCAATCGGTTGGCGAGAGCAAGCAAAGCCGCCGGCCCTCGACCTCGATTTCATCAGGAACCACTGATTGACTGGATCAATCGGTCATTCGACCCAGGGCCGGGCCATTGCCAGCGCTATCCCTGATCGATGGTTTTTTCGGTCTTGGCGTCGATGATGGCGAAGCGCTCGCGGTTGAGGGTGGGATCGGAGCGGAAGATGAGCCGACCGGAATGCGAGCGTTCCAACTCGACGAGGAGCTTGGCGTCCTCACTCTTGAAGCGGTTGAGGACATCGCTGTTGACGATGATGACGATGTCACCGAGCGAGTCGCGGTGTTTCTGGATGACGGTGTTGAGGCGGCGCTGGATCTCCACAGACATGGTCATGGGCGTCTTGACCCGAGCGCGACCCTGACAATACGGGCACGGCTCATACATCGAATCGCGCAATGATTCGTTGAGTCGCTGACGGGTCATTTCCATCAAACCGACGGGCGAAATCTGCAGAGCCTGGGTCTTGGCCTTGTCCTTTTTGAGGCGGTCGCGCATGGTCTTATACACCGTCTGTTGGTCCTTGCGGTGGCGCATGTCGATGAAGTCCACCACCACCAGACCGCCGATGTTGCGCAGGCGGAGTTGGCGGGCAACTTCCTGGGCGGCCTCGACGTTGGTTTCCAAAATCATGCGATCCACGTCCTTGGAGCCGCGGTTGCGACCGGTGTTGACGTCGATGGAAATGAGCGCCTCGGTTTCATCGATGACGATGTAGCCGCCGCAGGGGAGCCAGACTTGGCGGGAGAAGGCCTCGTCGATTTGTTTCTGGATGTTGACGCGCTCGAAGATCGGTTGGGTGGCCGAGGGGAAATAGTGGACGCGGCGCTTGGCGCGGCGCGAGATCTTGCCGGCGATCTCACGGATGATTTCGGTGGTGGCGGCATCGTCACAGATGACCTGGTCGATCTCATCTGTTAGGAAATCGCGGGCGGTGCGTTCGATTAGATTGGGTTCCTGGAAGATGCAGGCCGGCGTCGGCGAGTTGACGCGGCATTCCTCGATGGCATCCCACTGTTCGAGGAGCATGGCGAGGTCGCGGACGAAGTGGCGGGCGCGGGTGCCCTGGGCCACGGTGCGCATGATGATGCCCATGCCCTCCGGGACGGAGAGTTTTTGCACGATCTTGCGCAGCCGCTGGCGTTCCGCCGGATCCTCGATCTTGCGCGAGATGCCGAATTGCTCGGTGTAAGGCATGAGCACCAGATAACGTCCGGCCAGCGAGATGTTGGTGGTCACCCGCGGTCCCTTGGTGCCGATCGGGCCTTTGGACACCTGGATGACAATCTCCGAACCTACCGGATAGATATCAGGGATGTCCTTGGAGGTGACTTTCTTTTGCTGGCGCTTCGGATTGCTTTCGCGCTGGATCTCCTCCAAGCCGGCATCGAGCGCGGCGGGGATGGCATCCCAGAAATGCAGGAAGGCATTCTTGTCGAGGCCGATATCGACGAACATGGCTTTAAGGCCGGGCTCGATGTTTTTGACGCGGCCCTTGAAGATGCCGCCGACGATGTTCTGATCGCCCTCGCGCTCGACGGTGTATTCCTCGAGCACGCCATCCTCCAGCAGCGCGACGCGGCGTTCAAGTTTTTCGACGTTGACGATAATGCTATTACCACGGGAGGGGTCGGGCTTGCCGATGCCGAGAAGCCGTTTGATGCGTTGGATCATGATTTTGATTTTGTTAGAAGGTTTGATGGTTTTGATTCAGTTAGGGTTCGGGGACGGGTTGGGCGCGAGGGATGACGGTGCCATCCGCATCGATTTCAGGAGTAATGACGGGAGTAGGGATGAGGGGTTCGTGGGTGGAGGGGCCTGCTTGCGGATCGGGGTTTTCGACTTCCTCACCGGTCTCGCCGTTGGATTCCGTTTCGTCACTGGTGAGGGCGGCGAGCGGATCTTCTTTGGGCAGGACGATTTCCTCGATGCGGGTGGTGTTGCCGAGGACGGCGGTTTGGGGGTTGAGCGGGAGTTTGAGGCCATTATCCTGGGCGAAGAGGCCGCGCAAAATCAGGTGCGCCAGAGGTCCGAAAACCTTGCCGCCGGAGCCACCGTTTTGGACCAGCACACAGACAGCGTATTTGGGCTTGTCATAAGGCCCGAAGCAGATGACCCAGGAATTGTTGGATTTTTTCCCGTCGTCGATGGTTTGAGCGGTGCCGGTTTTGCCGGCGACTTCGACGCCGGGGATCTTGACGCGTGCGGCGGTGCCGCCGGGATTATTGACGGCCAGCCACATGCCCTTGCGGATGAGTTCGAAATCGGCCGGCTTGATGCCGGCGGCGATCAGATCGACGACGAGCTTGGGTTGATCCTCAATGACCCTGCGACCGTCCGCGGCGGTGGCGTATTTGACCAGGCGTGGCTTATAGTATTTGCCACCATTGCCGATGCAGGCCGCCATCGCGCAGAGTTGGAGCGGTGTGGCCATGGCGTCGGCCTGGCCGATGGCGAGCATGGCGGTGATGGCCGGAGTCATGGTGGCGGACGGATTGGCGGTGCGCCACGACCGGCTGCCCGGGAGGATGCCGGGGGATTCATCCGGAAGTTCGATGCCGGTGGCTTTACCGAAGCCGACCATTTGGAAACCAGTGAGCATGGCTTTCCAGCCAATGGTATTGGCCAGTTTCATGAAGTAGGGGTTGCACGATTGTTGGATGGCTTTGGGCAGGGTCAGCAGGCCGTGGCTGCTCTTGTGCTGGCTCCAGATCCAGCAGCCGATTCTGATGTTGCCGTAAGGGACAAAGCCGTCGCAGGAGAACGACCGGCTGGCCATGCCTTCGAGGGCCCCGGAGATGGCCGTGGGGGGTTTGAATGTCGAACCGGGGGTGAAGGGTTTGATCGCCCGGTTGGAAAAGGGGTCCATTTTCTTGTTGTCCAGATAGCCCTGCCAGCGGGCCTGGGAGATGGACGGGATAAAGTCGTTAGGGTTGTAATCCGGGATGGCGGCCATGGCGATGACCTCGCCGGTGTTGACGTCCATGACCACGGCGGCGGCGCGTCCCGCGCGACGGATGACGTTTTCCACATGGAACTGGGCGCGGGCATCGATGGCGAGCGTGAGCTTGGCACCGACTCCGGGCTTGGTGTAGTCGAGCATGTCGATGATGTGGCCTTTTTCATCCTTGAGGAGTTTCTTCTGGCCCTCCGGGCCGCGGAGAATGTCATCCATGCTTTGCTCGATGCCGGCGATGCCCTTGGCGTCGCCGATGTAGTGATTGAACTTGCGTTTGGCACTTTCCGGGATATCGACCGGTTCCCACGGTTTGATATGTCCGAGGATATGGCTGGCGAGGGCGGCGTAAGGGTATTGGCGCAGCGGTCGGGTGCTCAGATAGACTCCGGGCAGCTCGAGGTTGTGTTCGGCACAGCGGGCGAATTCGTCATAGGTTAGATCGTTGCGGTAACTGAAGGGCACCAACCCGCGATGGGTCAGGAAATGGGTGCGCAGGGCCCCGGCGTTGTAGTTTTTGGTGAGGTGAAGTTGATCGAAGCGTTTGATGGTCCAGGTGTTGACGATTTCCACGATATCCTTGTCCTCCTCGCCGCGCTCCATGGCGTCCTTCTTGGCACCGCGTTTGAGCGCGGGGTCTGCGGCATGTTGGAGCCGATAGGCTTTTTGGATTTCGTCGAGGTTGAAGGAGATTTCGTAGTTACGGAGGTTGCGGGCGAGCAGGATGCCATTGCGGTCGGTGATTTCGCCGCGGATGCCGGGTTCGCGCACGGTGACGGTGCTGTTGCCCGGGACCATCTGCAAGAACTCCTCGCGGCGGGTGATCTGAAAATCATGAAGCCGGTTGAGCAACGCGCCGAAGCCGGTGAGCACGAGCGCGGTGAGCAGATAGAGTCTGAGGCGGTAGCGCGGTTCCATGGCTCAGAAATGACGGCGGTGTTTTTTGCCCGCCTCGGGATTGATGGAATGGGCGCACCAACTGGCGATGCCGAAGAGCATCCAGAAGATGAGCGGGGAAAACAGCATGGTTAGGACCGAGGTGTAAACCATTTGCAGGGCGGTGGCTTTGGCAAAGATGAGGTTGCCACGCACAAAGGTGATGATGAGGTATTCCGCGGCCAGATAGAGAAAGATGGCGAGGCCGGAAAGCATTGCGGAGAAATACCACTTGCCTTGCTTGAAGAGCGGCTGAATGCCCTGCATCAGAAAACCCATCGCGCCGAAGAGCACAATGGAATAACCGAAACGCAGCGACTCCACCGGCTGGGAATAGATTTCGGGATCGCCGCCGTGGGAACCCAGGGTGCAGTGCGCGTCCCATAGGAACCCGCACACGAACGCCAGCAGCAGCATGGTGGGCTGCCCCACGGTGACCGCGGCGCACAGAAATACCAGCTGCACCAGCAGAATGCGCGAATGGTGCAGCGCGGTGAGCGCGGGCAGGAATTGTTGGACCACAAAACTGGCCAGCACTAACAA
Source organism: Verrucomicrobiota bacterium (assembly GCA_037132955.1). Taxonomy (GTDB): domain Bacteria; phylum Verrucomicrobiota; class Verrucomicrobiia; order Verrucomicrobiales; family Akkermansiaceae; genus Luteolibacter. The sequence continues at coordinate 4,577 of JBAXPF010000113.1, read as the reverse complement.
AACCGTGATGAGCGTGTAGCGTGTCACTTCTTCGGGGGATCTTTGGCGAGCACGACGAAAACCGTGCCGAGATCCGCGAAGTTCACCGCTGGACGGACGAGAGCTTCGGAATCCTCAGCGCCTTTTTCGACGGAGATGATGGTTCCAAGGAGGATGTTGGCCTGGAAGATACCTCCGCGGCCGGTGGTGAAAACGCGTTGCCCGGCACGCAGCACCGCGTTCTTTGACAAAAACTTCAAGCGCAGTTGCGGCGTGCCTTCAAACTGCCCGCGCTGGCCGCTGAGAATGCCCACCTCGGGGCTGTCCTCGACCTTGGCGGAAACCTGGCACGCCTCGTCTGTTAGGAGAATGACCGACGAGCGCTCCTTGCCCGGGCGATCGACGATGCCCACCAGTCCTTCGTTAGAGAGGACGGCGAGGTGGCTGCCGATGCCGCGTTCCTCACCGACGTCGATTTCCACGGTTTGCCACCAGGTGGTGGGTTGGCGGCGGATGACCTGGGCGGCGGCGATGTTGAAATTGGTGGCGTTTTTGAAATCGAGGGAGTGGCGGAGTTGGGCGTTTTCGCGTTCCAGCTCAAGGCAGTGGGCTTCGATGATGGGGAGGCGGCCCATGGCGCTGCGGGTGGTGTTGAGCTCGGCTTCCAGCGCCTTGGAGAGACGCACCTCTTCGAGGAAGCTGCGGGCATAGACTTCGGTTTTCGAGCCGGATTTCAAAAACGGTGAAATGGCAGAAAAATAGCTGCCCTGGATCTCGCGCACGGTCCGCTCGCTGCGGGTAAGCGCCCACACAGCACCACTCAGAAAGAGCAGAATAGCAATGAGATTGAGCGGCTTCATGGCCGGGGCCTGCCTAACGCTCGACCCTGCGGTCGGTGTTGGTGACGCGTTTCAAGAGGGCGATTTCCTGAAGCGCTTTGCCAGTGCCTTCGGCCACGGCGCTGAGGGGATCCTCGGCAATGTGGACCGGCAGCCCGGTTTCCTCACGCAGCAGGCGGTCGAGGCCCTTGAGCAGGGCACCGCCGCCAGCCAGCACGATGCCGCGGTCGACGAGGTCGGCGGCGAGTTCGGGCGGGCAACGTTCGAGGGTGGTGCGGACGGCGTCAACGATGGTGCTGAGCGGGTCCGCCATGGCCTCGCGAATTTCCTGCGAGGTGATGGTGATGGTTTTGGGCAAGCCGGCGACCAGGTCGCGGCCCTTGACTTCCATGGTCATTTCCTTGGGCAGTGGGGCGGCCGAGCCGAGGCGGATTTTGATATCTTCGGAGGTGCGCTCGCCGATCATGAGGTTGTAGGCGCGCTTCATGTAGGAGACGATCGCCTCGTCCAATTCATCGCCGGCGGTGCGCACGCTGCGGGCGTAAACGATGCCGGAGAGGGAGATGAGGGCGACCTCGGTGGTGCCGCCGCCGATGTCGACGATCATATTGCCGGAGGCATCCTGCACCGGCAGGCCCACGCCGATGGCTGCGGCCATGGGCTCCTCAATGAGGTAGACCTCGCGGGCTCCCGCCTGCTCGGCGGATTCGCGCACGGCCCGGCGTTCCACTTCGGTGATGCCGGAGGGGATGGCGATGAGCACACGCGGGTTGGAGCGGCGGTTTTTGTTCACCTTGCGGATGAAATGCCGGAGCATCGCCTCGGTCACTTCGAAGTCGGCGATCACCCCGTCCTTGAGCGGGCGGATGGCCACAATATTGCCGGGCGTGCGGCCCAGCATGCGTTTGGCGTCGTCACCGACAGCCAAGACCTCGTTGGTTCCAGCCTTGACCGCGACGACCGAAGGCTCGCGGAGAACCACCCCTTGATCTTTGACGTAAATGAGCGTGTTGGCGGTGCCGAGGTCGATCCCGATGTCATTCGGGAAAAACTTTCCAAAAAACTTTTTAAACATGGAAACGGTTGAAAATGAAAGACTTGGATGAAATTGCGGGACTCGATAGCGTCCGCTAGGCCCTGCTTGGTGCCGTGCAAAGCGACAAAATGCAGGAATTGAGCGGAGTTCTACCGAGAGGAGCGGTGCAAATACGGGACATTCTAAAAAAAGTCAAGTGGAAATCCGACAGTGGAAATCCACAGACCGTCCCGTCCGTCAGGGGCCGCGCATGCACATTGGGGGGAATGCATTTGATGGAAGTTGGCACTCATTTCTGATGATATCACGGAAGGGGTCGGGGATTTCGTCCCAGACATGAAGGTCCATTCGGGACGGGTATTGACATTCCACCTGCCACTGCCAGGCCCGACGACGCCCGCCCCTGCTCCGCCGGAAAATCTCCTTGCCTTGGGCGATACACGCCTTCAGGATGCGTGACGAGGCAATGCACGCTAAACTGGTTTCCATTTACGATACGACTCTGCGTGACGGGACGCAGGGTGAGGGCTTTCAATTATCGGGTTTAGACAAGCTGCGGATTGCCCAACGACTGGACGACTTCGGCATCGACTACATTGAGGGTGGCTGGCCGGGGTCCAACCCCAAAGACATCGAGTTTTTCCGCGAGGCGAAGAAGCTCAACCTCAAACATGCCAAGCTCGCCGCCTTTGGCTCGACGCGGCGTGCCAACAGTGAGGTGGAGGAGGATCCGCAAGTGCGGCTGCTGATGGAGGCAGAGACGCCGGTGGTGACTATTTTTGGCAAGAGCTGGCAACTCCAAGTCACCGAAGTGCTGCGCACCAGCATCGAGGAAAACCTGGCGATGATCCGCGACACGGTGGCCCATCTGGTGCGGCACGGCCGCGAGGTGATCTATGACGCCGAACATTTTTTCGATGGCTACAAAGACTCGCCCGAGCACGCGCTGGGCACCTTGCAAGCCGCTGCCGAGGGCGGGGCGGCTTGTCTGGTGTTGTGTGACACCAATGGCGGTTCGTTGCCCTCCGAGATTCTGCAAATCTGCCAGGCGGTGAAAGCCCGCTTGCCGGACATGGCGTTTGGCATTCACACCCACAACGATTGCGAGTTGGGCGTAGCCAATGCCATCGCCGCCATCCGCGCGGGTGCCACCCAAGTCCAGGGCACCATCAATGGCTATGGCGAACGCACCGGCAACTGCAATCTAACCTCGGTGATCCCGCTCCTGCAACTCAAGCTGGGCCTGACCGTGGTGCCCTGCCTGGAGAAACTACGAGAGCTGTCGTACTTCGTGGATGACGTTTCCAACAATCCGCATTTCGCGCGGGCGGCCTTTGTGGGCAGCACGGCCTTCGCACACAAGGGCGGCATGCATGTCAATGCCGTGCAGAAAATCGCCCGCAGCTACGAGCACATCGTGCCCGCCAGCGTCGGCAATTGCCAGAATATCCTGGTTTCCGAGCTCAGCGGCCAATCCAACATTCTCATCAAGGCGGAGGAGCTCGGCATCCCCCTGCAAAAAGGCTCGCCGCAGGCCGCCGAGGTGCTGCGCCGGGTCAAGGAGTTGGAACACGACGGCTACTCGTTCGAGGCCGCCGACGGATCGCTTGAATTGTTAGTCCGGCGCGCTGCGGGCACCTATGTCAAGCCGTTCGAGTTGCACGAGTATCACACCAGCACCCGCCAATACCGCGACGGCCACACCCCGGTGTGCGAGGCCACCGTCAAGCTCTCCGTCAATGGCGAGCGATCGCTCACCGTCGCCGAGGGCCACGGGGTTGTCAACTCACTGGATCTGGCCCTGCGCAAGGCGTTACGGCCGTTCTATCCGGAAATTGACGGCATAGCGCTGGTGGATTACAAGGTGCGCATCATCGATGGTCACGATGCGACGGCCGCCAAGACCCGCGTGCTCATCGTCACCACCGATGGCACGCGCGACTGGGGCACGGTCGGGGTTTCCGAAAACATCATCGAAGCCAGTTGGCTGGCGCTGGTCGATGGCATCGATTTGTTCCTGCAACAGCGCGGGATTAGCGGCGGGGCGCTCATCTAACCACTTTATCTAACAATCGAGCGATCCCCATCATGAAAAAATGCCAATACTGTGCCGAAGAGATCCAGGATGAGGCGATCAAATGCAAGCACTGCGGCGAGTTTCTGGACGGGGTTGGTCCGCCGCGTGCGGTGCCGACCACGGCACCGTGGTATTTCGGGATGACGGCGATCCTATTGTCAATCCTGACGGTCGGTCCCTTGGCCTTGCCTCTGGTATGGATCCATCCGCGCTTGAACCTGCCGTGGAAAACCGCCATCAGCGCGGTGGTTCTGGTGCTAACCTGGTTCGCCTATCGGGCGATGATGGAATTTGCCCATAGCTTCGACGAGCTGTCGAAGATGTTTGAGCAGTCGATGGGTTGAACCTGAAAACCGAAGTTTGATCTCAGTAGTTAGATTAACCACGAATCTTGGATTTCAACTTCCGTTTTCAAGTTGCATGGCACCGGCCAACAAAAACCCCCGGCACCGGCCGGGGGGGTTTGTTTGGATGTTAGATGGAGCAACGCTTAGAACGAGACCCGCAAGCCGACGTTGACGCCGTTGTAGTCGGCACCGTTCCCGTTGACGGAAACTTCACCGAGGTAACCGATGTCACCGAAGACGGATTCGCCGAAGCCGACGATGAGGCCGGCACGGAGGATCAGGGTGTCGGAGTCCAGGGC
>JBAXPF010000112.1:0-11868 GCA_037132955.1 Verrucomicrobiota bacterium | reverse complement strand
AGAAAGTGAAACCCGTATTCGTTGTGGCCACCGCCAACGATGTATCCCAACTCCCCCCGGAATTCCTCCGCAAAGGGCGCTTCGATGAAATGTTCTTCGTGGATCTGCCGGACGCCGCCGAGCGCACTCAAATCTGGGAAATCGTCGTTAGACGGCACGGACGAAATCCTGAAGAATTTGACACAGCAGCATTGGCGAAGTCCGCTGATCAATTCACGGGCGCAGAAATCGACGCCGTTTTTGTCGATGCTCTCTATGATGCCTTTCTCGAAGAAGGTCGTGAACCGACTGACCTTGACTTGGTGAATGCGATGGCTCGCATGGTCCCGCTCGCCCGTCTCATGGACGGGCAAATCGCCGCACTCAAACATTGGGCGAAGGGTCGTGCCCGAACCGCAGCGGCGGATCACACCGCACCGAGGAAGAACACCCGGCGCATCACCAGTCTGAACTAATTCCCCAACCTCTTTCAGCAATATTTGCCGAGCTAAAGACCTTCCCCCCCAGCCAAGTCGGCTGGGCCCGGAATCGGAGGTTAATGTGCGGTGGCCAGGTGCCACCTGACAACCTCCGTGTGTAAGCCCCATCCGGTACCCCCGTGCCGGATGGGGTGAACATCCCAACCACATATTCCTTGCCGGCTTGCTTTCGCTCTCACCGCCTCTCCTGAATCTATCAGTAACCGATGAAAACCATCCAACAAACAACGACCACCGCCGCCGGACAAAAAGCATCCTATGGAGTAAAGCAGACGACCCCATGGATCGCCTTCAATCACGGCCAGCAACGCCATACGGCAATTTTCGCGACTCCGGGATGGCGTGGCGGACTGGCCCGAATCCGTGAATTGATCAGCAGGCACGGCATTCAGATCGAACCGGAACACAAATGCATCTTCGGCATCCTTGAAAACGCAGCATGAACATCCTGTCACCTCAACAGCAAAGGGTGATGGATGAACTGATGCCCATTGCCCAAATCGCAACCGACGGAACCCGAGACGGCATGAAATTGTTGCCTAGGTGCCACAGCCTAATCCTTGCACAATCAGGACAAGGCAAATCCTATTTGGCCAAAAAAATCGCCGAGCGGCTCAATTTGCCATGTTTGACGCTGAACGTCGCAACGTGGATTCTTTTATCTAACAAAGCCGAGCCAACAACCTGGACAAGTATCGTTGACTGGCTGGGCGCACTACGCACGGGCGGGGTGATAATATTGGACGAGTGTGATAAACTTTCCGGAATGGGATCAGGATTCGTGCATGAATATACTAACTTTCTGCGGCTAGAGATCCACGACCTGCTTGATTCTTCAATACCCATATCTGTCAAAATGCCCGTCAAACCAGACTTTGATGGAACCACCATCCCGTGGGACGTGCCACCTATCCCGTGGGAACGGCAAGACCTTGCGCAATTTCTCCGTGAACGTATCATGATAATAGGATGCGGTGCCTGGCAAGCCGCATGGAAAAGCAACAGCCGTCAACTCGGATTTTCATCCGGACCCGCTCCGGCCCCAGAACCACCAACCAGAAACCAGATACTCAGCTCCATTGATCCTGAACTACGCCAGCGTTTCCGGGATCAGGTGTCTATACTGCCACCCATGACGCCCGCAGACTTCGCCGCCATGGCAAAGAAGCTAGCACTACAAATCCCCTTTGAAGCACAAGCCGCATGGCGGGAGCATCTGGGGGACGCGATCAAAACCGCTGTGGAAGGTTCTCTGGGTATGCGCGTATTCGAAGAGCTGCTGCTAAAAGCGTTGGTTTTGGCCAGACAACCAAAAACCCAAGCCCCTGAAAACCCCGGATTCTCCGGTTTTGACACCACCTGTCCAACGGTGTAATTCTCGACCGTGATAAACCCGAACTCCGAAGTTAGAACCACAGGGATACCGGTGGAATGACGGGGGTGAGCGGGTTACAGGGATTTTTTCGGGGGTAGTCAATGCACCAAAGCCAACTTTGGCAAAGTTGGATTTGGTGCGTGTATGCAAATGTTTTTCAATGAGTTGTGAATCACGACCGGGGGTCAATATCGGAGTTCGGGATAAAAGCAATCCAACTCCGAATACTACGCCTGATCCATAGATCGGTGGGCGTAGCACAATTGGTTAGACTGCCTGCTCTATAAGCGGGAGATCACGAGTTCAAGGCCCGTCGCCCCTATCAGAACATATAACATGCCTGCCCAACAGGTCCGGGCATTTTTGTGCCTTTTTCGAATATATCTTATCGCTGATACTATCTACCAGATCTACCAGATGATTTCACCACCGTTGTTACGGTAATAACTTCATGGTTGAAATACTTGAAGACGCCCAAACATTTTGCTGTTGGTTCCCTTGGGAATCGTCACCGTCACGATTTGCACGCCATTGCTATCGGCAGCACCTATTGCCACTTGTGAGCCCTTGATCCCAGTGATGTTCACGTTCGTCCAATTGTTCATACCTGTGCAATATTGAAATATTTGTGTTGTGTCTTGCCCAGAGGCTTCCCGACGGCGGAACGTGAATACAAAATTGGCACTGTCTTTGATCAAAGTCGGCAGAATTTCCGTGGATGAAGCACCAGGATTACCGTTAAGCACGTATTCCAGCAGGTTTGGAATTCCGTCATGGTCGGGGTCTCCTTGGGGTGTCGAATCAGATAGAGTACTATAAGGAGCGATCCACGCTGAGAAGCCGCTGTTTGCAACGGCTACTTGGACTGACACCGCTGCACCGGAATACCAGTCTGCGCTTGTTTGCAGTCCATAAACCGATGATTGAGACACGCTCGGGGCCACAACTTGCCTGTCCACGAAGCTGCTACCTGAAGGAATAACAATGGTAGCAGGAAGCCCAAACGCATTTACCCCAGCTCCATTGAGGGCTATGGTAAGAGCGTTACTTCTGTCGCCATTTCTCGAAAACCTGATGCTCGTTACCTGTCCCGAAACCAATGCGGAATTGCCAAAGGTCACAGCGAGCGCGGCAGAATTCGTATCCCGAATTAACATAGATAGCGTCACGCTTGATAGGGATTCGGAAACAATTGTCACGGCCGCCGTTGAATCACCCTGCGCATTCAGATCCGTCCCGACATTAAAATCCACCAATCGAACTGATTCTCCAGCCGCAAATGTGACCGTTGAGGGCATCGTTACCCGTGGGTCGCTACAACCAAGAGTCAAACCATACTCAAAACTCGGGTCTCCACTACGCGTCAACATGAGCGTCCCAGATCCCCCCTCGTAGAAGACACCTGAATCCAAGGCCGCCGCCCATGTGCCATCCGTGGACACCGATTTCCAGCCTTCTTTCACCACCCGCACCAGACGGAACCCCAAATGGGAGGCGGCTGAATCTGCGGCGAGATATTCGACCCGTGAGGAAGGATCTCTCTGTCCAGAGTACCAATTGCCGGCACCACCGCGCACCACCATCAACCCGGGATTGCCAATCGCCTCTGATTGCGTCCATTCAGCTACAGAGGAAACCACTCCACCAAGGCCCCAGCGCACAGTGGATTCATCCAGCATTGAATCACCGACACCCTTTTGATTCGCGAGTTGCATACTCGCCAACGAGGTAGATGCTCCTACAAATCCTGTTGCAGTTGCGCTTTCCCATTCCCATTCAGTGGGCAAGCGGAACGCCCACTCCGCAGATGAAGCAGTCAGCCATCGACCAAAGGCATCGGCCCCAAACCAGGACACCAAGGTGACGGGCTGCCCGGCCTTCCCTGCAACCGGGCGGAACAAACCACCATCTCTTGCAATGCCGTTGTTTCCGGCCAGCATGAGCAGGCGGCTTCCCTGATGATACGCCGGGCTGTTGGAAATAACCCAGTCACCGGAAACAGTCACTTGTCCGACACCCGACAGTGCATTCAAGAATCCGCAATAGTCCGCATTTGAAACCTCAACAGTCCCGATAGCGAATTCGGCCGTTGGCGATACAAATCCTCTCACCAGACCCTCCGAAGCGGACGCTAGATTCAAGCTTGACCCATTGACAGACCTGCCAAGCGCGACTTGACCGGGATCACGCTTCACCACCCGGAATCCCACCTCGCTGCTCACAAAAGACTGGCGTCCATAGAACAGCCTGAACGACGACGCACAAGATTCCACGGGTTGCCGGTAGCTAGCTCCCCGAATGTTCTTCCATGCCCCGTGGCCCGATACTTGATCGGAAGATGTCCACTCCCATGCGTTACCTGCTAAATCGTAGATTCCATTTATCGCTGCATAGGTTCCCACTGGGGATAATCTGGTCGGAGAGAAGAGCGGTTCGGCCCCTGACAGATTCGCGTAGGAACGCGCATCACCGCCAGTTCCCCATGAATAGGCATCACCTGTCCGACCACCGGAAAGATACTCGAATTCCCATTCACTGGGAAGTCCGTAGTCCCCATCCTGGAGACGGTCCTCTAACCACTCTGCATATTGCGTGGCTCCGTCATGGGTGACACACACAACGGGAAGATTCGCTGAACCAGTAACAGAAGTGAAAGCGGTCCCATTGTAGGCAATCGTCGCGCCAGACCAGCCTAAGTCCATCAATACCTGCCCTTGCCGATTAAGACGACGGGCCAGGTCAACAAATTGGAGCCCAGAACATGATGCGGCCGATCCCTCGGCAAATACACCAGCCACCGACGGCAAGTTCGAATTCTCTGGGAACAATATGTACGATTCAGGTTCGAGAGTCCCGCTCTTCGCATCTTTCCATTTGCCGTCGAAGTCCAGGAATTCTGTGATGCCAATAACTCCCCTGCGCCCGATTCGAATCGTCCAGGTGCTCCGGGATGAATTACCTCCGGCGCTGCCATTCACATTCATTCTCCCGTCAGAACTCACACCCACAAAAAGACTAGGGCTGTCATCTCTAAGCCCGAGACGCATCATTAGGCCGCTTCTACCGCTTGCTGGTCGCGAAATGGTCGCGGTCAAGTCGAAATCACCGCCACTTTCTGTGAAGCAGAAATTTCCTATCGCGGGATCAACGGACAACGACCCATCACTTACGATCTGTGTACCGAATCCTTCAGACGCGACCGCTGATGCACCGATCATGCCCTTGAACAACTTCAGCGGCTCTGTTCCTTCGGCATTGTAGTGCCTGATGCGTTCACCGGAAAGCAATCCCACCGCATTCCCGGCAGAATCCGTCAGTCGCATGGAAATCGAATCGGCGGATGTCGTCGGCGTGTAATCAATCCGAAGTTTGCCCCAACCCATCGTAGCGTTGAGAGGCACCCACGTCGGCAAAACTCCTCCTGTTAACGCCTGACCATTCCACGACACCGATGCTGAACCAACTCCTTCAAGGCGGAAACCGGATTGTAGCGACTTTGAGTCAATGAAAAGATCCCCATCCACGATACAGTGGGTGGCAGTCGGCGTCGTGGCGGGCTTGCGAATTGGAACTCCGTCAATGTCGGCAAGAACGTCACGCCGCAATGTGGCCGAAGAACCATCGAGCCAGGAAAGCGAGAATCCCGGCGTTGACCGCGCATGTTCTCTTCTTCCCACCACCTTGGTGCCATCAATCCGAATGGATTTTTCGTTCAGCGCCTGATTCAAGGCTGCCACCATATCAGCAGTGGTTGTCTCGGTCTGCGCCACACTGAACGCCTTAATATCAGCCTCGAATCCTGCAATATTCGCGTTTGGTGAAGAGGGCATCACACCGGCAGGAACCGCCACCAGTGCCGGTGCTGAAACAGTCGCACGGAAGACCGCCGCAATATCGACAGAACCACGCAATTCAAAATCCAAGCTCACCGGGGCTCCTTCCAAATCTGACAACCATCGGGCGAAAACCGCTCCGGTAGCAGGGATTGCACTGATGGAAATCACGCCTTCATCAAACCATGAACCCTCAGCATTCACACGAGCCCCTGTAACGGCAATAGCGCCCAGGGTTGCTTGATTGACCCGCTGGCCCACCCAATGCTGCCGAACTCCAGTCCAGCGCACTTCGCTGTCAGCATGGATTGTGAAATTGGCACCGATCCCGGTTCCTCCTTGGTTTGCACTACCCGCGCCGGTCCAACCAGTCACCACAAACCGCGATCCGACGGCAACATCAATGAAGTGCGGACTACTGACTGAAACTTGCGCACCATCCTCATAAACGGCGGCAAGCTGCCGTTGCCCAAGCACTGGATCCACCGTCCACACCCTATGCTGTGTGAAGACAGCCCGCACTGTCTTTGGCGCATCCATGACCACGGAGGTCGACGCGCCACTTCCCGTCGCACCCACTTCCCAGCGCACAAACCTATGTCCGGGATTCGGAATTGCCGTTAGATTCTCCGTGGAGCCTTCGGCAATCCACCCATCATTTCCGAATACCTGTCCCTCACCTGAGACTTCCACTGTAAGGGCGTGTTCCTTGCGCCAAACCCAATCCACTTCAGTGGATTTCGCCAAAGTCACGAAGCTAACTTGATTTCCGCTCCCTGTAGTCGGGGCACTCCCAGTGCCGTTCCAACCGACGCAATGCTGGCGGGTGCCAGTAGCCACCGACACCGATTCAGGAACGGATAGGACAACAAATTCCAACGGCACAAAAACCCCATAGCCGGCGTTGAAATCCGGATACCACTGCCACAGGCCAGGGCCAGTCACCGGAGCAAATTCCGAACGGGATACCACCTCGCAATCGCGACCCCAGATCCACGTTAAATCGGACGCTCCATTCATCACGAAATTGACGCTGTTTGTCTCTCCATAGGATGGGACGCTCCCTTGTCCAATAAATCCGAAATTGGCATAAACCAAGCTATCCACCCAGTAAATCTGTGGGACATGAAGAATGACCGTCGAACCTAACAGTTGCCAACTGTCATAATTGAGGAAGGGAATGCCAATGTTCGATTCTACATGAAGATTAGCAAGATTCAGTGTTCCATTGGGAGCCGCCACGGTGATTCCCCACCGGCGCGTTTCTCCCCACGCGTCACCATCGTTCTTGAAGCGAACATGCAGGGCATGATCTCCGGTGTCCAACGGTGAGGTCTGCACCGGTTGCGATTCCAATTTCCCAATCTCGGTCCTCACTGTTGATTGATCCAGTGGTAGGCCGTATCCGAACCCAGGACTTCCGGAACCATCCCAAATATACTCGGCATCAACGACCTCGGCTTTCGGTGCGACTGGTGGCACATAGTCCTCAAAAACGTAAAAGCTAATGGCTCTGGCATTACCCCATGTTCCGTCTGCCATGCGGCAACGCAATCCAATCTGATGGAGGCCCACCGCAAGTTGAGAGGTATCCAAATCAAACTGAAGCTGCGCAAGCGTGGAATCCATTCCACGGCGATCCATCGGCAAGCGGGCGGCTTGCCCCGCTCCCGGATCGGTATCAATAAAATACTCCGCCCACACAATGGCGGAGTCGATTTGTTCAATCCCGTCATTGTCTTCAAAAACCAAATTTTGTTGTGTCCCCGATCCTTGACTCGGGTCAAGGTCGTTGAATCCGGTCCCCCAACCTGGGAGAGTGTCGGGAGTGCCAGCAACCGGATTGAAGGATGACCAACGGGAATAGCCAAGATCACCATCGGGGCGAGTGACGGCCAACCCATTACGGGATGCGTCATCAAAAACATGAACATCCAACCACTGAATGGAAGACCACTGCCCAGCTACCGTTCGGAACCTCAGTCCGATGCGATGCCATCCGGGGTTAAGGGTTGATGGAACCGGCGCAAGCCTGACAAATGTGGCGGTATCGTTGAATGGATTATTATTCGACGCAGGCACCGAAATTCCAGTGCCAGGTGCGGGTGCCACATCATAAAAGTATTCGGCAACGGCAATCTGATGGCTGTCAGGCGCGGCATCACCCAAGGTCAATTGAACGGATGAACGGACTTTTTCCTTGCCGTCGCTTACCTCCAGCAAAATCGGCACAGCCTCTTCCACTTGGACCGGATCAATCATCAAATATCCAGCCCGGTCCCCGCTCATTAGAACATTCACGCCAGAAATGGAAAACACGAGTCCCACAGACAAACGATCCGATGCGTCATTGTCCGTCAAAGTGAATGGCAGGCGAACAGGTGCAGAGAACCGGGCCATCTGAAGATTAGTCGGAAGACCATTGATGCCGGGAGTCCCGTTGATCTTCCGCACGCGCACAGGAACCACCCGTGTAATCGTGACCAGCCCATCCGTAGCCGAAATTGTGAGAGATCCGTCACTGGACGTTGCCGCTGGCACAGTCACCCGAACGGCAGACTTCCCATCATACCTCCATGTGAACCACGACGCGGAGCCTATCACTTCGATGCGAGGATTTTGTCCACGGTCTGGATCACTAACAATAAACTCCATTTCGTATGGTCCGCTGCCGACATCAAATTCCTGCAAACCATCCGGGCCGACAATTACCGGTGCGGTGTTGACCACCGTGAAATGAATCACCGCTGTTGACGAGAGTGTGCCGTCGCTCACCCGGACGGTGAACGGAGTATCCACAAAGGGACTGGACGTGTTGACAACCAGTTCAGCACTGCGGCCATTGACCGGCACAATGGAAACCGCTCCCCCAGACGGTTCCACAGACCACGTCATTGTATCCGTCACATTCCGGTCCTCAGCCGTGACAAGAACGCGGGCTGGCCGGTCTCCGGCAACAAATTGCATGGCCGGTGCAGGCAATAGAATTCTGGGAGCAGACGGAGTTTCCGAAACTTGAACGTTACGGGTCAGCGTTGTCAGGCCGTCGGTGTAGGACACCGGAATTGTTCCCGTGGCACCAAAACCACTGCGGTCAATTTCGAGAACTGCGGAAGCAAGGTTTTGGCTCACGATTCTCGCCCAGGACGATGCCGCAGAACCAACCGACCATGCGCATGCACCGGAAACAGACCCACCCTTGGCTTCCAGTGCAACACGAATGCTGGTGCGGTTGTCATCAAAAATGATAGATTCAGGGAAATCAACAAACTCGATCACCGGAGTTCCGCTCTTGATTGCGCATGGCGCGGTGCCGATATGGGTTCCATCGCTAGCGGATAGAACCACATTCAAGGAGCTGGTGAGACTCTGCATTACAGTCACCTTGCCAGTCAGTGCGCCGGTGCTCTCCACCGAGACTTTCCCGCTTCCACCAGCCACGGACCAAGTTACGGTGCTACCTGTGGTACCGCTTGGGATTGCCCTAACATTATAGAGCAGGGCGTCTTCCCCGTCGCGAACCGTGATAGCGCTTGGCAATCCTTCAATCTGGAACGACCCCCCGACGACTGCCGACACGTCCAAACTCCATAGGGATGTCATAACCCCATCGCTTACAGAGAAGACAACGCTGCCATCTTCCGCAGTGGCAGGTGGCGTGACTGTCAATTGGCATCGCCCACTTCCCAAATCCGCAAGAGTCACCCAACTCGGACCAGAAACCTTTTGCCATGCCCACACCGGAGCGGCGAGGAAGCTACTTGCCGTAAACGCCAGTTTCCGGGCGGTTCCCGATACTGGCAGCACCACCTTTTCAAACAGACCCTCGACCTTTGGTGCCATGGCCGTGATCGCAGGGCGGAAGCCGAGATTTGGCCGGGCTTCTTCCAAGCCCGCGTGTTGGTCGGATTTCGTGAAACTGACAAACGGTGTTTCCAAGTTGAAGGCTCCTCCGCGAATCACCGCTCGATCAGTCATGCCTGTGGCCGGGGCACTAGATGTCCACTCCTGCACATTGCCTGCTGCATCATAGAATCCCGGCCAAAAACCAGTACCATAGCGCACATCAGTTCCAAGGCTTCCGGTTTTTGAGATTCCTGTGTCCTTGATACTGTAATTAACCTTCCCCTGATCCAGGGATTCAAGACCACGCAACATCGCATTCTCCCACTGCCATTGATCAGGCAGCGCATAGCGCGTTGACGGCACGAGTTCGGTCTGATGGATACAATAGGCGTCCGCTCCATACCAGGTAACGGATGTCACGGGCTCACCCTGTCTCCCCGGCACCGCAACAAAGACACCGCCCCGCAGTTCAATACTGCCATCTGCCGGTAGTTGCACCAAATGCTTGCCCGCATGGGTGGATGCCGAATTGCCGTTGACCCATCCATCCTGAACCACCACGCCTGCCGTAACCTCATTTAGGAACCGGGCATATTCGGCGTTGGTGATCTCAAGTGCGGAGACCAAGTATCGTTGGGTCGGAGCAGCGTAGTCCACTCTTCCCGAGTTCGAAGACGAAACCGCAGGACTCAACGGAACTTCCACAAATCCCGGCTGTGCAAAATCCACCTTGTTGACTACGGCCGGACGGAAGCCCGTCGCCTTGTCACTGAAATATTCATTCTTGTAAACGAGGCGATACGAGGCCGCCATCAGTGTGTTTGGCTGGTTCCAACTGCCACCCCGTACCACCCTGAATGGATCTAGCGGATTTCCCTGTTCATAAAGAGTGGAAGTCCACTCGAACACATTGCCCGCCATGTCCTTCAGTCCTTGATAGGTCGGGAAAATGCCCACCGGCGAAATGCCTTCATAAACGTCAGGCGTTCCGGCCAGAACCCCGGTGTAGTTGGCATTATTGTGAGTTGCTCCAAGAAACAACGGTCCCCATGGATAGTATTTGCCTGATGCGGTGCTGTTGCCGCCGGATGACGCGTATTCCCACAGCCATTCGTCCGGCAGCGCCACCGGTTGACCGGTCGCTTCAGCCGACCACTGGCAATAAGCCATCGCTCCATGCCATGTCACATCCACCAACGGATAATTGTCCTGCCCGCTCTTGGGCTGATAAACGCCGTTGACCATTTCGATGTTGCAGTCTGCGGTGTTGAGATCAACCAACTCCAGATCTTCCCGGAACCCGGGAGCACCGTAAGTGGAAGTCGTGGCGGTCCACGCATCGGACACCCTCTTGTGCCGCAAGACGCTGGCCGGAACATCCTGCCATGCGGTTGAACCATTGGGGTCCCACTGTACCTTGAATTTCGCCAGCCCCGTCAACTCCACGAATACGAACTCCACGTCGTTCCACCCCGCCACCGCATTCACCTGAACCGCCGCATTGCTGTTCGGATCGGTATTGTCCAATACCACCGCCCCGCGAAATATGATCTTCACCTTTTCATCGCAGAATTCCTTGAACGAAATCTTCCCCGTGCGTGTGGAATAAATCTGGCCGCGTAACCGGAAGGAGAAGAAATCCGTTTCGGTGAATGGGCAGTTCGGCGTGCCATTAGTAATCTGCGACGGACTCCCACTACCAAAGTCCAGATTCAATGAACTCACGATGTTCTTGAACTCCGGTTCCACCGTCCAGTCCTCCCCACGGAACCACTCCGCCTTGAGCCCTTCTGTCACCTCGGCAAGCGGGTTGGCTCCTCGCACGCTGATGTAATTGGGAGTGTCGATGTAACCCGCCTGAAGCGCCCAGTTCAAATAGGTGCAGTATTCCGCCGTTGTCACCTCGGTACGCTTCATCTTGGCCGACGGAATATAGGAGCGGAAAAGAGCAACCGCACTGTTGGGACTGGTCAGTGCGCCACCATCAACCGGCGCATAGTCTCCCAAAGCTTCCACTTTGGCAAAGCGGGCCACCAACGGCAGTTCAGCACTCAGAATGGTGGCAACCTCGTTTTGCGTCCATTTTTGCAAGTACCAATCCACAAACCGGTTGCCAGCAACGTGTTTTGCGATCAACCGGATCGGCCCTGCATCATACCAGTCCGCGTCGCCCGTGCTTTGCCGCCCCTCAACCCGCACGGTGCCAGCTCCCTGCGGGATAATGACCGGCTGGATTCGGTACTGGCGGGTCGGCAGCCAATACAGCGTGGTATCCCGGGTCAATGCCAGGGAGGCTTTCGCGCTAGAACCGCTGTCGTAGATGGCCCCCTCAGCC
>JBAXPF010000111.1:0-11986 GCA_037132955.1 Verrucomicrobiota bacterium | reverse complement strand
CTGCTACTCTGAAACTACCGTTCTCGTAAGCAGGGTATCGGCACCTTGCCAAGAAGGGCGCGGCCCCTCTTGGATCTCCCCGCCGTGCCCCAGCCGGAACCTCACGATTCCGGACTGCCTCGACTGTCGCATCGAATGCGCTAAACTCATTGATCTACAATGGTTTGTGTATCTCTCCACCACAATATACCTTGCATGAAGAGTAAAATATGGCTCGGAGCACTCAGGGGATGCCGGCACTTGTAATGCCATTTCTTACAATTTAGCCGCATTTATTGCGTCTAAATGAAATTTTAGGTACAACATCCTTTGAAGGGATACACATAATTGCAAATAAATTCGAATAATCACTTGCAATTACAAGAAATCGCAATAAATGGCATTCATGTCTACTCATGTCCCTGCCCCAAGATCGCTCATAGGCAAGTGTATCCGAGGCTGCCGCGGCGAGAAAGTGACCGCCGTCATGCGTGGATACGCAGCCGAAGTCGTCGTGGCAGCTCGGATTATGGGTCCGCGTGCCGCCGGCAAGACATTGGGGCAGGAGATTCTCGGTCGGGACATTTCGCCCACGCCAATTGAAACCATCGTAAAGGAGGTGGAATCTCGTCAGACTCCAATGACATCCGAACAGCTTCGCACTGTCGTCATGGGGGACGAGGCCGGAGCCCGGTTCCTAGCCGCGAACCCTTGGGTGATCGACGTGACCGGAGAGAGCGCCCCAGCACGGAAGCCGGGACGCAAACCACGGATCGAATCTTCCGCCGTCGCCGACACGGCCTCCCCTACAGCGGTGCTGGCCACCAAAGCGAAGCAAGCCGAACGTGCAAAGAAGGCCACGAAAACGAACTTCTCCCAGGAGTCGAAATCGATTTCCGCATCGGCAGCTCGCCGGCAGCCAGAAACCTCACGGGAAGACGAAGAACCGAACTGGGACCTACTCCTCCTCGAAACCAAGAAGCACGGAAACAGTCCGGCTCCTGCGACTCGTACCACTCAACGACCTCCGCCATTTATTTCCCCACCGTTTCCAGGCGTGGATGTGTCCAACGAGCAACGGCTAGAATATCTTGCCGCCAAAAAACTCGCCATTGATGACTACGAACAAAGCCTACGTGGCAGCGAATGGGAACTCGATCCCGAATGGAATCGAAAAGGTGATCCGGTTGGTCATGTAAGGAGGGTTAGTGGCAGAGAAGAGGTCTGACGAATCCAGGACCAGCCAACCATCGCGGTAAAAGAGACGCGCCCGTGTCTACGGGCGCGTCTCTTTGCGTACGTCTCCTTTATCGAAATTTCGAAAATAGTCCTTGCCAAAGCGAGCACAACCTACCAAAAAATTGATAGTTTGGCATTTCCCATGAAATTGCCCTTCTCCACAGATAACGCAAAACACAAAAGCAACAAACACCATGAAAATGACACCCGGACTCCACTTGTTTCTCGTCGGAAACGATAAAGGTGGCGCTTCAAAATCCGCCTACGCTGCCGAAGCTAGAGTCGCCTGCCACCTTGAGAGAGTGCCTTGCCGACTCGTTACTTTCGACAGATCCACCCAAACACTCAACGAAATCTTCCGCGGGGAAGGAATTCATCCTCTCGCAAAACCGAATGGGGACATTCTCATCGAAAGTTTCGGTCTCCAAATGGAGGAAGCCGCCGCTGCCGGAGAACTGATCATCGCCGATATGCCGCCTGGAATTGTTGACGATGACAATCCAATCCTCAAATCCATCGCCGATTCCATGCTCCTACGGGAATTCACTTCCATCTCCTTGCTAATTCCCGTGTCCACGCACAATGACTACGTTCAAGGGGCATTTGAGGCACTGAGTGCTTACCAAAAAATCGACCTCAAATACGACCGAGGTTTGATCCGCGCCTGGCGGCCAGAGTCCACATCCCCAACTTGGGACAGCTTCCCCACCTACTCCGCGCTCACCGATAAGTTCCCCGTCTGGGAATGCCAGTCTTACATGCAATCCCTGTCAGACATGATGCAGGGACGCGGAAAGTATGCAGATTATCCCGCCCTCGACAAACTGCCAGACTACTATATTGAACACAGCATCAAGCTCGGCTATCGTGAACGTACGAAGCTCACTGCGGCCGTGATCCACCTTGAAAGCGCTCGGAAAGCCATCAGAATCCATCTCCTCGATCCCCTCCGTGAACGCGAAGTGACGAAGTCCAAGTCGCCAGCACCATCCGTATGAACCACCCCGAACATCTCGACAAGGCCGGACGGAAAATCCCACTAAACGCAACATGCCGCAAATGGATGGGCAACGCACTGTACGATCGTCTGGCCCGCATCCGACGGGATGCCGGCGTGGGTCCAGACCGATACCCGCCAGTAGAGAACGACATCCAGTATGACATCACCAAAGCCCAGATGGGCGCGGAAATGGCGGCTCGGGAAACCGCAGACCTAATACTCCCAGCCATTTTAACTGGGACCGCACCAAGGCGGCGGCATCGTATCGCAGCCGCCCTTCGCCATCCTCTCCTCGCGGCAACCACCGTCATCGCCGGGATGATCGCGACCGCGCTCATTGTCCATCGAGATTTTCAATCCACAGCGACTCATCAACAGCAGTTTTTGCAAAATACCAAATTTGTGATGGATCAGCTCAAACGGGCTGTAGAAGACACTCAAACCGTGACAAATAACCTTCAACAATTGGCCTCAGAAAAGCAATTCAAGACCATTCAAGAAACCACCGGGAAAGCAATTCTATCGACGAAACCCCTCGGCCTCAATACGAAAATCGGGCCTGGTATACTCACGATTTCGCTGCCAGATAAGTTCACCTTGAAACGGGGCGCTGATCGGTTCATCGAAATCAAACACGGGCTCACTCCTGACGAATATGAAAGTCTGAAACAATCGTTGGACGCTATCCAAGCAAAGTAAGCCTAACGGAGAAACCCATTCCTGAAAAATCACAGCGCCCGCGGGTGCCGATTTCGCCGCCCTCGCGGTCAGGAAAAAAGTGGCGCTCGCGCATCAGACCGCTGCAATCGCAGAACGGCGGTGCCGGCGGGGCGGCCGCGACGGAGGTGTGGCACCCGAAGGCGATTGAGTCATTTATGCGAGAGTACTCCGGTGCCCTTTGGGCCGCACCGGAAGAACAGCAATAGTCATTGGCGCCATCCCGCTAGTTGGGGTCTTTCAAGTCCGGGGAGGCATTTTCCGGTCGGCGTGGGGTTTGCCGCCCATAGCAGGCAGGTTTTCGATGCGTTGTTGACAACCTTGTTGCTGAAAAACATGCTGCCGCTGTCACCCCAAACACAGCAAATGGCCGCAAAATCCAGCAAAAAACCGTCGCAGAAAATTCCAGCCAAAAAGGTTCCGAAAAAGACACCTCAAAAGAAGGAGAAAATTGTTCCAAAACTCCCGATTGTTCCAACTAGTGAAGTTGAGGTGGTTGTGGCCGGTCCGAACTTGATTTCACCTGAAGTGCTCGAACTAATCGCGGGTGTCGAGAAGGAAGTCGGCGCGATAACCTCCATGACCGATGAGGAGGTCCAAATTTGCATCGAGACTTGCGCAATGCAGGCAGTCTCTCACTCGAAGAGGGCAAAATCATCTATCAGCATGTCACTTGTTTTTGCTTGGGGCTGTGGGGCTATGCTAAATGCGGTCAAGGCTGATCTTCGCCATGGTAAATTTGACAAATGGCGTAAGGAACATTTTGTGGATCTTGGGTATAGCGAGCGATCGTCCAGGCGATACATGAACCTAGCCGCTGCTTACCCTGATGTCCGCGACTTGCTGGCATGGAGCCCAGGCCTAACCAAGTCCTACATCGCCTGCGGGATACTTCCAGATACTTCGCCCACGGACCGACCAGGAGAAAAGGAGAAACCGCACCCAACCGCGGCACTTTACACCGGAGTTAGAAAATTCCACGAGTCCCTAGATTTGTTTACAAAGACTCTGGACGCTTTCCGTAAGTCCAAGGAGGAACTCAGCCCCGAGGACAAAAGGCAGCTCATTCTAATGAAGAATGAGCTTAGCGAATTCCTGCAACGAATCATCGGGCAGCTACCATGATCGCCAAGGTCCCCATGATCTCTCGCCTTCATCGTAAGCCGGCGACCATCGAGCGCAACAAGTTCAAATACAAGAGCTTGAGTTCATGGGCGTTGAACCTGTCGCTGGGCTGCGCGCACGGGTGTCGGTTTTGCTACGTTACTGAGACCAGTGCGAACAAACAGGTGCATTTGCTCAGACGCTACGGGGTCCAGGATCCGGTTGCGGAATGGGGAAACTACGTGCTTGTCCGCCAATGGGATGAGCGGAAGTTCCTCGCCAAGCTCAGCAGTGCTGAAGAGACCCATCTGAGCGACCTGAATCCAGATGGTAATCGCGCTGTATTTCTATGCAGCACCACCGACCCCTACCAAGTGATCCGAAATCCTGACCCGGCGATGGCTCTGATGCTCAACGAGCACGCCAGGTGGGTGTTGCGGAAGTCGCTCGTCGCCATCCGCGATCACTCAACCCTCAACGTCCGCATCCTCACCCGCAGCCCGTTGGCACGCGGGGATTTCGACATCTTCAAGACCTTCGGCAACCGCCTGCTGCTTGGCACCAGCCTGCCGACTCTCGATGACAAGCTGCGCAAGCTCTATGAGCCGGACGTTCCTCACCCGAAACAGCGGCTGAAGCTACTCACGGATGCGCACGCCGCCGGCATTCCAACCTACGTGGCGGTGGCCCCGGTGTTCCCGGAGGTCGGCTATCAGGGCCTGCTGGAGGTGTTTAAAGCCGTGAAGGCAGCCAAACCGTGGACCATCTTCATGGAGCCGGTTAATCTGCGGCTTGGAATCGCTCAGCGAATCGCGGAACGGGCGAAAGAACTTGGTGTGGACATGGACATGAAGGTTTATGACGGCGGGCCGCTCTGGGCGCAGTATGCGATCCAATCGCTCCGCGATGCCGAGCACGCAGCCAAAGCCACCGGACAACTCGACCGTTTGCACCTGTGGCCGGATCACGAGGCTTTGGGAGCGGAAAAGGTTGTGAAGGCGCAGGAAGACCCGGTTGCCTACCTCAAATGGTTGCACTCCTATTGGAACCGCGTGAGCGAATGGCCGGGAAAAACAAAGGAGAAATGATGCGCTCCGTCAAATCGGCCACAAGTGGCCGATTTGGATTTTGACTGGGTTTGCTCGGCTGGCCAGTCATTAGCCTTTACCGATTTCGTCAAGGTCATTCCAGCGCCAGGGACAACTGCAGCCCCGGTACTTCGTGGCCACTTACAGCGGTAGTGACCTGCGTCATCGTCAGTCCGCCACCTCAAGACGCGCCGGCATCAGCAAGCCGGCGATACCACCCGGACCGACCACTAGCCCGGGGCTGTTGCCATCGTTCAGGCGGAGCACCGGCCCAATCTTGAGGAGCGACGCTAGACGGCGCGGTTTGAACGCAATCACAGGCGGAGCCCCGATCACAGTGGCTAGCACCTGTGTGCTAGCCTCCTTGGAATTGGAGTTCTGGAGTGTCAAGGTTAGGTGGTTTGGTGTCTCCCAACTCAGGCGGACCGAAGCGCGATCTCCAGCGACCGACCACAGCCAGGCGACGAGTCCCGCCCGGTGGGCTTCCGAAATGGTCGCCTCCGCCAGAAACTCCGAAGGCACCACCGTTCGGTAGTTTGGGTATTTGTGTTCTATTTTCTTGGCTATAAGCGTGTGCGGGCCGGAGCGGAACTCAACACACGGATTCGCGTCGTCGTCCGGTTGCTGGATGGTTGCGTCGCGGGTAGCGAAGTCCGGAAGACAAAGCACGCGCACCGCCGAATTGGGCAGGATGAAGGACTGGCCGCTAAATTTGGCCGGCGCCACGATTAGCTGGCGGCTATCGGTTGCGACCAACGTGCCCCCATCGTCAGGGGAAAACAACACGCCGTTGAATTCGTGACGTGAGTCATTGATGGAGGCCCAACAGGCGACGATTCCAAGCGCTGTGAATGTATCCTTAGGCACGGCGGTAATCGGGCCATTTACGCTCGGCCGTTTCGAATGTTTTGAGGCATTGTCGGTTTGGAAGACGGAACGGGAGTTAATGCCGCGGCACGAGACGTTTAGGGTCAATTCTAAACTTTCTGGAGTTTTGTTAAATGCAAAACGAGCATAGCTTTTCTTGTCCCCCTGAGTCGCCGCTTTGAGCGCATTGATCGGGATTAGGAAGTGGTCGGGCAACGACGAGTCTATTACTGCGGGGATGCGGGTTTCCAGCCACACAACGCGGTCGGTGACGGCCAGAGTGAGTTCGGTCGCATCGACGCTTGCGAGGTAATGACTCGGCTGCGGCCATGTGGACAGGTGGTTCCGGGTCAGGAGTTTGTGGGCAGCCAGCAGATCGGCAACGAGGATGGTTAGGTTCATCGAATTATGTGTTAGTTGTTGTTTTTGGGAAGAGTGGTTCACTTTGGGCGGTGGAACGTAAAGTTCCCCTGGTCCTCCTCCACCCGCCAACCGGGCAGCGAAAAACCCCTGCAAATTTTGCGAATGTCACACAGTCGGCGTCGCATGGTTGTGGGGGAAACCCCTTCCGTGTCCGGCCAGACATAGGCGGCCAGTTTATCCGTTCCCACCCTACCATGCGTGCCTGGGTCGATCCATCCGCAGATGCGCTGATGGATAAGCCGACTTGGGTCGCTCTTCAATGCGCGGACCTCATCCATCAGGATCCGCACATGTTTCCCTCCCATAATGGCTCTGGCAATCTTGGGGTTGAGCGCAACAACAATGCCGTGGCTGTCACTTGCGACAGTTGACAACAAACGAAATCCCATTCTGAGGGGCCCTTCCTGAATGAAGAATGTCACCAAGTATAGTCGTTCGATGCACTCCCGTATCCGTTCCGTATCTCTTGGGTTTTTGTAGCCGATCTCTTTGGCAAGTTCAAAATAGGAGCAACGAACGGTGCACCCCGGCATATCCTTTGCATCTCCCCGAGCTTCAAGCAAACTACGCAGTTTGATCATATCTGGACAGGCCGGAGCGGGGGCTAGTTGTTCCATCACGTTGCCATTTACCTGAATGGCTGCCATCGCGATCAATCCCTGTAGGATCCGCATGTCGTCAGCACCCAACGCTTCGAACATCTTGACCTCGACGCGCACGCCTCCTGTGAACTGATATTTGAGCTCCAGCCCCTTTTGCCGCTTCTTTTTCGGGACAGATCGGAACAAACCCGGCAGCAGGCAATGGGTCGGGCAATGACGCGCGTGTGTCAATCGGTAGGTTGGTTCGTGAGACAGCCCTGTCTTTTGCAGAGATTCACATTTCTGGGATCTATCCTTCATGGGAGAGGCTAATGGAATTGGTGGAACTATTGGCGAAATCTAGGCAGACGAACCGGACGTAACCCTTTTTTGACGAGTCCCGCAGAAACCCGAAGGTGGTGCCGGATCCGCAGGACCCGATAGCGTATCCGTATCCACAGGTCCCGGCCGGAAACCTGAATTGGGCGCTGGCGGGTTGTTGTTGGGCGAGTTGGTTTTCGACAAAAACCCCATGGGCCCGCGTTGCAGCCACAAATCCGAATCGGAAGGGCAATAATTGACCTTGCTTTGAGTCAATTTCACGTATCGCCAGCTGTGACTTTCGTGCACCCCTAATTTCGCCGCCTCATTCTTGGTCATGCCTGTGAGATTTGCCTGCCACCGCACATTGTCAGTCAGGACAGACGATCCGCGGGCCGATTGTTGTTCTGCCCCGGTGCCATTGAGTGCCGCCCCTTTGTTAGTGTGATGCAGAAACAAAACTGCCGAGCCGGTTGCCTTCGCTACTCTCTCCAGAGCCCCTATGACTAAGGTCATCTCGCCGCTCGAATTCTCGTCCTTGTTGTGGAATCGGCGGAAAGTGTCCAAAAAGAGAATGCGGGCCCCCTCCACCCGGCGACACACTTCTGCAAACCATTCTGAGGATAGAAAATTGGGCATTCCAGAAACCGCAGAAACCCGAAGGTTCTCAATGATGCGGGCCTTGCCTTCTTCCGAGAGTAAATCCCCCAAACAACTGAAACGATGCTGCAAAACAATTTCAGGATCTTCGGCAGGCATATAAACCGCCTTCCCAGGCTTTGAACAGGCGGGCACCCACCCCAAACCAGTGGTATCTCCACCTCCGGCGATATTCGCCGCCAGTTGCATAGCCAACATCGACTTACCGACGCCGCCAGCCGAGACTATTGAACCAACGGTTCCCGCCAGCAACCCGGGAAAAACGAAATCCAATTTTGGCCTGGGTTCCGAAAAGAACTTGCTGATCGGGAGATCGTGGAATGAGTCTGAGATGCATGAATTGTCTACCATGTTACCCGATTTCTTGGGAAGCGAACCAACAATCAAGTTCTGATTTCAACTATTTTCTGCGCCCCGCTCACAAAGGATGGCCAGATTTTCACGTTTTTGCTCACGCTTGCACCTCATATTCCCTCGTAGGGCAGGCGCAGGACAGGTTTTCGCTCACACGGAGTTCACGTTTTTGCTCACACGGAGCTCACGTTTTCGCTCACAGAGTTCACGTTTTTGCTCACAGAGTTCACGTTTTTGCGAATGCCAATATTTCGTAAGGCATTGGTTTTAAAGCTATTATCCTATACTCAAAATTCCGATCTATGATTATCTAATATAATCTACTTCCCGCAGGGCGGGGGCTTGTTGCCCCGCCCTCGTGGGGGTGGTTGACACCCCCTCCGCCCGCAGGGCGGGGGGCATTGCAAATGGGCGGCATTCGCCGCCCATTTGTGAACGGGCGTCCCAGCACGGCAAGCCGTGCTGGGCGCCAGGGGCGCGTTTCCCGGCCCCCGCCCGAAAGGGCGGATGGCGTGCGGTGCGTAACGCCCCGAATAGGGATCTATCCGGCGTGGCGAAGATTCTTCCCGCGGTTCGTCGGGCTTTAGCCGAACCTCTCGGCACGGCTGTTGTTCATTCGACTTGCCTCCACGTATGGCGAACCGGACCGCGCCTGCCGCAACCCAGGACTACGTTCGGGCCTGCCAACTCCCGCCCGATGGACTATTCATCAAATCGGCCACATGTGGCCGATTTGAACAAACTGACTATTGCTTCCGATTGGCTGCAGCGCATTCCTAGCCGCAACGGCCGCCATTGAGCTTGTGTGTGGCAGCTCGCGTCTTTTGGAAACTAAATCCATGTGGAAACACATTTTACAAGTTTTGTGGTTTTATTGTTGACGTTTTGAATAATTTGTGATTTTGTGTTCCCGCATGGATGCACTTCAGCGCATTTTGAAGATCGCGATGATCCCGTCGGATGCCCTCGATTCCGAGGGTAGCTGGGACGCAGTGCTTTTTGTTTGCGGCGAATTCCGGTTTATGTGGATGGCGTCACGCGGGGTGGAGCTTTCGACCTCTGCCACCATTTACGAAGGAAATCGCGGCCTCTCACCAGCAAGTGACGGCGTGTTCGCGCCCTTTTACCGTGCCAGCTCGATCTCGCCTTTTGAACTCGACGCTACCCTCGAACAGTGGGGCACGGCGGCGGAACGGTCGGACCGTCTTTCGATTCAGCCCGGTGATGTCATTCTCAAGCGGGTGGCACCGGTGGTGGCGGCCGTTGTTCCCGTTGGGCTGCCCACGCTCCCGGTGGATGCCAGCTTTTTTGCGATTCGGGGGCTTGCGGAGCCCGATGCGTGGTGGGCCGCGTTCTGTCTGAATTATCCGGCCTGCGCTGACTATTTATTGAGCAAATCCGGCCGTGGCGTTCTGAGCCGCGTGTCGCTGTCCGTCCTCCGTGGCTGGACGCTGCCGAAAATGCCGGCTGATTTCGCTCGCCGCGCCCGTCGCTTGGGCGAGCTGCTTCAAAAGCGCGCGTTCCTCGCCGGCCGTATTGCTGCCCTGGAGGCCGCGGTGGAAATGGCGGTCGCGGAGCAAATGGCGACCACTGCCTATGAAGATACCGAGGCGCGGTTTGCCCAGCCCTCATGGTCCTGCTTTTTCCCGGCTGTCCTGGCGGAAGACTCTTGGCATCCGACCCATGTGGCGTCCACCTACCGTGCGACGGCCCTGCGTCGTGATCGTGACTGGCGACCCCTCTCATCCTTTTTGTTGCCCGCGCCGCCATCGCGGAACCGGCTTTCCAGAGCGGACACCCCGGTCGCCGTCCTCCGCTTGAGCGATATTGACCAAGTTCCGCTAGTTCCCGAATCGCTGGTGCCGTCGGTTCCAGCGCAGGCCAACCGGGTTTATTCCGAGCCGCTCCATGCGGAGGATGTGGTTTTGTCCACGCTTGGCAGCAGTCCGCGTGTCGCCTTCATGTCGTCCAGCCCGCAAGCGCCGGTTTACGCGGTGGACCACTGGGAGCGCCTCCGCTTCCGCGCCCATGCCGCCGCCTTCGCGCTCATTCTGCAAACCGGGGCTGTCACCCGGCAATTGCGTAGTTTCGCCAGCGGCTCGGTCCAGCAGTTCATCCGGCCCGAGGACATCCAGCGGCTTTTCCTACCCGTCCTGCCCGAGGAAACCCTCGCCCAATGGGACCGGAGCTTTCGCAGCCTTGCCAAATCCTGGCAGCAAACCGAAGCCGACTGGCAATCCGCCCTCCGCGACGGATGGCAGGTCTTTGCCCGCGCGTTCAACCTTTCACCCTCGGAGGCATTCCCGCACCACCCATGAAACCCGCACTTCTGGACGAACTTCGCGACACGGTGCGCCGGCAGCCCACGCGGCTCGGCCACCTGCACGCGCAAGTGCGCGACGCTGGCAGCCCGTGGAGTTTGGAACAACTTCGCCTGCTCCTGGAAACCTTCGACGGCTTCAAGATCGGCGACCCCGCCGGCACCGACCCCGAGATTTCCCTCGGTGAGGTCACGCCGGAGGAGGCGCTCGCCGCAGCAGTGCGTCAGATCCTCGCCGCCGAACCCGGCCGACCATTCCCGCTGGCTCGGGTCATTGAACTCCTTCCCTCGAATCTCACCACGTCAGCCGAGCAACTTCGTGCCATGGCGGCGACATCCACCGATCTGGAAATCCGAGGGGCGTTGATTCGCCTGAACCCTGTCGCCTGAAGTGCCACCACTTAAAAACATCTACCAAGAATCCAATATGAGCACATTGCTAGACCTGATTGAGACGATGACAAAGCGCGCGCGGCGCACCTTTTTCAGCTTCCACTACTTGCCAGACAACCAGCGGGCACAGGTGGTGAAGCAGTCGTGGTTGACGAAGCCAGACCGTGAAGCTGCGGGGTTCTTCGATTCATCAGCTTTCGAGACCAAGAAGCGCACGAACGATGCGCTCAAGGCGTTTTTGAACGAACAATTGAAGGGAACGACGGTGACGTGCGTGCTCATCGGCGCGGAGACCGCGCTCAGACCATGGGTCCGCTACGAGTTGGTCCGCAGTTTCTATCGGGGCAATGGGCTGTTTGGCGTCCGTATCAACGGCATCAAGAACTTTGCTCAACAAAACGGCACTGCGGGACTGAATCCGTTCGATCTGCTTGCATATTCCGTTGCTGACAACCGCGTGAGCTGGAAGGAAAAGAACAACGGGATCTGGGTGCCATACAACGAAGTGCCGTCGATGGCCCTAAGCGACGTTGCGTATGACCTCAAGGAAGAACACAATAACACCTTCGCGTGCCGGTTTCCCATCTACGACTGGGCGAACGACAACGGCTATAACAACCTCGGAACATGGATCGACCGTGCGGCGAGGCAGGCAGGAAAATAAATTAAGTTATGTCTGAAGTCTCCAAAGAACAATTTCTAAAAGAATACTCGAAAGCGCTTGCCGACGGGAACGCCGCAATGTTTGTCGGTGCCGGCATGTCGGTTGGCTCCGGCATGGTGGACTGGCCCGGCCTGCTTCGCGACATCGCCGACGACCTTGGCTTGGACGTGGACGAAGAAACCGATCTGATCGCAGTCGCCCAATACGAGCATAATGCCAGCGGAAACCGCCACCGGTTAAATACCGCAATCATCGAAGAGTTTACGAAGCGCGCCA
>JBAXPF010000110.1:0-12023 GCA_037132955.1 Verrucomicrobiota bacterium | reverse complement strand
CGCCAATGTCGGAGGCCCCGCCGCCGCCGCCGCCTTCGTCAGGGAAGCATCCTGGCACCTCGATCTGGTGCGCCGCTGCGACGGTGCGTTCACCTATGACGGCGGTGAGCAATACGGTGCCGGCAAAACGGCTGACAATACCTACTACGGAAATAGTAACTACTGCGGCCTGAGTCCCACCGCCACCTATGTCCTGACCTATTCCATGCCACTCAAAAAGCTTTGCATCACCGGCAAGGACGCCAATCCGTCCAACTGGCTCAACCCACAGGAGGTTACAGCCGCCGTTGCTTCCGGCAATTTTGATTTGGACCGCAAGCAGAACAGCGTCAAAGAGCTGGTGGCGGCCTTCGGCGATTGGTCGCCGATTGCCCGTGGCTGGGCGGCGGAAGAACTGGCCGGCCGCCCAGAGGCGAAGGCGATGGTGCCTGAATTGTTAGCCATGGCGGAAGGCAAGGACGTGCACATCGCCCAGGGCGCTTGTGAGGCCCTCGGCCTCCTCCATGCCGCCGAGGCCCTCCCCGCCTTGGTGCGCCTGCTTTCTGCCGACGACCGCTGGCTGCGCTACAAGGCCGCCCAGGCGATCAAGAAAATGGGCGGCACCGCCACCCCGGCCATTCCCGACATCCTTAAAGCCATTGTCCAAACCGCCGAGCCGCTGCAACCGATCAACTGGGCCGATTCCATCCAACTCACCCATGGCCAGTTGGCGGCCGCGTTGTTTGCGGGTGGCTTGACCGACTCGCTCAAGGACGCGGATCGGGCGTTGCTCTATCCGGCCGTTAGGGTGGTGGCCGGAAACGCGGATGGCATGGCGCGGGCCACCCTCAAGGGCTACTTCGATCAGAAGTTGAGCCTCGAGGACGTGCAGGCGCTGGCACCCGACATCCTCGCGGCCGTCAAGACGCCGAGCCCGGCGGACACCATGTTTGGCAATGAAATCCGCATGGGTGGCTTCAAGGCTCTAACGAAATATCATTTCCAGGAGGGCATCGGGGCGGGAGTCATGTTCGCCAAAACCCAGGGCGGCCACGGCAGCGAAAGCCGCACCGGCGAAATCATGAAGGAGATCGTGAGTTATGGCTCTGCCGCCCGCGAGGCCGTGCCGGCTCTCCGCGAGTTGATTGACGCCCTCAACGACCAATGCAAAAAGGGCGAGTATCCCGCTGGCGAACTCAATAACCGCAGGGTAGGCGCCGTCGAGGACGCCATCAAGGCCATCGAAGCCGCCAAAGACCATCCCGAATTGCGCAGCATCGCAACCACCGGCCCGAAGAAATAACGATCCACCCCCGCTGACTGCCCCCGTCGGCCAGGGGGCGCCCCAGTGATTTGCTAGAAACCCGCTCCAAGCAGGTTCGGAAAAGGACTTTTCAGCGCTCCTCGCGCCGTGTCCCTTGGAATTTCAAGCACTCCACGCTGCCATGAAATTGCTCGCCTAGAGCCATGAGACTTGCAGGAATTTCGGCATTTTTTTCTTGGCCGAAACTAGCCCTAGTGGCATCATGAGCAAGCCAAATACCATATCTAGTGAACCTCTCGATTTTCCCCACCTCAAACCCAAGGACTAGCCCCACCTCCCCATTCTCACCGCCTTTTTGCCATGACACCGCCACCACCCACCCTCGATTTCCCCTCCCGCCGTATGTCCACACCCGCCCCTGAAGCCGCCTGCGGCCTGTTGTTTGAAACCCGCTTCAGCACCCCTGAGGTCGATCCGTTCGAGGATGTGGAATGGGAATTCCGCACTGCCGAGATTACCGACAGCTCTAACAAAGCTATCTTCCGCCAGGAAAACGTCGAGGTGCCCAAGGCCTGGAGCGAACTGGCCACCAAGATTGCCGTGTCCAAATATTTTTACGGTGACCTGGCCCGCGGCACGGACCCGAAGGCCGGCGGCCGGGAAAGCTCGGTGCGCCAACTCATTCATCGCGTGACGCGCACCATCACGGACTGGGGGATTGCGGATGGATACTTTGCTGACAAGGACAGCGCGGAGGCGTTTTACGGCGATCTCACCTGGCTGTGCCTCAACCAATACGGCGCCTTCAATTCCCCGGTGTGGTTCAACGTCGGACTCTATCACCAATATGGCACCGGCAAGAACTCCGGCGAAGGCACCTGGTATTTTGACCGCAAGGCGGGCAAGGCGTTGCGTGCGCCCACCCAATACCAATACCCGCAAGCCAGCGCATGTTTCATTCAAGGGGTGGGCGATACGATGGAAGACATCATGCGGCTGGCGGCATCCGAGGCGCTGTTGTTCAAATACGGTTCGGGCACCGGCTCGGATCTATCCACCTTGCGCTCCACTCGCGAGAAACTCTCCGGTGGCGGCCGCCCGTCCGGCCCGCTGTCGTTTTTGCGCGTCTATGACCAGGTGGCCAACGTGGTCAAATCCG
Organism: Verrucomicrobiota bacterium; assembly: GCA_037132955.1. GTDB lineage: Bacteria > Verrucomicrobiota > Verrucomicrobiia > Verrucomicrobiales > Akkermansiaceae > Luteolibacter. The sequence goes on along the minus strand of JBAXPF010000110.1, from coordinate 9,621 downwards.
GCGGCAAGACCCGCCGCGCCGCCAAGATGAACACCCTCAAGGATTGGCATCCGGATATCGAGGAATTCATCGAGGCCAAGACCCTCGAAGAGAAAAAGGCCTGGGCCCTCATCGAGCAGGGTTATGATGGCAGCTACAACGGCGATGCCTACGGCTCGGTCATGTATCAAAACGAAAACCTTTCCGTGCGGGCCAGCGATGAATTCATGCAGGCCGCCGTCGAAGGCCGCGACTGGTGGACCAAACGGGTCAGCGATGGCGAACCCTGCGAGAAAAAGCACGCCCGCGACCTGTTGCGCAAAATTGCCGAAGGCACGCATGTTTGCGGCGATCCCGGCATGCAATTCGACACCACCATCCACGAGTGGCACACCTGTAAGGGCACCGGCCGCCAGAACTCCACCAACCCCTGTTCCGAGTATCTGTTCCTCGACGACACCGCCTGCAATCTGTCGTCGCTCAACCTGATGCGCTTCAAACAAGGCGATGGCTCGTTTGATATCGAACGCTTCCGCGCCGCCGTGCGCATCTTCATCACCGCCCAGGAGATTCTCGTCGACAACGCGTCCTATCCGATCAAGTCGATCACGGAAAACTCACACATTTTCCGCACCCTCGGCCTCGGCTATGCCAATCTCGGCGCGCTCATCATGAGCTACGGCCTCGGCTACGACAGCGAGGACGGCCGCGCGCTGGCTGGCGCCATCACCGCCGTGATGACCGGTCACGCCTATGCGTGCAGCGCGGAAATGGCTGCTGTGTTAGGCCCATTCAAGGGCTATCACGACAGCCGCTGTTATAGCGTGAGCGAGCCGCCGATGAACTCAAACGAGGCACCGATGCTGGCGGTCATCCACAAGCACGAGGCGGCCATCGAACACATCCCGGATGAACCCCGTTCCGCGCCGATCAAACAAGCCGCCCGCAAGGAATGGCACCGCGCCCTCGAGTTGGGCCGCAAGCACGGCTACCGCAATGCCCAGGTCACCGTGCTCGCCCCCACCGGCACCATCGGCTTCCTGATGGATTGCGACACCACCGGCATCGAACCGGAAATCGCCTTGGTCAAATACAAGCTGCTGGCCGGTGGCGGCATGCTCAAGATCGTCAACCAGACCGTCGAGCCGTCGCTGCGCAACCTCGGCTACAGCGAGCCGGAGATCACCGCCATCATCGCCCACATCGCGCGCTATGACACGATTGAAAACGTGGTGGACGAGCAAAGCGGCCAGCCCGTGAGCAGCGGCCTGAAGGATGCACATTTGCTGGTGTTTGATTGTGCCTTCAAGGCGCATCTGGGCAAGCGCAGCCTGCACTACCGCGGCCACATCCGCATGATGGCCGCCGCCCAGCCGTTCCTCAGTGGTGCCATCTCCAAAACTGTCAACCTCCCCGAAAATGCCACCGTCGAGGATGTCATGCAAACCTACATCGAGGCCTGGCAACTCGGGCTTAAAGCCGTCGCCATCTATCGCGATGGCTCGAAACGCAGCGCTCCGCTCAACACCCGCCTCACCAAGGATATGGGCGGCGACGCGCCGGCGGTCCCGGAAATGTTGGAATTCGGCAAGCGCATCGCCGAACTGAGCGTGGAAAATGCCACCCTGCGCCAGCAACTCGACAGCCCGCACCGCAGGAAAATGCCCGACACGCGCATGTCTCTAACACACAAGTTTGAGATCGCGGGCCACGAGGGCTACATCACCGTGGGCCTCTACGTGGACGGCCAGCCTGGCGAGTTGTTTGTGCAAATGTCCAAGGAAGGCAGCACCATCGGCGGTCTCATGGACACGGTGGCCACCCTCACCTCGATCTCCCTGCAATACGGCGTGCCGCTCGAACAGATGGTGAAGAAATTCGCCTATCAACGCTTCGAGCCCAGCGGGTTCACCAAAAATCCGGACATCCGCACCGCCTTCAGCATCACCGACTATGTCTTTCGCTGGATGGGCTGCCAGTTCATCAAGGGCTATCGCGAAGCCACCTCGCCGGAATCCTATCAGGAAGACCTGCCCATGCCGGAAATCACCGAAATGGAAAAGGCCGCCGTCAACCGCCCGGTCCGCGAATTGAGCCGCACTGGCGATGAGGGGCCGGTGCCGTCAGTCGCCGCCGCGGCCAACCGCGTCAAAACCGCGCTCGGCAGCGCCTTCATGGGCATCACCTGCTCCAACTGCGGCTCGGACAAAGTCGTCCGCGCCGGTGCCTGCGGCTGCTGCACCCAGTGCGGCACCAGCCAGGGCTGTAGCTGATCTTGCCTCAAGGAGGGGCGATTTGGGAATCGCCCCCTTCTCTTCCCCAAGGAGGGGCGATCTCCGAATCGCCCTCTTCTCTTCCTCTCACCGGGCGATCTCCGAATCGCCCTCTTCTCTTCCTCTCACCGGGCGATTCGGAGATCGCCCTTCCTTGATTCACTCGCGGCCCGATCACACGCCCGGCTCAAACGGATTGATGAGAGTGATGCCGCAGAAGGTGAAATCGGCCGTGTTGCGGGTGGCCAGCGGCACACCGTGGACAAGCGCCGTGGCGGCTATCAGCATGTCCGACGGGTGCCGGGTGTGGCCGCGCATGGCAAGCGAGCCGCGGAGTATTCCCGCCTGGCGGGCGATCATGGCACTGACCGGGAGGATTTTCACATGGGCCGTTAGAAATTCATCGAGCCACTGGAGTTTCAAATTGAGCGATTTGTGGGTGAGGCCGAAGACGAGTTCTTCCAAGGTGATGACACTGATGCGGAACCCCGCTTGTCGGGATGCCCATGCGCAGACGGTGGCATCCGGCTCCCGCCGCATGAGTTCGCTGATGATGTTGGTATCGACGAGCGGCGTCATCGGTTAGATTGGCAAAGACTCGGTGGCGGAGGGGCGGGTCGTGCGGGGGGCCGGCTCAAAGTCCTCTGCCTCAATGAGCAGGAGCGGACGCAAGCGCTTGAGAGTGGCGGCCACGGACGCTTCCCCTTGGGGTGACATGGCGTCAGGGGGCTGGATGATGGCAAGGGTTTTGCCGCGCAGGGTCACTGCCAGCGGGTCCCCCGTGGATCGCACCTCCTTTAACAGCCTGAGGCAGCCTGCTTTGAATTTTGAAACTTGCAGCGTCTTCATGTGGGCAGATTAATATGGTCAATCGAAGTGGTCAAATGAAAAAATCCACTGCAATTTGGTTCAACTTCCGGCCGCGCGCTTGCCTGCGCCCTCTTCTCTTCCTCATGAAAAATTTTCCACCCCTAATCTTCCTGCCTTCGATTTTGCCTTTGAAACAATCAAATTTCCGTTGTTTTGTGTCGGCAGTCCATGCACAACCCGTCGAACCCGCCGCCATGAATTACCCCGAAGCCATCGCCTGGCTATATTCCACCCAGATGTTCGGCATCAAGCTCGGGCTGGATGGTCCGCGGCGGCTGCTGCGGGAATTTCTCGCTTGTCCCAAGCCGGGCGTGACGGTTATCCACGTTGCAGGCACCAATGGCAAGGGCAGCACCTGCGCGATGATGGATGCCATTGCCCGCGCCTGCGGCCAACGCTGCGGGCTGTTCACCTCGCCACACCTCATCGACTTCTGCGAACGCATCAAGGTCACCGGCCAGGACATCCCCGAGGCGGATTGTGCCACCGGTCTAACCGAACTGCGTGCCCTCTGCGAACGACTCGATCCGCACCCGACCTTTTTTGAGATCTCATTGGCCTTGGCGCTGCGCTGGTTCGGCCAAGGCAATTGTGATCTCATCATTTTGGAAACCGGCATGGGCGGACGTCTCGATGCCACCACCGCCGTGCCCGCGGATGTTTGTGCCATCACCCCCATCGGCCTCGACCACGCCGAATGGTTAGGCGATAGCCTGGAAGAAATCGCCGCTGAAAAGGCCGGCATTTTCCTCTCCGGCATCCCCGTAGTCTCCGCCCCGCAGCCGGACTCCGTCCGGGAGGTCTTGGAGCAAACCGCCAATCAAACCCGCGCGCCGATCGAATTCATCGCGGACCCATTGTTAGGCTACGCCATCGCCCTGCCTGGTCCGCATCAAAAATGGAATGCAGCCTTGGCCGTTGCCGCCCTCCACCATGCGGGCGTGCCACTCAACTTCGATGGCATCCAATACGGCCTGTCCAACCTGCGCTGGCCCGGACGATTTGAGATTTTTCCAGCGGCGGCCGTCGCTGGCGCAACGATGCCGGTTGTTCTGGATGGTGCCCACAACCCGCCTGCCGCGGAGGTGTTAGCCGCGACCTGGCAAGGTGCCTTTCCCGGCCAACAGGCGGCCCTCGTCTTCAGCGCCGTGGCGTCCAAGGACATCGCAGGCATCCTCAAGCCGCTCGCCCCGCTCGCCTCTCGCCTCTTCTTCTGTCCCGTCGCCACCCCGCGGGCCGTCGCCTGCGCGGATCTGGCCGCCGTCCTGCCGCCAGGCGCGCCGCCGCACCAGGGATTCGACACCTTCCGCGCCGCTTTCACTGCCGCGCTCGCCACTGGCGCTCCCGTGCTCGTCGCCGGTTCCTTGTTTCTCGTCGGTGAAGCCCGCGCTTATCTAACGAACAAGTCTTTTCAGGCGTCGTCACAATAGGAGGAGGCTTTGCGCCAAGGTCCAACGACACTTGGCAAGTGTCGTTCCCTGAGGATGATCCCAGCCAGGCACACCAGCGCTTTGGCACCGCGCTGAATTTCCGGGCTTGACGTGGGTGGGTGCTCGGCTTTGGTTGGTCCGGCATGTTTCATCAAGTTCTCAAATCCAAGATCCACCGGGCGATGATTACCGCCGCCGATGTGGACTACGAAGGCAGCATTGAAATTCCGACGGATTTGATGGAGGAGGCGGGATTGTGGGAGGGGGAAAAAGTTTTGGTGGCCTCCATTACCACTGGCAACCGCCTGGAGACGTACGTGCAGCCCGGCCCGCCCGGCACCGGCAATATCATCATCAATGGCGGTGCCGCACACCGCATCAAAAAGGGCGAACGCGTCGCCATCATGGCCTTCGGGTTGTCCCAAGCCCCGGTGCTGGCCAAAAAAATCGTGGTCGACGAGACCAACCGCGTGATTCGCCCCGGGCGCTGACGGCACCTTCTGGAGGTTGGAATCTTTTGTCAGATATGGCGTTGACGGCGGCGGCGATTCGTGGCACCTTTCATCTTGTCTATGAAGCCATATCGCCTCTTGTCTGGTTCCGCTGCGCTGGTTTTGGCTAGCTGTGACACCATGAACGCGCCGATTTCCAGCAGCAACTTCGATCCCTTGCTGCCACCGGGCGGTGGTGTCAAACTTACGGAGGTCCAGCCGGCATTCAGGCCTGCGGATCATGTCTGCGCGGCGATGGAGAACACGGCATTCTTCAAACAACTTCCGAAAGGGGATGCCGATGCGGACAAAACCCTGATTCGGGACACGCGCATGAAAGTGATCCGGGTGGTGGGCAGTTATCTACAGGTGGAACTCGATAACTCTGGCGAGGTCGGCTATGTCCCCGCCGTCATGGTGGAGAACCCGAGTGCCCAACCCGCCTCGCATCCTGGGTCACCCGGCGAAATGCAAATCTATCCGCCGTTGCCGGGCGCTGGCAATGCCACCTCCCTACCCGCCGCAGATCCGGTCGGGGCTCCGCCCGATGGGGCGATCCCCACGATCCTTGATCCCGACGCCGCCGCACCCCCCGCCGCCGCGCCGAGTGCGGCGCCAGTGCCACCGCTTGGCCCCAAAACCACGACTCCCGCCCCAACCCAAAAATCCAAGTCCGCCAAGAACGCGTAGTCGTCTTTGGCGTGGGGGGGGGTAATGCGTTAGGGTGAGGGCTGAGGCGGGCTGAATCAGCCTCCGAACTCGTAGCGGAGGGCGGAGAGGCCATAGAGCGCGGCGGTTTCCACCCGCAGGACGATGTCGCCCAAGGAAACGGGCAGAAACCCGGCGGCCACGGCGGCGTGGGTTTCGGCGGCGGAAAAATCCCCCTCAGGGCCGATGAGAAGCGTGACATGGGTGGTGCCCGGGTGCGCGTGGAGGAGGGGGCGCAACGGTCGGGCCCCGGGTGCGAGGGAGGCGACGAGCTTGAGATTGTTAGATCCGGCGGGCCCGGTCTGGGTGGTGAGCCACCGGTCTAACGGGAGTGGCTCCGGGATGTAAGGGAGCAGGTCCTGGCCGCATTGCTTGCAAGCTTCCAGCGCTGTGCGCCGCCATTTTTCGGCCTTTCCATCGCCGGGGTGGACGATGGTGTGGCGGGTGACGAGGGCGTGGATCGAGGCAATGCCGAGTTCGACGGCTTTTTGGACGATGAGGTCCATGTTTTTGCCCTTGGGGATGGCTTGGGCCAAGGTGATAACGGGCAGGGTCGGGCGGTGAGGCAGGGGTTCGCCGAGTTTGAGTGTCACGTGATCGCGTGCGACGTGGAGCACTTCCGCAGGGGCGCGGCGGCCCTCGCCATCAAACACGGTGATGAGCGCGCCGGGCTGGATCCGCAGCACTTGCGCCAGATGCCGGGCTTCATCTCCGGTCAGCGCCGGCTCAGGTGTCAGCCAAACCGCGGGTGGCAAAAAAAATCGGGACATGGGCGATGGGGCGGGTTGCAAAGATGGGAGGTGGTGAGGTGCCCACTCGGGCCTTCCTCACCACCCCCCGGTTTCCCTCTCCTGTCAGGAGAATGTGGGGGTCAGCCATCGAGCTGGAGGGCGGCCTTTTGGGCGGCGGTTTTGGCTTCAGGCTTGGCTTCAGGCGTGGTGTCGCCGGCATGGATGAATTTGCCTTGGGTGAGGCGCATGCCGACGGGTTTGGAGACGCCGAATTCCTCCATGGTCACGCCATACATGACATCGGCGCGGGCCATGGTGCGCTTCGAGTGGGTGACGATGATGAACTGGCTGCGGTCGATGAACCGGTCCAACACTTTGACGAAGCGACCGATGTTGGACTCGTCGAGCGGGGCATCGAGTTCGTCGAGCACGCAGAACGGGCTGGGCTTGATCATGTAGATGGAGAACAGCAGGGCCACGGCCGTCATCGAACGTTCGCCACCGGAGAGCAGGGTGATGGATTGGAGTTTTTTTCCGGGCGGCTTGGCGATGACGTCGATGCCGGATTCCAGCGGATCGCTGTCATCGAGAAGGAGCAGGTCGGCCTGGCCTTTTTCGCCAAAGAGTTCCTTGAACATGTCTTGGAAATTGAGGCGGACCTGGGCGAAAGTCTCGGAGAACAGGCGCTGGGTTTCCACGTTGATGCGTTCGATGACTTCGAGCAATTCGGCCTTGGATTTGACGAGGTCGTCGTGCTGGTTGCGCAGGAACCCGTGGCGTTCTTCGAGTTCCTCGAATTCCTCGATGGCATCGAGATTGACCGGACCCATGGCATCGAGGCGGCGCTTGATGTCGGTGACGATGGATTCGACAAACGCCCAGTCCGGCTCGCCGGTCATGGCGCCGGGCAACTCCGCGGCGTCATCGCTGCGGGTGGCATCGACGACCATGACGGGCATTTCCTCGTCGGGGTTATCTTCGCCGTCCTGACCGGCAATGAGGGTTTGGCGTCCGCTGCGGGCTTGCAACGCCTTTTGGGAGGCAATGCTGTTAAGCAGGGCGTGGGAGTCCGGTTGGAAGACGGCGAGATCGAGTTGGTGACGCTCCTGGATCGTGTTGGTTAGATTTTCGAGGTGGAGGTCGAGCTTGGTGGCGGCGATTTCCTCGCGGCCTTTTTGTTCGGAGACGCGGGCGTGGTCGCGGCGCAGGGTGGCAAGGGCGATTTCCGCGGCTTCGATGGTTTCCATCAGGGCGGTACGGCCGCCGGCACGGGATTCGATTTCCTCTTGCAGGTCCTCGACTTCCGCGCGGTGGGTTTCACATTCCTCGGCGAGGCGGGCGTTTTCCGCGATGGCTGCCTCAATGCGCTGGTCGAAGGAGGAAATTTCGGTTTCGCGGCGAATCGAGATTTCACGCAGTTCCGCGAGACGGGCCTCCATCGGTTTTTGTTGTTCCTCTGCGGCTTGTTTGGCGCGGCGCTCCACGGCCAGGACGGTGCGGATTTCGTTGAGTGTCTCGCCGAGTTGGCGTTCGCGATGGGCGGCCGAGTCCGATTCGGATTGAAGGCGGCGGCTTTCGGTTTCGAGGGCTTCGAGGCGTTCGCGGGCGGCGGCCAGTTCGGTCTCGAGGTGTTGGCGGCTGGCGGCGGCGGCCAGTTCGCGGGTTTCGAGTTCGCCGCGCTCCCAGCGGACGTTTTCAAGTTTGGTCTCGAAGTTTTCCACTTCGCGGGTGGCGAGACTGAGCTGGCCTTGGAGGGTCGAGAGATCGACCTTTTGGCGTTGCAGGCGTTCGCGCGAAAGTTCGACTTCTTCGCGCAGTTCTTCGAGTTGGGTTTCAAACTGGGTAACCCTGAGGCGGGCGGTCGCATCGGCTTGGGTGAGCTCGGTGACCTCTGTCTGGAGGGCGCGCACTTCGTTGCCGCGTTCAAGGACCGAGGTGCTGCCTTCCGCAGCCACACCGCCGCACAGCATGCCTTCGCCGGCTAACAACTCACCCGCCAAAGTGGCGAAGGTGACGCCGCGCAGGGTCGGTCGCAGGTGCAGGGCAGTGCCCAGATCCGGGACAATGAGCACTTTTTCCAGCAAGCGACCGATGATGGCGGCCACGCGCTTGTCGGAATTCACGCGGTCCAAGGCCCAGGCGATGGCCCCTTTCGGGACCGTTTCCATCTGGGTGGCATTGGCAGGGCCAATGAACGATTCGGGCAGCACCGCGGCGAGGCCGAGTTTTTTCTCGGTGAGGCGCTGGATGAGGGTCTCGGCGATCTCCTGATCCCGGACCAGAATCGCTTGCAGATTGGCGCCAAGGGCTGTCTCAATCGCGCGGGCACAGGCGTTTTCCGCCACAATGAAGGAGGCGAGCACGCCGTGGATGGCCGGCTTGAAATGCTCCGGTTGGTCAAGGCCGGATAGAACGTTTTGGGTGCCCTTTGCAAACCCTTCGCCGCTTTCCACGAGTTGGCGCACGGCATCGAGGCGGGCCGCGCGTTGGGCCAGGATTTTGTTAGCCTCGGTGGCGGCGGTGCGGGCGGCATCGAGGTCGCCGCGGGTATGCTGATAGGCGCGCTCGGCGGTATGGAACGTTTCTTCGAGGGTGGCGAGTTGGGAACCGGTGGCTTCGACCTCGCCGGCGATGCGGGCTTGTTCGGCGCGGAACTCCTCAAGTTCGAGGGTGAGGCGTTGTTCTTCGTCGGCGAGTTGGCGGGTGCGTTGGCGGGTCCCTTCGAGTTGGGCGAGGGCACTCTCGATTTTCGCCTGCATCGAGGCAATGAGGGTTTGGCAACGGGTGGCTTCACCGCGGTTTTCGCGCAGGGAGGATTCGATGCGTTCGCGCTCATCGCGGGTGGAGCGGGTGTGGGTCTCCTGGTCGGCGAGGAGGATTTCCTGCTCGGCGATGCGGCGGTGGAGTTGGTCGAGTGCCTCGGTGGCGGCGTTGACCTCGCATTCCTGTTGGGCGAGCTTTTCGCGGGTGGTGTAGATTTCCTCGTGGTTTTGGCGGATGCGGGATTCGAGTTCGGCCTTGCGTTCGTCGTTGAAGGCGATGCGGCCGTCGGCCGAGTTGAGGGCGTTGCGGTGTTCGTTGAGGTGTTGGCGCAGTTCGGCCAGTTCGCCTTCAAACGTGCGGGCGGCGGCACGCGCCC
>JBAXPF010000109.1:0-12046 GCA_037132955.1 Verrucomicrobiota bacterium | reverse complement strand
CCTCGCGCCGCTGCCGGTCCAGCGTGATGAGGAAATACGCCGCCAGGGTGAACAACTCCCACCCGATGAGAAAGTGCAACCCGTTAGAGGCGAGCAACACGCCGCCAAGGTTGAACAACAGCACGCCCCACCAGACCCGTCCGGCCCGCGCCGAGCGCGGGTGCGCCGCGTCCGCCCAATACTCACGCCCATAAACGGTGGCCGCCCCACCGACCACGCACAGCAACAGCAAAAACAACGCGCTGATCGCGTCGAGTCGCAGATACAAGCACTCACCGCCCACCGCGAAGCTGCTGTGCCATACCCAATCGGCACCGCCGCCCAACACCGCGAGCGCCGCCACCAGCAGCGCCCCCAAGCTGCTAAGTGTCACTGCCAGCCAGATGCGTGGAGCTCTCCATCCAGCCCCGATGCCGGTGAGCATCGCCGCGGCGGCGATCAACAGGAAAAGACCCGTGTGCATGTGCGTTGACGTTGAGACGGCCCCGAGTCCACCGCCGAGGAAAGTCTCAACCCAGCCACGGCACCAAGGCTGGGCAAGCCCTAGCAAAGCGCCGCAGGCACGGCAAGGGAAATCCGCCAGAAAATGGACTCGGCAAGTCCCGCTCCATGCCAGTGGCGGCCTGTGCGGATTTCTACGCTACTATTTTCCTGATTGACGTCCGGTTGTCGGTCATTACGTTGCGTGAAGTGAACGTGAGCCACGTGAGCCAAAACCAATTCATGCTTGTCGCACCTGCGTCAAGCATGCAACTATCCGCACAGGAATAATCATATATGAAAATAGGAATCGACAGCTATTGTTTTCATCGCTATTTCGGGGAGGTCTATGACAACCAGCAGGATCCGGGAAAGAGACTCACCTATGAGGACTTCCTCAACCGAGCCGTGGAGTTGAAGGTGGACGGGGTCTCATTGGAGACCTGCTTTTTCGAGAGTCTTGACGAGGATTACCTCAAAAGTCTCAAGCGCATCATGGATCGGGGCAACCTGGAGTGCATCGTGGCGTGGGGACACCCGGCTGGCCTGGAAGGCGGCGAAAACATCGCGGCTGTGGCGGATATGGAAGCGCATTTCCGAACCTGCGAAATCCTGGGCACCGATGTGCTGCGCATGGTGGGATCCCATTACGGACTGCGCAACACGCCCCACCGTCCGCAGATGGAGCGACTCATCAAGCTCATGCGGGAGTCCGTCAAGCGCGCGGAAGACCGCGGCATCAAGCTGGCGATGGAAAATCATTTTGATTTCACCTGTGATGAAATGCTGGAAATGTTTGAGACGATAGACTCGCCCTGCTTCGGCATGACGCTGGATACCGGCAACGCCCTGCGCTATGGGGATGATCCGGTCATGGCCGCAAAAAAACTCTCGAAATACCTCCACGCGCTGCACTTCAAGGACGTCGCCCCGTTACCGGGTGGCAATCCCGATGACTGGTTCTACTATGCATGCACGGCCATTGGCGACGGCGTGATCGATGTGCCGGCGTTGTGCCAAGCCTTGGACGACTCGGGGTATGACGGGATTTATGCCGTTGAGTTCGATTATCTCCATCCCATGCACGAGAACGAGGACATCGCCCTAACCCGAAGCATCGACTGTATGAAAAAAATCCAAGCGGGGATGGCGCGATGAGAACGATGAACGTGGCCATCATTGGCGGACAATTCATGGGCAAAGCCCACAGCAACGCGTGGAAAAACGCGCCGCATTTTTTTGATCTCAACATCCACCCGGTGATGAAGGTGGCGTGCGACATTCAGGAAGAACCATTGAAAAAATTTGCCGCCAAGTGGGGGTGGCAGGAAACGGAAACCGACTGGAGGAAAGTCATCGCGCGGGATGACATCGACATTGTTGACATTGCGACGCCGCCGGGCGTGCACAGGGACATCGCGGTGGCCGCAGCCAAGGCAGGCAAGCACGTTTTCTGTGAGAAGCCCATCGCGCTCAACACCGCCGAGGCGCAGGAAATGTGCGACGCCGCCGCCGCAGCGGGCATCGTTCACTACTTGAACCATGAATACCGCCGCTGCCCGGCCGTGGCATTGGCCAAGCGGTTGATAGATGAAGGAAAGATCGGCCGCATCTTCCACTGGCGGGGCACCTACCTGCAGGATTGGCTCTGTGATCCGAATTTCCCGTTGACCTGGCATCTGCGCAAGGAGACGGCCGGATCGGGCGCACAGGCCGGGATCAATTCCCACAGTGTGGATCTTGCCAGATTTTTGGTTGGAGAAATCAAAAGCGTGGTGGCCATGCAAACCACCTTCATCAAGGAACGGCCGTTGCCAGGCGCGATCGCCGGCACCTTCAAAGCCGGCGGCAGCGGTGGCGGTCAAACCGGACCGGTCACCGTGGAGGACGCAATCGCCATGATCGTCGAGTTCGAAAACGGCGCCATGGGCTCATTCGAGGCCAGCACCTTCGCGCCCGGCCGGAAAAATTACAACTATTTCGAGATCTATGGCGACAGGGGCAGTTTGTTGTTCGATCTGGAACGCATGAACGAGCTGGAATATTTCTCCAAGGACGATCCTGAATATGCCCAGGGCTTCAAAAAAATCATCGTCACGGAACCCTGTCATGCCTACGTGGATCACTGGTGGCCGCCGGGACACATCATCGGGTTCGAACACTTGTTCCATCATGGCGTGGTGGACTTCCTCGATGCCATTGACCGGAAGACCTCGGTTACACCCAACTTCCTCGACGGCGTGAAATGCATGCAGGTGTTGGAAGCCGGCCTTGCCGCAGCGCAAACCGGCGTCAAAGTCACCTTGTGAGATCCACGACCAAGCCTTGCCCGACCTGCGCCCGCAATCCAGCTATAACTAACAAATGACATCCGTTGAACGTTGCCTCACCGTCATCCGTGGCGGCATTCCCGACCGCGTGCCGGTCTGCCTGCATAATTTCATGGTGGCCGCGAAGGAGGCCGGCACCCCGCTCGAGCAATATCTAACCGATCCGGAGGCGGCCGCGCGGGTGCATATCCAAGCCGTGGAGAAATACGGCCACGACTGCATTCTCATTGATCTGGACACGACCATGCTGGCCGAGGCGATGGGCGCCCGCCGCGATGCCACGCCCAATGAGCCCGGACACTTGGCCGCACCGGCCATCGACAGCCTTGAGGAGGTTGACAAGCTGCGCCCGGTGAATCCGCTGTGCGACGGACGCATTCCGGTCCTGCTGGAAGCCGTGCGCATCATGGCACGAGAACTCGGCGACAGGGTGGCCATCCGGGCGAATGCCGATCAGGGCGCGTTCGCGCTGGCTGCGCTGCTGCGCGGCATGCAGGACTTCATGATGGATCTGGCCGCCGAACCGGACCATCCCGGCATCGGCCACTTGCTCGAAGTTTCCTATCAAAGCCACCTCGCCACACAACGCGCGCTGATAGATGCGGGCGCACATTTCACGTCGCTGGGCGACAGTGCGGCGGGACCCGACGTGATTTCCCCGGCCATGTTCGAGCGCTTCGCCCGTCCCTATCAGGAACGACTCGTGCGCGAACTCGCCGATGACGGCATCTTCACGGTGATCCATATCTGCGGCAACACCACGACCATCCTGGAACAACTCGCCCAGTATCCACGCTGCGGGTTTGAACTGGATTACAAGACCGATCTGGACCGCGCCAAAGCCACCGCGGGTGCCAACCATGTGCTTTTCGGCAACGTCGATCCCAGTGGCATCATCGCACGTGGGACACCGGCGCAAGTTCGCGAGACCACGCGGCAGTTACTCGCCGTGTGGAAACCGGGCGGCAATTTCATCCTCAATTCAGGCTGCGCGCTTCCAGCCTCGACCCCGGCGGAAAATCTCCACGCCTTCATGCAGGCGGCACGGGATTTCGGGACATATGATTGATGGCGTGCGGCGCACCTCCGTCTCACTCCGCATCTTCGCCGGTGGCATTCTTCAGCTGGCTCGACGGTATCGATGGCTTGGGCGCGTCCGAGGCCGGAGTGCTTGCCGCTTGGGATATGCCCTTGAAGCGCAGGTCGAACGACTTCATTGAAACTCCGCGCTGGAATGGGGCGAAGAACCAAATGGTTTGGGCACCCTTCACCAAGCGGATCTCCACCGGCTTGGTGGTTTCCCACAAGCCGTAGGTGCATGGCAGATTGATCCAGGCATAGCCGTTCTTGACGGTGCCCACGCTGAATTCCCAGATTGTGGGTCCGCCCCGCTCGCGCCCATCCAACGTGCTGAGGCGCACATTCTGGGCTTTCACCATGGGGAAATCTTTCGTGTAAGCGAGCCCGATGTTGGTGTCTTCAAAGAGCGGCTTCCACTCACTGCCGGCCTTGTATTCCACCTTGAACCTCGAAATGCGGTTGAAGAACCGCTCGTCGATCATGCAGGTGCTGATAGGTTTGGACTCGCCAAGATCGATTTCCAACATGGCTTGATCGACCCCTTCATTGACGGCCCAGCGCGTGCCGGGATTGTTGTCAATCGCCTGCTGCGGGCCCAGATCTTTGACCATGTTCTTATAGACGGCGGACGCCGTGGCGCTCTTGGCGCTATACATGGCACCGTAGGACCGGACAAACAGGCCTTGCTCAAAGTTGACCGTGCCGACCTTCGCCACCAGTTGATAGATTCCGGTCGCGGGCACATTGATCTTATAGCCTGCCCAAACGCTGCCCATGTTGGCGGCGAAATGGATCTGTTTGCCGGTGCCTGCCGGGTAGCTATCATTAAGCCACACTCCGGGGTGGCCACCGAACACGGTGCAGCCGCCGTTGTCAAAGAACGATGCCGCATCCGCGTGAATGACACCGTTCACTACCGAGAACGTGGGCGGAACGACGGGGGGCGTCGGGGTTGCGGGTTTTGCGGCCACGAACGCGGGCACCTTCACAGGTGTGGCGGCGGGCTCCGGCGGGGCCTTGGTGATTTCCTTGGCAAGTTCAAGGATCGGCGCCTGATTGGCTGCGGGAAGAGCCAAGGCCAGCCAGCGCATGTGTTCGACCCGCGCGAAGCGTTCCGGTTGCAGCCGTGCATTCATCCCCTCGACGAATTCATTGCCCGATATCCCTAGCAGCTTGGACGCGGCCCAACTCCGGCCAAAGGCGGTGGCCCAGACACCGTCGGGTTTTCGATAGGCCACGCAGGCATGCGCGGGCTGCCCCACCCCGGTGGCCGGAATGCCGAACGCCTGACAAATGAACACGGACCACGAGGAACGCGGACCGCATTTGCCGCCGCCTGCCAGCACGTTCTTGTAGGAGTTGCCATGCGAAATGGGCGAGTTTCTACGCCACACCTGAGTGGTTGTCTCGACCACACCCTCATTGTTCCGGAATGTTGGGTTCCAAGTGTTAACCATCTCCCGGCCCCATGCGAGGTCGGCATTGGTCGCCATCGAACACGTCACGTGCCGCAGTTCCCAGACCTCAAGCCTGTCGAAACTGGGGAACAACTCCTTGTTCTTGTGTGCCGCCTTGAAATGTTGGTAGCGGGACAACGGCTCCTCGGGCTTTTCCGCTTGGCCGGCACCCCTGCAACCGGTGCCCGGCGGGTTCATCGCGGTGGCCATGGCCAGCTTCAGATAGAGCCCGGTCCTGGACTCCGGGTCTGCATCATAGATTGTCTTCCAGATGTTGAGCGACCCGCCGGGAATGCCGAAACTGTTATCTTCGCGCTGCCGGAGCCCGATGGGCACCGCGCCTATCAATAACTGATCCAAGGCCTGGCCATTCTGCATGAGCCAGAGCAGGAATGCCTGGTTGGACGACTCGGCCTTGGCGAAGCTTTCAACATTGCCGCTGCCGTATTTGAGTAGAAACGTCCGCTGGCCAAGCGCGCTGACAACCGCAGGATCCTTGAGGAGTGTCTTGAGCGCCAACTCCGATGTGCCGCCCGGGGCGGCCGCCGCCTTCTGGCCCAGCCATTTGGAGAGGTTGTCAAAATAACTGGCAAAATTCCCGGTATCAACCGCCTGTTTCAAATCCGTGGCATTCGGTTCCCAGGCCAGGAGGTTTGCGGGAACCGAAAATAACACGGCACCCAGAAGGAATCGTTGCGCGGCTGTCTTGATTTTTTTCATGATCGGTGCGTCACACTCAGGTCGGGGCGCTACGCCTGTTACAGTCCGATCCTTTCATGGCACGCGCGTTTCCCTGCAAGAAGTGGCGGCGGCCTCGCGTAGTGGCGGGACTCACTATGAAAATTCAAATGAATGCAAAACATCCATACAGGTTGGGCATGCTGGTCTTATTGACCGGTATGACGTTTGGTAGTTTGCCAGTGGCAGGCGCGGATTGGCCGCAGTTCCGCGGACCCGACCTTGATGGCAAGTCGACCGAAACGGGCATCATCAAGAGCTGGGAACAAAAGGCCCCGGAATTGCTCTGGATGGGCGAAGGCATGGGCAATGGCTACGCCAGTGTGGCGGTCGTGGGGGACCGGATCTACACCACAGGCGACATGAAGGATGGCCAGGGAGTGGTGGCCATCGATGCCAAGGATGGCAAGGTTTTGTGGTCCACGGCGCTGACCGAGGGCGTGCCGAAACATGGCTTTGAGGGCGCGCGCTGCACGCCCACCGTGGTCGGCAACCAACTCTGGGTGACCACCTCCAACGGCATGATCGCCTGTCTAACTACCGACGGCAAGCAGGTCTGGAAGAAGAGCTTCGAGAAAGAATGGGGCGGCAAGATGATGTCCGGCTGGGGTTATGCGGAATCGGTGTTGGTGGACGGCAACGCCGCCATCTGCACGCCCGGCGGCCCGGAAGCAATGATGGTGGCCCTTAACAAGGACACCGGCGCGGAACTCTGGAAATGCAAGGTGCCCGAATACGGGAAAAACGGCAAACCTGGCGCGGCCTACAGCTCGGTCGTCATCTCGAAGGCGGCTGGCGTCAAACAATACGTCCAAATGACCGGCCACGGCGTGATCGGCGTGCGCGCTTCCGACGGCAAATTCCTCTGGGGCTACGACCACTCGGCCAACGGCGTGGCGAACATTTCCAGCCCGGTCATCGCCGGTGAGCATGTTTTCAGCTCCAGCGCTTATGGCGCGGGCGCCGGTTTGGTTAGACTCGACAAGGACGGCGACGGCGTGAAGGCGACCGAACTCTATTTCCTGAAAGCCGACGTGCTGCAAAACCACCACGGTGGCATGGTGCTGGTCGACGGCTATATCTATTGCGGCCACAAACAAAACGGCGGCGACCCGGTGTGCATCGACGTCAAGACCGGCAAGTCCATGTGGGCTGCGGTAAAAGCCCCCGGCAAAGGCTCGGCGGCCGTCACCTATGCGGACGGCCACCTGATCTTCCGCTATCAGGACGGACTGGTGCTGCTGGTGGAAGCGACCCCCAAGGAATTCCACATGCTGGGCTCCTTCATGCCCAAGCATCAGGAAAAGGAATCGTGGGCCCATCCGGTGGTCTCCGGCGGCAAGCTCTATCTGCGAGAGCAGGACAAGCTGATGTGCTATCAGTTATAGGGCTTCTGTAAGTGCTTTATTTGCCAGCTCTTACGATTTCTTCCCCTTAATTCCCATTAATTTTGGCGAGGCTGGAACCCTACCAAACCTGATGTAAGCATTCCATCCCTATTCCAGAATGCCCCAGCACTGAGCCATCCTTCCCAAGCGAAAATCTCCTCCTTAATTGCCTGCCTGGATCCACACGGTCATCGCGCCCTTGTCACGGTTTTCCCACGCGTAATATGGCACTGCGGTGAGCGGCACGGGGCGCTCGCCATTGGCCAGCGCCTGGCCGGTGACCACCGTCACCCCGCCTAGCAAATCCGCGCGTGGCTCAGCACGCAATGCGGCATCGGCCGGCAGCACGGCGCGGGTGAGGTCCACTCCCGGTTGATCCGTCGCCTCCAGACAATAGACCAAGGGCCCGCGCATCAAAGCCACCTTGCCTTGATCCTCTTTGACTTTTTCATGGGCAAGCACCCGCTGAACCGGCATGGGCAGGTCCAATTCCACCACATCCCCGGCCTGCCAACTGCGTTGCAGGTGCACATACCCGTCAGCGCGCGGCGTGGCGTCCTGGATCTGGCCGTTGACCTTGAGCGACACCGCCGCGACACTCGTGTTAGCAAAACGGTATAAATCGCCGGGCACCGGACGCCCCAGCGCCCATCCTGGTATCCGCAGACACAGGGCGAATTGCGCTGCCTGCTCCGGGGCGACCGTGAGCCGGATGCTCCCGTTCCATGGATACCCGGTTTGCTGGGTCAGCTTGACAGTTGCGCCGTCATCCATCTTCACCTTGGCCTCACCGGCGGCATACAGATTGACATACACTTGGTTTTTGCCCATGGCATAGACGAATCCACCGAGCTGCGGAATGATGCGCGCCAGATTGGTCGGACAGCAGGACAGACCGATCCACGGCTTGCGCTTGCCGCCCTTCTCGCTGGCCAGCGGATTTTGATAGAAAAACTTGTCGCCGGACAGGGAAATCCCGGAAAGCACCCCGTTGTAGAGGGTCAGTTCCATCACATCGGCATACTCCGCCTCCGCCTTGAGCAGATTCATCCCGTATTGCCAGAGAACGTGGGCGATGGCCGCGCAGGACTCGCAATAGGCGGATTTGTTAGGCAGCAGGTAAGGGTCGCCGAAACCCTCGTCATCGAACTGGCCGGATCCGATATTGCCAGTTAGATACATCTTGCGATTGACCACATCGCCCCACAGGTCATCGAGCGCGCGCTCGTAGCCCGGGGCCGCCATGAAGCGGACGATATCGGCCATGGCGGCATACATGTAGCCGGCTCTAACGGCATGGCCGACCGCTTCGTGTTGGTCGATGACCGGCTTGTGATCCTGCATGCGGCCGTTGCGCACCCGCAGTTGCGCGTGCCAGAACTCGCGTTGTTCCTCGCGTGACAGTTCGACCGTGGATTCGGTAGGCATGACCTGGGATTTGGGGTCGAACGGCTTGCGTTCCGTGCCATGGGCGTAGCCGCGCTCATCGAGGAAAAACCTGGCCAGATCCAAATAGCGGTGCTCACCCGTGGCGCGATACAACTTGACCAGCGCCAATTCCACCTCCTGATGGCCATCCACGTCGTAGCGTTTGTTAGGGCCGAAGATGCCGTCGATGTGATCCGCGAAGCGCTTGGCGGCGGCGAGCACCTTGGGTTGTCCGGTCAGGCGCTGGTGGGCGGCGGCCATTTCAAAGAAGTGACCGGTGTTATACATCTGATGGCTCAGACGCAGATCGTCCCAACGTTTTTCCTGGTCCTTGACGATGTAGTAGGCGATGAGAAACCCGTCCTTTTGTTGGGCGGCCAGTATGCGGTCGATGATGCCGTCCACGCGCTGACGCAATTTGCTGTCGTCAAAATGTTGCAAGGAATCCAGCGCGCCTTCCAGCGCCTTGTATAAATCCGAGTCGAATGCGGAGTGGCCTTGCAGCGGTCCGTCGAATGTGCCGGCCGCCTTGTCGAAGTTGGTGACGTGGCCGTCCTTCTCGAGTTCATCCAGCGCATGCGGGATCGTGACATCGTGTTGGGTTTTAAGCCGCGGCCCCCAAAACCCGCCGCGCAATTCCACCTGCGCGTGACCGACCTCGGACAACCCGCGCAGTGGTGCAGGATCGGCCGGCGCGGCGGTGAGGATTCCCCCGCCCGTTAGGGTGAGTGCGGCTACGAGGCGGGTGAGGCGCGGAAAACTGCGGGGCCTGTGGCTAGGATGGGTCATGGCTGAAAAATCGTGGCTGGTGCGGCAGCATCAAAAACGCAGGCACCGCCCCGCACCTTTCATTTAATCCCGCATGCCCCACGATTCAGCCGCGCGGCTTCCCACACCCATGCCGCATGCCGCGCCTGTTCCAACGTGGCACGGACTTCAGTCCGCCTATTTTGGATAGTCCCCGCCCTTGTAGCTGCGGATGACCGACACCTGCCACGCCTCCAACTCCGCCTTCATGCGTTTCATGACATCGGGGTGTTCGCCGGCGAGGTTGTATTTTTCGCCGCGGTCAATGGTCATATCGTAAAGCTCCCAATGATTGGGCGCGGACTTGACGAGTTTGTATTGGTTGTCACTCCAGGCCGAGGGACCTGAATTGGTGGTGACCTCCGGTTGCTCTTCATCGAATTGCCAGAACCCTAGCGACTGCGGCCGCGCCGTCATTTTCCCGTCCAGCAATGGCAACAGGCTGATGCCGTCCAGCGGCACCGGGTGTTCAAGTTTGATGTGCAAGAGATCCACGATGGTGGGAAAAATATCCACGACGCCGGCGGGAGTTTCCGTCACCAGCGGCTGCTTGATGCGCGCCGGCCACACGATCAGCCCGGGCACGCGGATGCCGCCTTCTAACATATCACCCTTGCGTCCCCGCAGGTCAGCGTTGTTGCCAAGGGCATCGGGCTTGGCGGGATCAATCCAGCCGCCGTTGTCGCTGGAAAACCACAACATCGTGTTGTCGGCGATGCCGAGCTTGGCCAAACCGGCACGCAGGGTGCCCATGCTGCGGTCCACGCCGAGCATTTCACCGTAATAGCCGGAGCCGCCGGCCGCCTTGAGATCCTCGGGTGTGGGATTGCACGGCGGGTGCGGACTGCCGAACCAAATGACCGCCAGAAACGGCTTGTTTTGTTCGGTCGCCGTGCCAATGAACTTGAGCGCCCGGTCCACAATGACATCCGATCCATCACCCGTGGTTTTTTCCGGCACCCCGTTGTGACCGAATGTCCAGTCGGTCTCAAAGTAGTTAGAAACCGAGAACGATTCATCGAAGCCGCAATTGCGCGGTGAGAGCGGATCGGAATCCGGCATGACCTTGCCCGGGCCGGCCACCCCGTTGAGGTGCCATTTGCCAAAGTGGCCGGTGGCATAGCCGGCCTGCTTGACCGCTTGCGCGAGAGTCAGTTCCTGTTTGCGCAGCTTGATTCCCGGCCAGAACAGGCCCATGCGGTTCGGGTGACGACCGGTCATCACGCTGGCCCGCGTCGGTGAACAACTCTGCTGCGCGTAAAACCGGTTGAAGCGCACGCCAGCCGCCGCCAAAGCATCGAGATTGGGCGTCTGGATTTTCTTAAGCCCGTTGTAACTGACATCACCCCACCCCTGGTCGTCCGTCATGCAAAGGATGATGTTAGGCCGGTTCGCGGGAGCGGGCTCCGCATCCAGCGCAGGCACCGGCGCGATGGCCGACAAGGCAAGAAGCGTATAGAAATGCAAATGGTTCATTATGTGTTAGTTTGAGGAACGCTCTTGCTTCAGACTGTCTTTCAAACTGATGAGTTGGGGCGGTTGGGTGTCATTTTCGATGATGTTGATCACCTCCACTAGCTTGTCGTGCTCCTTTTTCGCGTTGCGGAGTTCCACTTCCAGCTTTCTCAACTCGGGCAACGCGGGCTTGGCGGCACCACGGTATTGTTTGAGAACATCAAGGGAGGTCTGGATGATATATCCCTTCCCCCAGTCCTTGAGGTTCATCATCATGAGGGTCAGCGGGATGCCTTCCTCAATGTTGAGGCGCGCCATCGCCTGGATGCCGGCCAAGCGCACACCCTTGGAGAACATCGTGTTGGCGCTCGCCATGTGCTCAATGCTGGCCACCACCTCCGGTGCCAGCGCCCTGAAGTCGTCCTCGGTGAACAGGGCATAGCTGGATTTCAAACAGCCGCGCGCGGCGGAGTCCGGATTGGCGGCAACCATCCGGATGACCGGATAGAGCTGTTCCTTCGGGATGTCCTTGATGTTGCCGGCCAATAAACCTTTCGGCCCATAGGCCCCACCCGGATAAAACAGCGCATACGCCAGCGCCCCCACCCCGAACTCCATCGGATCGGTGTCATCCTTGACCGTCGCGGCTTTGAGCATCTGCGGCAACACCGCCCGCGCATCGGCCCCGATCGTCCGCAACGCCTCCGCCGTTTGCACGCGCAGCCAGCGGTCGTCATCGTTGAGCAGGTTGGCCAGGGTGTCGAGCGCCGGAATGGCCCGGGCCTTGAGTTGGCCGAGGGCGGCAACCGCCCCTAGCCGTGCGTTGGAATTCTTGCTCCGCGTCATTTCCAACAATTTCGGCAGCACGTCATCCTTGCGCTTG
>JBAXPF010000108.1:0-12079 GCA_037132955.1 Verrucomicrobiota bacterium | reverse complement strand
CAAGCCCTGATAATTTCGGCATCACCTCCGGCACGCTCACCAAATCTGGCGCGGGCACACTCACCATCAGCAACGCCAACAGCTACAGCGGCGGCAGCACCCTCAACGCCGGTGTCCTTGAGGTGGGCAACGCCACCGCGCTGGGCAGCGGCCTGATCACCCTCAACGGCGGCACGCTCTCGTCGAGTTCCACCACCGGTTATTCGCTCACCAATAATCTGCTGCTCGGCGGTGACACGACCCTCGGCGGCGGCAGCGGCAAAACCGGCGCATTGACCTTTAGCGGCGGGGTGGACCTCTCGATTAGTACCGCCACGATCACAGTTTCCACCGGCAACGCCGTGACGTTCTCCGGCACCGTCTCGGATGCGGGTGGCGGCCTCGTCAAGGCTGGTGCCGGCACCCTCAGCCTCACCCACGCCAATACCTACACCGGTGGCACCATCCTCAACGACGGCGTCATCCAGGTCGGCGACGCGGCGGCCCTGGGCAGCGGCCCGCTCACCCTCAACGGCGGCACGCTCTCGTCGGACTCGTCCGCAGCGCGCACGCTCGCGAACAATCTGCTGTTGGGCGGGGATGTGACGCTGGGAGCCACCAGCACGGGCGCTCTGACATTCTCCGGCGGGGTGGACCTCGACGGCACCACTCACACCATCAAGACAGACTCGAACGTGGAGTTCTCCGGCATTGTTTCCGGCTCCAACGGCGGCCTTGCCAAGGCGGGCACCGGCACTCTCACGCTCTCCGGTACCAACACGTTCACCAGTGACGTGAGCATCAGCGCCGGCACCCTGGCCATCACATCGGCCAGCAGCATTGGCGCCATTGGCGGCATGATCACCTTCACCGGCGCCAGCACGCTGCAGATCAATGCCGACATGGTCTTGTCCCGCAACAATGTCATCAACTCCGGCGTGACGGCCACCATCAACACCAATGGCCACACGTTGGAAAATGAAGCCATTATCTCCGGCTCCGGCGCGCTGACCAAAACCGGTGACGGTACGCTGAAACTTTGCGGCAGCAACAGCTACAGCGGCACCACCACCATCAGCGCCGGCACCTTGCAAATCGGCGACGGCGTCACCGACGGCACGATCAGCACCAGCGCCAATATCGTCAACAACAGCGCCTTGGTTTACAATCTGGTGGGCAGCCAAGCCTACGCCAATGTCATCAGCGGCAGCGGCGCCTTCACCAAGAGCGGCACGGGTAACGTGCTCCTATCCGGTGCCAATACCTACACCGGTGTCACCACCCTCAGCGGTGGCATTTTGGCGGTCGCCAGCATCGGCGACGGCGGTGTGACCTCCGGCAACCTCGGCTCAGCCAGCAACGCCGCAAGCAACCTGGTATTTGGCGGCGGCACCTTGAAATACAACGGTGCGACGGCTTCCACCGACCGCAACTTCACGCTGACGGCGGCCACCACCGGCACCATCGACGTGAGCACCAACACGCTCACGATGTCCGGCGCGAGCACCGCCACCAGTGGCGCTCTGACCAAGGCCGGTGCCGGCACACTGGTTCTGAGTGGGGCCAACCTGTACACCGGTGCCACCACCATCAGCGCCGGCACTTTGGTGTTCGGCGGGGCTGGCAGCCTGGGTGCCAGCGGCAGCTATGCCGGTGCCATCGCCAACGCCAGCAGCTTGCAGGTGAGCACCTCTGCCAACCAAACGCTCGGCGGGATCATCTCCGGCACGGGCACCCTCAGCAAGAGCAGCACAGGCACGTTGACACTTGCCGGCGTGAATACTTTTACCGGCACCACCACCCTCAGCGCGGGCACCCTGAGCCTCGCCGCCGACAGCGGCCTGGGCACGGCTCCGGGATCCGCCACGGCAGGCCAATTGGTGCTCAACGGCGGCACCCTGGCCGCCACGGCAACCTTCGCCTTGGAAAGCAATCGCGGCATCGCACTGCCGGCAACCAGCACTTTGAACGTGGCCACCGACACCACCCTGACCTACAGCGGCATCATCACCGGAGCCGGCGGACTCATCAAGAACGGGGACGGCACGGTGGAGTTGTTAGGCGCCAACACGTTTGATGGCGGCATCACCCTCAACGCCGGCACCCTCACCATCAATTCCAGCGCCAGCCTCGGGGATGCAACCCACAGCGGGTCGTTGCTTACCTTCGCCGGCAACGCCACCGAGAAACTCGCCGCCAACGTCACCACCACCCGTGGCTTCGTGCTGAACTCAGGCATCACCGGCACCATCGACACCAACGGTTACAAGCTCGAACATGACGGCAGCATTTCCGGCAGCGGCTCGCTGACCAAGGCCGGCACGGGCACCCTGGTGCTTTGCGGCTCCAACACGTTCACCGGAGCCACCACCATCAATTCGGGCGGCACGCTGCAAATCGGCGACGGTGTTAGCGACGGGTCCATCACCACCAGCTCGGGCATCACCAATAACGGCAACCTTGCTTTCAATGTGGTCGCCAGCACCAGCTACGCCCAGGGGATCGGCGGCACGGGCACCCTGACCAAGACCGGCGCGGGCACGCTCACCCTCACCGGCACCAGCTCCTACACCGGCAACACCATCCTCGCCGCAGGCACCTTGATCATCCAGAACGCCGCGAGCATGGGCTCCGAATCGAACAGCCTGGTGTATGCGGGCAATGCCACACTGCAATCCAACGCGGATCGCACCGTCGCCCGCGGCTGGATCATCGACAGCGGTGCCACCGCCAATGCCGATACCCACGGCTATGCGCTTGAAATGAACGGCGTCATTTCCGGCACCGGTGCCCTCAACAAGGTCGGCGCGGGCACCATGACCGTCACTAACACCAACACCTACTCCGGTGCCACCACCATCACTGCCGGCACGCTGAGTATCGCTGCCGACAGCGGCCTGGGCACGGCACCGGGATCCGCCACGGCAAACCAATTGGTGCTCAACGGCGGCACCCTGGCCGCCACGGCAGACGTCACCTTGAGCGGCAACCGCGGCATCTCGCTGGCTAGCAACAGCACATTTGACGTGGCCACCAACAAAACCCTGAGCTACGGGGGCATCATGGCCAGCACCGGCGGCTTCACCAAGACCGGTGACGGCACCTTGGCATTGCTCGGCAACAATACTTTTGAAGGCGGCATCACGCTGAGCGCGGGCACCCTCATCGTCAATTCCGGCCAGAGTTTGGGCACTTACCTCAACGGCCAGACCAACGGCGAACTCATCTTCGCCGGCAACGCCACCGTGAAATACGCCGCCAATGTCTCCATCGCCCGCTCCGTTGTCCTGAACACCGACGTCACCGGCACCATCGATACCGGCACCTACTCGCTCAGCCAGGGGGGCGTCATCTCCGGCAGCGGCGCGCTGGCCAAGACCGGTGCCGGCACCCTCACCCTCAGCGGTGCCAATACGTTCACCGGCAACATCGGCATCAGTGCGGGCACTTTGGAGCTCGGCGGCGCTGGCACCCTGGGGACCAGCGGCAGCTATGCGGGCACCATCGCCAATACCGGAGTGCTGCACGTGGGCACCTCCGCGAGCCAAACCCTCAGCGGCTTGATTTCCGGCACTGGCTCCCTCACCAAGGATAACTCCGGCACCCTCACCCTCAGCGGCACCAACACCTATTCCGGCGGCACCACCCTGAGCGCCGGCACCCTTTCCATCGGCGCGGCTGCGGCGGTGGGCACGGGCACTCTCACCTTCAGTGGCGGCGTGCTCAATGTTTCCTCAACGTTCACCTTGGGCAATAACATTGTCGTCAACGATGCCAGCCACGGGGTGTCCGTCGATAGCAACCAAACCCTCACCCTTTCAGGTGCCATCAGCGGTAGCTATGGCCTCCACAAGGACGGAGCGGGTTTTCTCGTGATGGCGGGCAGCAGCAACGCCGCCCCGACAATCATCAGCGCGGGAACCGCCACCGGCACCGCCGCCAACGCCGGCACCAGCCTGGCGCTCGCCAGCGATTCCACCTTCCATTTCAGCCAAGACTCGGAGGGCACCTACAGCGGTGAAATCAGCGGCGCGGGCAAGGTCGCCGTCTCCGGCCAGCTGACCCTCAGTGGCACCAATACCAGCTTCAGCGGCAACATCGAAGTTGGCAGCACCGCGACCTTGGCGGTGGCCACCAAGGACAGCCTGGGCAGCAGCGCCATCACTCTGGACGGCTCAGCCGAGAGTGCCTCGGTGCTGCAATTCACCGGTGCCTCCAGCAACAACGAGAATGGCGGCAACACCTATAACAACAACATCACGGTGAGCGCCAACCAAGGGGTCTTGCACAACACCGGCACCGGCACGGTGACCCTCGGCGGCACCATTAGCAAAAATGGCAGCGTCCTAGTGCTGCAGGGTGGTACATTCAATATCACCGGTTCCATCAGCGGGGCCTCCGCCAACTCCGACCTCGTCGTCGATAACTCGACCACAACCCTCAGTGGCACCAACACATACTCCGGGCCGACCTACATCATCAACGGCGGGACCTTGAACGCCAATAGCGCGCTACCCACCGCTCCCCGCTCGGCCGTCATCATGGACGCCACCGGAACCGGCAGCTCCAACCTGACCCTGGGCACCAACCAACAAATCGCCTCGCTCACCGGCGCATCGACGTCCACCGTGGCGCTGGGAGCCAACACGCTCACCATCGGCACCACCTCTGGCAGCACCACCTTTGCCGGGGGAATCTCCGGCAGTGGCGCACTGGTCAAGGACGGGGCATCCATCCAAATCCTATCAGGCACCAACACCTATACCGGAGGCACCTCGGTTGTTGCGGGCACTTTGGTGGTCGATGGATCCCTTTCCACCACCGGTGCCGTTTCCGTCTCCGGCACCCTCGCAGGCACCGGCACCGTCGGCGGCGCCACCACCATCAACTCCGGCGCCACCCATGCGCCGGGCGCGGTGGGCGAGGTGGGCACCCAGAATTTTTCCGGCGACCTGCATTATGCCGCAGGCTCCATCTTCGAGTGGGATCTGAATGCGAGCGGTGCCAATATGGCCGGCATGGGCTATGACATGGTGGGTGCAGGCGGTGCGATCAGCGTCGATACGAGCAACACGGTCTTCCTGATTATCTTCGGAGATCATGTCAATATGAGTGATGACTTCTGGAGCGCTCCATGGGTCACCCACACCTGGGCGATGTCCTCGATCTTTGGCAAGGCGTTCTTCGCGGGTGCCTTCCAAACCGTGCAGACCAGTTCCCCCGTCAACAGCCTTGGCAGCTTCACCATTAACGGCGATTCCCTCACCTACAGCACCGTGCCCGAGCCGAGCGGCGTGCTGGTCGGATTGCTGTTAGGTTCGGGCTTGCTGCGCCGCCGGCGGTGAAGAGAGGGGGATTTTGAATTTTGAATTTTGAATTTTGAATTTTGAATTTTGAATTTTGGATTTTGGATTTTGGATTTTGGATTGATGAGAAGAGGTGCTTCACGCCGGACTCTCAGTCTTTCATGTGAAATACCGCTGTCATCATAACTCCTCCCCGCCCTATGGCTTGGCGGCGCGGATGAGCTCGTTGAATTTTTTGCGTTCCGAGGGCAGCAGGGATTTCCACGGGAAATCGATGATGCGCGGGTCGTCTTTGGCAATGCGGTGATTGAGCACCTGGGTTGTTAGATAGACCGCGCGGTAACCCGGCGGGAGTTGGGCGGGGTCCAATTCCAGGCGCTCGAGCGTCTCCGCCGCCTTCTCCGCTTGGCCGTTGCTGAGGTAGGCGGTGGCGAGCACGCATTGGATGGTGAGTTCCTTGGGGAAACCGGTGGCGAGGGTTTCCATGGCTTTGAGCAGGGTTTTTGAGTCGACCGCGTTGGTGAGGCAGGCGAGGTAGGCAAACTGGGTGAGCAGCACCGGGTTGCCGGGTTCAAACGCGAGATAGCTGGCGCAGATTTCCAGCAAGACGTTGTCACGCCCTTGCCGTGCCAGTGAGGTGAGCAAGGGTTTGAGCTCCACATACAAGGGCAGCGGCCCGCGGCCCAGGCAGATCGCCGCCGCCATCGCCTGCTCCGCCTCGTCGGTGAGGCCCGCGTCGCGGGCGAGCCGGTGGAGCGTCAGATAGGCGGTGGGCTGGGGACTGGTTGCCGCCTCCGCCATGGCGGCATTCCAAGCCGCAGCGCGGGATCTGGCATCGGACGCCTTGGCATCGGCCGCCTTGGCATCGGCTGCCTTGGAGCTGGCCAGCGCGCGGTGGCCGAGTTCCTCGAACTTGGGCAATTGTGGGCCATGGGCATCCAACAGTGGCACCACCTGCTCCCAAGCTCCGCTGCGTTCCAGCGCCTCCAACATCCGGGGCAGCAATTTCGGATGGGGCTTGAGTTGTTCCGCCGGGAAGGTATCCAGCAACCGTTGATAGAGCCCGAGATCCCCCAGAAAATCCGCCAGGGCTTGCGGGTCGCGGTCACGCCAGCGCTCGATGGCCTTGTCAATAACCGCCGCGCCCCGGGACAAGTTGGCGGCATAGTCCATACGCGCCAGCATCAGGGCCATGCGGCTCTTGTCTCCACCCACCGGGTGTTCCAGCAGGTTGCGGACATGTTCTAACAAATTTGCCTGGAGGCTTTGAGCCGGGATATCCTCCAGCAGGTCGACCCACTCGTCGGGGTGGGCGGGATCGGTGGACATTTGCTCGGCGATGAGGCGTTGGGCCTCGATATGGCCATCGCGTTTGCCGCTGTGGATGAGGACGCGGATCAGGCGTGTCTGGACCGCACAGGTGCGTGTCGCCTCCGGCACGGCCAACAACACCGATGCCGCCTCGCTGAGGCGCCGCTCGGCTATCAGGCGATCCGCAAACACCGATGCAAAGCGCGAGTCTTGCTGGCACGCGTCCGGCAATGTGGTCCATGCCTGACCGAGCAAGCCAAGCGCGACCTCTTGGGCGATGCCACGGAACCCGGTCAAGCGATCCTCATCCGTGCTCTGCGGGTGGGTCATCAGGCTGCGGGCAATGTCGCCGTGGCGCGGGTCGCGCAACGCCGCCGTGGATTTTTCCAAAATCTGGTAGGCCTCAATGCGGGGGTCTCCGGCGTGCAGCACCGTCAGTGAGAGGTCGCGGGCCGCATCCATGCGCACCTCGCTCACGGCCTTGCGGGCGGCCACCAGGTTGCGTTCGACGCGCCATGTCTTGAACGCCTGATAGGCCGGTTTGGCCGCGACCAAGGCGAGCGCCGCCGCCGTCACGCTGAGGATGAGGAAACGGGGAAACGGATGGAGGTTGGCCCAGCGGTCCCAGAGGGTTTCTATGGAGTTGCGGATCATCGTTAGTTCAGTGGCTTTGCACGGTTCTCACCACTTGCTGGCGGGGACGCGCCGCGAGCCTGCCGGAGATCAGGTAGAAAATCAAGCCGCTGACGCCAAACGCCAGCAAGCCAAGGGCATCGTGGGCTTGGTGGAACGCATCCATGCCCTGTGTGAAGCGGATTTCCGCCAGGGCATAAGTCCGTGCCATGTTCACCCCGAAGGCGATGCCGCAGGCACACGCCAGCAAGGTGAGTGCCCGGGCCACCCGCAAGCCTTGGAGTTCCGCGAAAAACCACGTTGCCATCACAAAACTTTGGAACGAGCGGACCCCGCTACAGCCATCGGTCACCTCCACGGTCAACGTGTGCAGGCGCAGGCGATCTCCTAACACTTCCACCGGCCGGCCGCCCATCTGGAACACCTCCGCCACCGCCGTGACCACGCCCTGGGTGAGGTGATGCACGATCCGCGTTTCCACCACGGTGGGCCATGGCAGTGCCGAGAGCCACAGCAAGGTGATCCAGACAAAGCCGGCCGAGGCCCGCGTGCCGCGGGTTGCGGCGAGCAGGCCATGACCCATGAGCGCCGCCGTCAGTCCTAACAAAATCATCGGCAGCCGCCAGGTGGGATCGGTGTAGCCCAACACCCGCAGCACCAGGATCCAAGGCAGCAGCAGCGCCGCGCCGGCCAGCACCACCGCGCGTCGCGGCAGGGTCACCGGTCCATCAAGGCTCTTCCAGTGGCGGAGGGTGAGCCACAACGCGGCGGGGGGCACGAACCAGCCGTAGTCGTAATACTCGCCGTGGCCCCACGCGTAGGATGCGGCGAGCATCGCCGGTGTCCACAGGGCCGCCACGCCGATGACCGGCAGCCAGGTGGCGGTGAGGGTGGCGGTGGGGGTGTTGGCGGTGGGGGGATGCATATGGGGCGTGGGCGGTCGGTAGGGACAAGCGACCCCGCTTGTCCGTGATTTCCTCTGTGGGCGGGATGTGATTGTTAGGTCATGTGCCGCCCGCTACCGGCGGTTTGGCGCTTCTTGATAGGAAAACAGGCGTCCCGAATGTTAGGGAAGACAGCGCGTCCCGCTTGTCCGCCAACCCCCCCCCCAGGCTGGAAGCCCGTCGGCCTTGACGGGCGGGCCGCCAGTCCACCTGCTGAACTGACGGTATTGGCCGCCTCGTGCTCTCCTCTCACATTTCCTCCATCCCCACCTGCCAGCGATGGATCTTGAGTTGATACTGGTCGGAGAGGGCTTCAAGTTGATCTAGCAACTCTTGGGAAGGGTTGTTGATGGCAAGGATGATGCCCTTGAGTTGCTGAGTCTGCACCAGTTTAGGCACGAGATCAAGGCCGCCAAGAATTCGCAATGACCGGAGTCGCCGCCCGTGCAGCACCTTCATTTCATCGATGAAACCGAGGATTTTCAAGCCTGGATAGGCATCGTGGGCGCTCGATTTCAGATGATTGAGCAGGAGGGTGCCCAGGTCCCCGGCACCGAGGATCACCACCGCTCCGTAGCCGCCATCGGTCATCTGCTTGGGAGTGAAAAGGCGTGCGTCCATGCCGTAATCCCGTAGCAGATCCAGGGTCACCCGTGGCAGGCACACCCCTGCGCAGGAGAAGAGATAGGCCATCAGGGTCAGGCGCAGGGCGCTCCATTCCAAGCTCGAATAGACCAGAGTGAAGAGCGTGAAGGAGGCCATGGCCGCCACCAGCAACCAGAATTGCAGCGAGATGATATCGCGTATGGTGGCCCGCACCCACAGCCGTTGGTGCACCCGCTGAGCTAACAGGGTGATGCTTCCCAGCACCAGAAACACCATCACAAAGCGCGCCAGATGCATGATATCGCCCCCTCGCGTCAGGCGATTGGTCTCGATGAGCACCGCTGCAACACCCGCTCCGCTCAGCACCAGCAGGTCGTAAGTAAAGAGCATGGCCGCCACTCGCCGCCGGTGTCCCGGCAGCTTGATCGCCATGTGAATGACGCTGCCGGTGTGCTCGATTTCCACCCGTGCCAGATGCTTCACACCCACCAAAGTGACTACCAGAAGTCCCACCAGTGACACGGCATACATGCGCTCACCAAACAACAGCGGCAGAAACGCAAGGGTTGCCAGCACGATGGCAATGCCTTGCAAGACGATGGCCACCTTGTGCTGGGTGCCTCCCCCTTCCAGCAACCGATGATGCAGGTGGTCGCTGTCGGCATCGAAGATTCCGCCTTCGGTCTTTTCGCCGCGCAACGCGCGGAGGTGCCGCCGCGCGCTGCGCCGCCAGATCGCCAGCAGCACATCCAACAGAGGCACCCCGGCCACCGCAATCGGCAACAGAATCACGCCGACCACTGCCTTGCGTCCCACTGCGTCGGTGGCCGCCGTTGCCAGGAAGAACCCGATCAACATGGACCCTGCGTCGCCCAGAAAGATGCGGGCCGGGTTGAGGTTGTATCTTAGAAATCCGAGAATGGCACCGCCCATCACCACGAGCAGCAGCGCCGAATCGGTCCGATGGTTCACCAAGGCCAGCCCCGCCATGGCCAGGGTTGCCACGGCGGCCAAGCCGCCGCACAGCCCGTCGAGCCCGTCGATGAGGTTGAAGGCATTGATGAGCACCACACACCAGATGACAAATACCGCGTAATCCCAGATCCACAGCCACCCTGCCGGAAAGATCCCGAGATCGAGCGGATGGATCATGAAAAACACCGTCGGTGCCAGAATGTGCGCCCCGAGCTTCACCCAGGGTGACAAGCCTGTCCGGTCATCGAAGATTCCCGCCACCATCAACACCGCCGAACCCGCCGCAAACGCTGCCAACCACCGCCATGAGAGCGACCCGCTGGCGTGCAGCCACCCGCTGGCAAGACCGCCGACGACAACCAGCAGAAAGCTCAGCCAGATGGCGATGCCACCGGCCCGCGGGATGGCCGTGGTGTGGATCCGGCGCTCGCCGGGTTGGTCCATCAGCCCCCAGCGTGGGGCCAGGTACAGCAACACCCGGTTGAGGCTGAGGGAGAGCGCTCCTGCTAACAAAACGGCAAGGGTGAGTTCAGGAATCATGGGTGGATGACTCGCGCATTGTAACATGCAACGCGTGGAAAGGAAATTTCAAATTTTGAATCAGCGTGTCAAGATCTCCACCACCCGGGCGACATTGCGGGCCTGGTTGAAATGCTCGCCGGCGAATGCCTGTGCGGCATGCCCGCGGGTCGTGCGGGTTGTTGGATCGCAGGCTTGCGCGAGTGCGTCAAGCAGGCCTGCGACATCCCCGGGTGCCACCACCCAGCCGCCGCCGCTCTCCATCACCCACCGGCCGATGCTCGATAGCGCGCTGCCAATGAATATCACCGGGCGTCCCGCAGCGAATATTCCCTGCACCTTGCTCGGCACCATGGTGCCTGTCCAGGCCGGATCCAACGACGCCAGGTGCACATCCGCGCTCTGCAAATGGGCCGTCAGGTCATCCGCTGCGGCATAGTCGTGTAACTCCACGCCGCAGGCCGGGTTTTCCCTAACGAACCTGGCCACTTCCTCCCGGCGTTTCCCACCGCCAAAGAAGACAAAACGCAGCGCGGAGGAAGAGGATTTTGAATGCTGGATTTTGAATTTTGAATGAAAGAACAGAGCCTTCTCATCTTTCTCTTCAATCCTTAATCCATCATCCAAAATCCTTGATCGGCTCGCTTGCGAGCTTGCCGCCGCCAGAATTTCCCCAAACCGGTGTCCCAAGCCCATGTTGCCCGAATACATCACCACCAGATCGTCGTCGTTCCAGCCGCGGGCTTGTCGCAACGCCAGGGCGTCGATTGCGGATGGTGGATCGTGGATCGCCGCCAAAGAGGCTGCCGCGCTGTGCGTTAGCTCCTCTCCGCAATCCTCTTCCGTTCGATGTTCGATGTTCGGCGTTCGATGTTCGATGTTCGAATGACTCTCTGCCTCTTGTCTTGTGTCTTGAGTCTTGTTGTCTTGTGTCTTCCCGGTTAGTTCCTCACTGCCGACTCTCTCCCCCCCTCCCCACAGCGCCACCCAGTGGACACGGTGTTCTGTTGTCCGCCGTCTTGCGTCTGGTGTCTTCTTGTCATGCGTCTTCCCGGATAACGGGTCACTATCAACTTTCATCCGGCGCCCCATCCGCTCCGCCATGTCCGGTCCCAAGGTCAAGAGAGCGGCACACCGCGTGCCGCCAAACCCCCACCGCGCCAGGCCCGCCAACATCCGATAGACCAGCCCCCGCTCATCCAACATCCCGTGCGCCGCCAGCACATCCGGATACAAGTCCATCACCCAATGCGCATGGTCCGCGCCGCGCAATTTCGAGATGACCCGCGCCACCACCGAGAGATAGGGCGGCGTCGTCAATGCCACGATCCGGTCGGGCGGCGGACGCATCGTCAGCAATTTCCAACTTGCTCCGAGATAATAGGTCGCGTAATCCAACAACTTGCCAACAAACGTGCCCCGTCCGAATGCCGTCGCCCCGATGCGCTGCAGGTGAAGAGTGGGCGGTTGTCCGTTGTCCGCACGACTTCCAATTCCCAAGTGGGGAACGGGCGGCCCGCCCGTTGCTTGCTCATCCGACACACGGCCAAGCTGGCCGTGCCCCTCTTGCCTCAAAGACTCTTCCTCTCCGGTTCGATGTTCGATGTTCGCATTTCTTCCCCCCCCCCCCCCATACCCCCCCCCCCCGCAGAGCACCGTCCCCCCATGGCCGTCCCGCCCCAACCCCCCGCCCCCCCCGGCCAGCACCCCCCCCGTGGGTGCCCCATCCGCCGGGTGGTTTGGGTTGGGGAAGACCGGGGGCAGGGGGATTGGGGATTTGGATTTTGATTTTTGATTTTTGAATTT
>JBAXPF010000107.1:0-12173 GCA_037132955.1 Verrucomicrobiota bacterium | reverse complement strand
ATGGAAACGTTGGGAATGCTGGGGGTTGCCGGCATGGTATCCGGCGGCCGCCCGGGCAGGGCGATCTCGAGGAAGGCCTGTTCGCCCCGGACGAGGTGGCGGGTGGTGAGTTGTGCCGAGAGCTGGGCGGACGCTTGCCGCGCGCTACACAGGCAAACCGCGAAGGCGGCGAGGGTGGCTATCCGATGGTTCCAAGCAG
Organism: Verrucomicrobiota bacterium; assembly: GCA_037132955.1. GTDB lineage: Bacteria > Verrucomicrobiota > Verrucomicrobiia > Verrucomicrobiales > Akkermansiaceae > Luteolibacter. The sequence goes on along the minus strand of JBAXPF010000107.1, from coordinate 11,974 downwards.
TCATGATGTTACCAGTCTTTTTCTGTATTGTTAGATTCGATGCCGCCGGAGCGCAACGGACCTTTCTCCAAGTCGGCGTTCTCACCGAGGATGCGCCGCGCATGTTCTTCGGGAGTTTCGTCGGGTTTGGGAGCGTCATTTTCGCCTTGTTGCTTATCGTCCTCCTTGGGCTTGCTATTCTTGTCCGCATCAGGGTCGGGTTGCTCGCCGGGGTTGTTGTCGGGCTGTTCGCCGGTTTTCCCCTGCTCGCCGGGATCCTTGGGTTTGTCAGGGGCCCCCGGATTGCCCTGATCGTTAGGTTTGGGCGCGCCATCGCCCTCGGACTCGCCGGGGGTTCCGGGTTGGGGTCCCGGTTGCGGTTCCGGAATGGCCTGCTGGGTCTTGTCGTGCTCTAGCTCTAACAATTCCTTGAGGCGCTTGAGATAGGTGAGGGTGGTCGCATGATTGTGCCGGACATCCTGACGGGATGGATCGATGGCGAGGGCGGATTCATCATGGGAGATGGCATCCGCCCAGTTGATGATGAGGGACTCGAAGGCGGCGATGCCGTGGGTGTCTCCATCGGCCGGGGTTTCGGCCTTGAGCACCTCGGCGAGGCGGGTTTGCACCAGTGTGTCGAAGCGGGCGATGTCCGGCACTTTGTTAGGATCGGTGGGGTAGGGTTCTCCGGTGAGGGTGCGCCAGCCGAGTTGGAACAGGCTGTTGGCCAAGCCGAAGTGGGCGCTGGCTAGCACTTCGGGATCATGGGAGAGGAGCGCGCCGCTGAAAGCCTCGCGGGCACCGTTGAAATCATGCCCGCGGTAGGCGGCAGTGCCTTCGCCGAGGCGGTAGCGGGCGGAGCGCTCCGGGGATTTGGAGTTGGCGGCGAGGGTGCGAAAGGTCTCACGGGCCGGCTCGTTGTGGCCGTCGGCGAGGGCCTTGGTGGCGGCGGCGGCATCGCCGGCCGAGGCGTCTGTGGGCAGGGCGGCGAATGAGATTGCGAGCAGGGTGAGGGTCTTGACGCCGCGCCAGCGGGTGCCGGCGACCACCGAGACGAGGAGAAAGAGAATGGCAGGGAGAACCAGCCATTGATAGAATTCGATGGCGATGCGGCGTTCGCGGCCCTGCATCTCGAAGGCGTCCAAGTCTTTGGCGGCAAGCTTGACCATGGCGGGGATGTCCGTGCCGCTGCCGGCCAGGGCGTAGCGGCCGTTGGTGTCGGTGGCGAGTTTGCGCAGGATGTCGGGTTGCAGGCGGCTGAGGACCACCTTGCCCTTGCGATCCACCATGTTGCTGTTAGGAAAATCCGGGTTGGGCACATACGCGCCATCCTCGGTGCCGACGCCGATGGCGAAGATATAGACGCCGGATTTTTTGGCCTCATCGATGACGGCGTTGAGACTGCCTTCGTGATTTTCGCCGTCGCTCAAAACGATGAGGGCATTGTTTTTCTGGCCGGTTTCCTTGAGGGTGCTCACGGCCAGGCGGATGGCGGAGTTGAGGTTGGAGCCGCCGAGGGGGACCCAGGTTTCATCGATTTGTTCGATGGTTTCGCGGACGGCCGCATGGTCGATGGTCAATGGGGCAAACACATGGGCGCTGCCGGCAAAGCCAATGAGCCCGAGGCGCTCGTTGGGCAGGGCTTCCAGCAGTTCGTAGACGACCACTTTGGCTTGCGCGAGGCGGTCGGGTTTGACGTCCTTGACCCGCATGCTGCGGGATAGATCGAGGGCGATGAGCACATTGCGACCGACGGATTTTTCGGTTTTGGTGTCGGCCCCGCCCTGGGGTCTGGCCATGGCAATGATGAGGGTGGCACAGGCGGCCAAGAGAAAGCCCAGAGCGAGCCAACGCGGCAGGGCGCTGGTGCGGCGCAGCAAGTCGTTGCGCAGGCGGGCGGCGATAAACTCGCTCCATTGCTTGCGCCGCAGCCGGGCGACGAGCAGGGCGCCTACGCCCAACAAGGGGAGCAGGACCAGCAGCATGAGCCAGGCGGGTTGGGCAAGGAGCATGGAGGTCAGGGTGAGGGTGCGGGGTTCAAGGCAATGAGGAATGCGGCCGCCAGTGCTGCGAAAATGGCCGCTCCAACAAACCACGGAAACAGCTCGCTGTCATCCAAGACGGCATGACTCTTTGAATCGCTTTTTTCCAAGCGGTCAATGGTGTGGAAGGTGGTTTCGAGAGTTTCGAGTTGTTGGGCCCAGAAATGTTCGGCACCGGTGACGCGGGCGATTTCGCGCAGCGTGGGCAAATCGAATTCCTGGCGGGGGAAGGCCTGGATGCTGCCGGGAACGCGTCCATCCTCGGTGCCGATGGCGACGGTGTAAATCCTGATGCCGAGGGTCTTGGCGTGCGCGGCGGCTTCCAGCGGGGAGATTTTTCCGGAGTTGCTGGCCCCATCGGTGATGAGGACGATGATTTTGCTTTTCGACTGCCGGGAGTCGAGCCGCAGCGCGGCGGCGGAGAGGGCCGAGCCGATGGCCGTGCCGGATTCCTTGACGGTACCGATGTTTCTGCGGTCATTGAGGCGGATATCCTTGAGGCTGTTGCGCAACCATTGATGGTCCAGCGTGATGGGACTGGCCGACACCGGCCGGCCCGCGAAGGCGACCAGGCCGATGCGATCATCGGGGCGGCGGCTGATGAAATCATCGACCACCTGCTTTGCCGCATCAATCCGGCTGATGGTACCGCCTTTGAAGCTGAAGTCGTCAATGGCCATGGAGAGAGAGGTGTCGAAGGCGATGATGATATCGATGCCGCTTGCGTTGCGGCTCTGGTATGCATTGCGCCAGACCGGGCGGGCCATGGCGAGGATGGCCATCAGCAGGGCGAGGCAGGCGAGCGGCAGACCGAAATTCCACGCGCTCTGGCGCACCCGGCTGCCGAGGCTGACCAGAATCGATAGATTGGGGAAAACCACGGCGGCGGCGGCACCGCGGCCGCGGCGCAGCACAAGGAGCATGAGCGTTGGCAGCAGGAGCAGCAGCCAGCCGGGTTGGGCAAAACGGAAATGGACGAGGAGCGGGTGCATTTCAGCTGTGGAAACCGCGGTGAAGATTATCTAACAATCCGCGCGCGGCGGAGACGACTGCAGGGGGGGGCAAGTCCGGATCTTGCGGGGCGTATTTGAGCGAGGCGAGCTGCGCAAAGCCGCTGGCGCAGGCGGCGCGGGCTGATTCGGTTAGGACGGTGAGCGCGTCGTGTCTGGAGATGAATTCCTCATGGGTCTCAAACAGAGCCGGATCATTGGCGGCGCGTGAGAGATACTTGCGGAGGATCAGGGAAGCTTGCACCGCGGCTTTGCGGGCATGCGGTGTGTTGATTTGATCCAAGGCTTTGACCGCCTCTTTGAAGGCAAGATTGCGCAGCGCTTGCGGGTGGCTTGGCCGGTGGCGCCGTGCGCGCCAGAGGCCCCATGCGCCGGGCAGGACGAGCACGGCAATCGCGGTGCCGATCCATCCCGCCGTAGAATAATCATGGGGCAACATGAACTCCGGGCTGGCCGGTTCCTTGAGTTCAAAGGTGGCGTGTTCTTCTCCCATGACTTGCTCGGAATTAAGCCGCTGGCTGGCTGCAAGCATCACCGCTTGGAGTGTCCACCGTGGCGCTTGAGGAGTTGGTGCAGGGCCGGGAGCGGATCGCTGGTGGTGCTGAGCGCGGCGGTTTCGATGGCGTGTTTTTTCAGGATGGATGCCCCCCCCTCGCGGTGGCGGCGCGTGAGTTTTTCGTAGCTCATGCGGAGGTTGGCGTTGCCGGTGTTGACCAGGGTTTCGTAGCCGGTTTCCGGATCCACCATGATGACTTTGCCGGCTTTGGGAAGATGGCTTTCGAGCGGGTCGGTCACGTTCAGCGCAATGGTCTCATGCTTGCGGGCAAGCTTGCCGAGCGGCCGGTCGAGAGGCTCGGAGTGGAAGTCCGAAATGAAAAACACCAGCGCCCGGCGGCGCAGTGTGCGGACCAGAAAATCACAGGCGTCCTTGATGGAGGTGCCGGGTCGTGTCGGATTGGTGGTTAGAATTTCGCGCACCAGACGCAGCAGATGGCGTGAGCCCTTGGCGGGCGGCACAAACAACAGCGGCACATCGGCAAACGCGAGCAGTCCCACCTTGTCGCCGTTTTGCAGCGCGCTGAAGCCGAGAATGGCCGCGGCCTCCGCCGCCACTTCGCGCTTGCTCAGGTGGTGGCTGCCATAGTCGGTGGAGCCCGAGACATCGACGGCGAGGATGACGGCCAGTTCGCGTTCCTCGCGGAACACCCTCACAAACGGTTGGTTCATGCGGGCGGTCACATTCCAATCGATGAAGCGGACCTCATCACCGTGCTGGTATTCCCGGAAGTCCTCGAAGTCCAGACCCTGGCCGCGAAACGACGCGCGGTATTCACCGGAAAACGATTCGCGCACCAAGCGCCGGGCCTTGAGTTCGAGCTTGCGCACGCGGGCCATCATTTCCTCGATTTGGTCTTCAGAGAGCATTTTCTACGGGACGGGGATTTTGCTGAGGATGCGGGTGATGATGGCGTCAGTGGTGACTTCCTCGGCCTCGGCTTCGTAGGTGAGGAGGATGCGGTGGCGCAGCACGCCGTGGGCCATATCCTTGACATCTTGCGGGGTGACAAAGGCGCGGCCCTGCATGAAGGCGCGGGCGCGGGCGGTGAGGGCGAGGTTGATGGTGCCGCGCGGCGAGGCTCCGGCGCGGATGAGGTTTTTCATGGGGATGTCCACTTTGGCCGGGAAGCGGGTGGTGTGGATGAGTTGCACGATGTATTGGCGCACCGCCGGGTCGATATACACCTGATTGACCAGGTCACGCGAGGCGGCCACTTGCTCGGGGGTGGCGACGTGTTGCGTTTGATAGAGCGGGGCCGAGGTCGCCATGCGGTCCAGAATCGTGAGTTCTTCGTCTTTGCTTGGGTAGCCGACGTTGACCTTGAGCAGGAAGCGGTCGAGCTGGGCTTCCGGGAGTTGATAGGTGCCTTCCTGATCGATCGGGTTTTGGGTGGCGAGGACGAGGAACGGTTGGGGCAGTGGATAGGAGCGGTCACCGAGGGTCACTTGGCGCTCCTGCATGGCCTCCAGCAGGGCGGATTGGACTTTGGCCGGTGCGCGATTGATTTCATCGGCGAGGATCAGGTTGTTGAAAATCGGGCCGAGTTTGGGCTCGAAGCGGGTGCCTTGGGGGTGATAGACCATGGTGCCCACAAGGTCGGCGGGCAGCAAATCCGGGGTGAATTGGAAGCGGGCGAAGGTGGCATGAATCGATCCGGATAGCGCCTTGACCGCGAGGGTTTTGGCCAGACCAGGCATGCCTTCCAGCAGGATATGGCCATTGCATAACAGACCGATGAGCAAACGGTCGACAAGTTCGACTTGACCCACCAAGACCTGGGCCATTTCATTTTTCACGTCCTGGATCCAACCGCTGGTGGCGGCTATTTGTTGTTGCAAGGTTTCGGTAGCCATCGGGTTGCTGGAAGAGCTTGACAGGAGAATGGCTCAGTGCAAACGCCAAAGCACGCGAAAACCTTGGCAAATGGGTGAATTTCATCCATCCACCCGCTGCCTTGCCAAGCACAGGCACCCGCCAAGCGCCCTGGCCGCCGGGTGGCGCGTGGCAAGTCGCAAGCCGGAGCCGGCTTGCGCATCAGGCCCCAATGTCGGTGCGGCCGGAGAGTTGGGCGCCTTCCTCCATCGAGAAAACCTTGGATTTGATGTCACCGTTGACGCGGGATTTATCCCGCAGTTCACAACGCTGGGAAGTGATTTTGCCTTCGACTTTGCCGTAAACCTTGACTTCCCCGGCGCTGATGTCTCCGGCAATCGTGGCGTTTTCGCCGATGGTCACGCGGCCCTTGTCAGACATGATTTCACCGGTGATTTTCCCATCGATGATCATGTCATTGGTGAAGCGGATGGAACCGGTGATTTCGATTCCGTTGGAGAGGACGTTTGTCGGATTGGCCATGACGGGGAAAAATTGAGCAGGTCAGACGCCGGCTGGCAATGCAAAATAAATTTTCCCGGAATTTGCGTGATTTTATTTACCACTGCGCTAGAACCCGTTGGAGATCTTCATTCCACGACCATGCCACGCGTCACCATTACCGCTCCCAACAAGACGCCCCAACCCTATCGGTTTCAGCTCGAGCGCCAGGTGGTGCTCATCGGCCGGGGTAGCGAGAATGACATCGCGGTGGATTGCAGCTCCATGTCGGTGCGGCATGCCGAAATGCTGCGCGTCGAGGGTGGCTATAAGTTGCGCGACCACGGTTCGACCAACGGCATCAAGCTCGATGGCAGGCGCTGCGAGGAAATTGTCCTGCGCGATGGTCTCAGCGTGAAGCTCGGCGATGTGGCGTTCGATTTTGAATTGAGCGAGGAGGAACGCGACACACTGGCACGCGAGAAAGTGTTGGACGATGGGCTGGTTTTCAAGGGGGAGTCAAAGTCGGTTGCCGACGGGGAGCAAGCGGAGCCACAGGCGGAGCCGAAGAAGAAGAGCGGCGCGGCAGCGGGTGGGGGACATGGGTTCATGATCTTTGTGGGGTTGATGTTGTTTGCATTGCTGGCCTTTTTCGGCGGACTGTCCCTCCGCCATTATATGCAAACGGGTGGCTCCTTGTTAGGTGCCATCCAAGCCAAAACCAAGACCCTGCAAGCCAACCGCGCGGCTCAAACGCCCCCTGCTCCAGCGCCGGAATCGCCCGCACCCACGATCCCCGTGGTCCCGCCAGCGCCCGCACCCACCGAGTCCGCACCCCCGGTGGCCCCCGTGCCGGAGACGCCCGTTCCCGGGCAGTGATTTAAATAAACGATTGGCGGTCCGGCGAGCGGCCTTTCGGGGTCAGCGCATGGCAGGCAGGGCAGGCAACGATGCTCGCATGCGATGAATCTTCGAACGCGTGCAAACAGAGGCGGCAGATTACCCGCCGCGCCAGCCCACGCCGCTCCGTGCGGGCGTGGAAATACCGCGATAGCAGCGCGCTGAGGAGCACCAGCCCGCACGAGCCAAGCACCAGAATCAACACGAAATCAGCGAGACTCAGTTCCATGCGCGGGTTGGTTGTTGAAGCGAAGGCCGACCGCAATCCACCCGCCGTCCGCTGCCAGTTTTGGATCAAAGGACACCCCCCGCAGCCAGTTTTCTAACAAAGCAGCCGCGCCCCCCGGCATTTTGGTCAGTGCCACGCATTCGGCGACGCCGCCCGCGGGGTGCAGCCGCAGCAGAAACCGCCAGTCGGTCCCGGCCATTGTCGCATCGATCTCGCCCTGCAACGGCGGCAGCGTGCGGGGAAATTCGCCGGCTGCCACCACGGAGAGCGGATAGAGCATCGGGGCACGCCGCCACGCCGCCCCCTCATCGCGTGCTGTCGGTGCGGCCGCACGGTGCGGCAACACAGTCTCGCCCTTGGCGGTCAGTGGCAACGGCTCCAGTTGTTCCGCCGGCGGTAACCCTCGCAACTTCGGAACATAGTTAGATGCCGGAATCCGCGTCGCTTCCAAAGCCTCCGCTGCCAGCCCCGCATAGGCCTGCCATTCGGTGGGTTGGTAGCTTGCCAGCGAGGGGCCGCTCTCTTTGGCACGCATGGCCCACAAGGCGCCCTCGCCGTGGGTGGGCAACAGCATCCAGGACGCCTTGCGGGTCATTTCAAATTGGGGGGAGGCCACCTTGACCTGGACCAAGGCGAGCAGGAAGGCGAACGCGAGGGCGGCCAAGCCGAAAGGCACGAGCTTTGGGAAATGGGCCTTGGGACGGCCGTGCCAGCGGAACAGCAGGGAGCTTTCCAGCTCGGAGCGACTTTGGGGCGTGGCGCGGGCTGGCATCATGGGGCGGGTTGGCTGGCATCCGGGGCGGCTGCGGGCTGCGGGCTTGGAGAGGGTTGGCCGACCATGGCCAAGCGGAAACCCTTGCCGAGGATTAACTCAGCCACCTCCCGCTCCACACCCACCGGAGTGCCAACGTCGGCTTGCAGCAGAATGATGGATTTGGCCGCCGTGCCGTCTGCGTGCAAGGCATCCAGACGGGTCGCCAGTTCTACCAGGGTGAGGGGGTGGCGTCCGAGGTGGATGCGCGGTGCTCCCTGGCCGGGGCCGAGGGTGACGACCAAGGCATTGCGGAAGCGCTCCATCTGGAACTTGGAGGGCGGCAGTTCCACCCTCACCCCTGACTGCAAGAGCAGCGAGGGCCCCAGCATGAAAAACAACAGCAGCAACAAAAACAGGTTGAACACCGGCAGCAGATGCAGGAAACCCGGGCGTTCAGGCAAAGTCATCTCCAATTTCATGGGGCGGCGGCGCGTTGGCCTTGGGCACTGGGTTTGCCCGCACTCACCTCACCTCGGAAGGGTGCGAATTCCGCCTCCTCCCGCGTGTCCGCAATGAGGTGGATCATCTCAATGCCGGCCCGCTCGATGCGGTGCACCAAACGCTTGGCCCGCCCGAGAAAATACAGGTAGAACAAGTACATCGGCACCGCCACGGTCAGGCCCGCCACCGAGGTGATCAATGCCGTGAAAACACCGGAGATTTCGTTCGGATTGGAAAACCCGCCTTGTTCGCTGACGCGTTGAAATGTTTCGACCATGCCGACCATGGTGCCGAGCATGCCCACCAGCGGTGCCAAGAGCGCGATGCCGAGGATGGCCCGGATGTTGTTTTCGATGCGCGGCACCTCCAACTGCCCGGCTTCCTGCACCACATGCCGCAAGTCCTGCCGCGGCAGATAATACCTTAACAACGCGGCATGCGCCACGCGTGCCACCGGTCCCGGTGCGCGGGCTGCTTCGTGCAAGGCCTCCGCAAAGGCGCGGCGCCGGACATGATGGGCCAAGCCCACTAGCAAATCCCCGACATTGATCCGCGCCCGGTGAAAGAAAAACAAGCGTTCGATCACGCATACCGTGCCGATAAATGCCAGCCCGAGCAGAACCCATACCAGAGGTCCGCCTTGCTCGATCAAGCCCGAGGGTTCCATCAATCCTAAAATCATCCGCGCGCAAGCTACCCGAGCTTGCCACCGATGACCAGCACCAAAAGCTTGCCAGGCACATCGGTCCCATTCCAGCATCGCCCGCGCATGAACCATCTGGTCATCACCGGCGGCAGCGGCGGACTCGGCCGCGCCCTTGTCACGGCCTTTCAAAGCCCGCTCTGGCGGATTGCCGCGCCCGGCAGGCACGAACTCGACGTTACAGATGCCGCCGCCGTCCGGGCGTATTTCCACGGCCGTGTGGTGGATTTGCTCATTTGCGCGGCCGGCATCACCGGCGATGCCCCGCTTGTTAGGTTGGAGGCAAGGGTTTGGGATGAGGTCCTCGCCGTGAATCTGGGCGGTGCCGCCGCCTGTGCGGCCGCCGTGTTGCCCGGCATGATGGCGCGTGGCAGCGGTCACCTGATGTTCATTTCGAGTTTCTCCGCCCTGCACCCACCGCCGGGCCAGGCCGCCTACGCCACGGCGAAAGCCTCCCTGTTAGGTCTGACCCATGATCTGGCGCGGCGCCACGGCCGCCACGGCGTCCGCGCCAATGCCATTCTCCCCGGCTTTCTCGCGACCCCGATGACCCGCCCCGTCACAGCCAAACGCCGCGCCCAGATCCTTGCCGAGCACAGCCTGGGTGTCTTCAACACCCCGAGCGCGGTCGCCGCCTTCATGCATCACCTTCACCACCAACTGCCCCACACCTCGGGTCAGGTATTCCAGTTGGACAGTCGGCATGCCCCTTGAGGGCTGGGCAAATTTTATGGAAAAAATGATTGCTCACGCTGAAAATCCGCCCTTGAATCCGGCTTCAAACCATTCCGTGGTTCGGTCATCTCTTCTTGGCCCGCCTCCCTGAACGGATCTCATCTCCCCAAACACAATCAATAAACCTCATGAAAATCGTCAAAAACACCTTTGTGAATGAAGAAGTCCTGCTCGACTTCCACGAATACGACACCTGCGAATTCCGCGACTGCCGCTTCGTCGTTCTCGGCTACGGTCCGTTCGTTCTTAACAAGTGCGAAGTGATCAACTGCACCTTCAACTTTGGTGGCCCTGCCGCCAACACCATCCAGACCATGTCCGCCATCTATCACAACAACGGCGACCAAGGCAAACAACTCATCGAATCCACCTTCGACAATATCCGCAAGGCCGTCCCCGCTGCCCAAGCCTGAAGCAGCGGCTTCCGTTAAATCCAATCCAACGCTAAAACCGCTGCGGTGGTTTTAGCGTTTTTTTGTGGTCTGGTGCGGGGACCTGGGCGCGGGGAAATCCACTGAAAAAATTGCGGAAAAAAATTGAGTTGCCAGTTGGTGCAAGCCGCCGCATATTCTCCGCGACTGCTGTGTTCGTTCGTTTTGGTTGCGTGCCCGAACCGATACGATAGAACCGGGATCCGTCATTTTGCCACATAGGTCATGCCTTCATCGGAAGACTGAAACACGCAGAACGATCCCACTTTTTGAGCTTTAGGAACGTGGCTCATTGCGCCAAGAACGGCACAGCGGTTTTCTCTTCTTCCCAAGGATCGTGGTTGATTTTTCATTCAAATCACTCACCCTTCCCCTCTGTATGCAATCCTTCGGTGCCGCTTTCCTCATTTGCCCGGTCATGTTGGCGTTGGCTTGCGCGGCAACCACCGAGGAAACCCCGGCGGCGGTGCCCCCTGCTCAGGCGTCGCCGCAGGCTCTCGACCCCTCGGTTGCAGACCTCATGACGCAGCTGTCTAACGAAAGTTTCGCGGTGCGGGAAGCCGCCACCCAACAGCTTTGGAAACTCGGCGAAGGGGCGCTGGAGGCCCTCAGCCAAGCCGCTGCCGGCAGCGATCCCGAGGCGGCCCACCGCGCCAAGGAGCTCCTGCACAAAATCGAACTCCACATCACCCCGGATACCGACCCGGCGGTCCTCGCTTTGGTGGAACGCTACCATAAGGCCGCACCCGCCGAAAAAATCCCGTTGCTCAACGCCATGCGCGCCAAACGCGCGTACCGCCAGATCCTCAAACTCTACGCCGGGGAAACCGACGCGAAACTCCGGGCCGACTTGCAAGCCACGGTGGCGGCAATCGCCATCTTTGGCGCCCGCGTGCGGCTGCTTGAAGGCGACGCCGGGGGTGCCCGCGAGCTGTTGGAGTTGGCACCCGCCGATGCCAAAAGTCTCATGGCGCTCGCCGCGTTCCACCGTGCCCATGGCACCCTTGAGGAAGAGTTGGAGCGTGCCAAATCCTCCAAAGCCAAAGGCACGCGTGCCTGGCAGCTCGCCCTGCAGCGTGCTGCGGGCAGACTCAATGAGGCTCAGGCCATAGCCGTCGAGGCGGGAGAACAGCGGCTTGCCGCAACCATGGCCATGCTCGCCGGGGATCCGGTGCCTTGGCTGGAACATCAACACGCCAGTCCCAGAGCGGAACAAGCCGTGGATCTCTACACTCCGCTGGCCCTCAAACGCTGGCAAAACCAAGCCATCCTCAAGTCCGAGCTTGAGCCCGTTACCAAACTTCTCAATTCGCACAAGCTGAGCACTCGGTCACTGGCTTTCAGCGCGCTGTTTCTGCTTGGCGAGCCCGCGGCTGCGGAAACAGCCTTTGCCAAGTCCATGCCGTTGGAGGCTTTCACCTATTTCGAGGCCTTGGAGCGCATCCCGGAAGCCCTCACCGCCATCGGTCTCGACCCGCAAACTCCCGACTTCAGTGCTTGGGTCGCCAGCCGTTTTGAGCATCTGCATGCCGCGCCGGACGCCGGCGACGATGTGGCCAGCGCGCTCGTCGCAATGGCCAGCTTCCTCGAAAACCGCGGGCTCAACCCGGACTTGAGCAAAGCCTATGCCCCACCGCTCGCCCGCCTCGCCCAAAAGGACCCCGACGCCTTCACCGGCTTTCTGGCCGCTCTCTTCGGCAATCGGTTCATCCGCACCGGCACCATCGGACCGCTCATGCAGGTTGGCGCCACCTGGGCCGCTGATGACGACACCCGTTGGGAGCAGCTTATTGTCGCCGCCTTCGGTGACAACGAGGA
>JBAXPF010000106.1:0-12232 GCA_037132955.1 Verrucomicrobiota bacterium | reverse complement strand
CCAAGCCAGCCTGTTCAGCGCCCGCCAATTGACGGTCAGGACGGTGGGATAAGACACGTGCGTGCCTGATTGCACTGCGGTGCAACCCAGTGTTACAGTGGTTTTATGGCCACGATCTGCCGCAACTTCAGGGACTTGAACATGCTCACCTTTTCGTCAAAAGCGAGGTCGTTTAGTGATGTCTGACATTCCATTGGCGTCGCTGGCAAGAGTGGTTGTGGAGCGGGACTCGTCGCTGAAAGCATCGTCCACGGGCGATAGCATCACCGTGGCTCTCGGCACCGGATCGCCGTGTTGATCCACTACCCTGCCATACAATTTGATAGTGGTCTTGAACGCGTTGGCAGACGCTGAAAGCGGGTCCGCCGCCTTCGCCTGCGCATGGCTGGGGGAAATCTATTGACCACGCTTTCCGAGTTTCAACGCGGAAGTAACGACTGTTCTCCCTACGGGCGCACAATAACGCAGCGCCACGCCAGGGATCACGATAACTCCCCAAATGGTTAGTAGCGGTTTAGTTCGGATCTTCATTCTCGGGATCGCCACCATGAAATCCCGAACCATCGGTTTCATCCGTTGCCAAATTTAGCGAACCCGGCTTTGGATTGGACCAGGATTCCATATATAATGGCCTGCGGTCGCTTCCAGCATCTATATCGAAACCAATTCGGGCTTGGGCCCCATCAGGAAATCTCACGAAGTAACGTCCGTTTCGAAACCCCTTCCATTTGTCGCGTGGCAGAGTCTTAGGCAGGTAGTAACGGATCATTTCCTTGAAGCCGGTTTCGGGTGCCTCGAAATTAAGATTACTGGAAGCGAGGTGGCAGCGGCTTTCAGGAGCACCACGTGCCAGTCGCGACGGTGAGCATGGGTGCGAGCCATTGCCTGGGCGCACGGATTGGGTCGCATGGTGTTTTGAGCTAACCCTCTCGCCGCGACCTCGCCCTAGCCGGACCTTTCGGAGAACGACTCCCCCCGCATGCCTCTTACTGAATTACAGCCCCCCCGGGCCGCGCAAGCGGCAATCGAACCACCGGCACCCACCCCGCGCATTGGGCTCGACTTATGAGGGCACACGGCTATGAATTGCCCCGATGCACCCCCGCCCGCATGGAAATCCCAGGCCGCAGGTCCGGCCCGGCCCGCACGATCACATAGCCCGCGAGAACCGCCATGTCCAGACGCAGGAGAAAATCACACCCGCGCTCGATGAGGACGAATTGCTGGCGATCGTGGCGGCGCAGGCGGTGCCGTTGGTGTTGATTTTGGATTGCGTGCAAGACCCGCACAATCTGGGGGCGATTTTGCGCACCGCAGATGCCGCCGGCGTGCATGCGGTGGTGGCACCCAAAGACAAGGCCGTCGGCATCACCGAAACCGTGCGCCGTGTGTCGGTCGGCGCGGCCGATCATGTCCCGTTTGCCCAGGTGACCAACCTCGCCCGCACCATGGATAAACTCAAGGCCGCCGGCTTGTGGTTGGTGGGCACCTCCGACCGGGCGACCCAGTCGGTTTACGAAACCGATCTGAAGGGACCGCTCGCCATTGTGTTAGGCGCCGAGGAAAAGGGCATGCGCCGCCTCACTGAGGAGAACTGCGATTTTTTGGCTTCCATACCGATGGCCGGCAAGGTTGAGTGCCTCAATGTTTCGGTGGCGGCCGGGGTATGCCTGTTTGAAGCCGTGCGCCAACGCAGAGTTTCGTCATGAAAGAGCCGGTGCGGATTTTCTCGGATTTGCATCTCGCCCACCGCTTGTCGCGGATCACGCGGGTCTCCATGTTGCGGCCCTTGCTGGCGGGAGCGGGCACCGTCATCTTCAATGGCGATACTTGGCAGGAGCTGACCCATAAGGTGCACGAGCGTTCGGCCTTGATGTTAGATGAACTGCGGGTTATATGCGCCCAGGAGGGTTGCGAGACGGTTTTCCTTTCCGGCAACCACGACCCGGGATGGCCCGGCCCGGGCTGGGCCGAACTGGCCGGCGGACGTATCATCGTCACCCACGGCGACGCCTTGTTGTTTGCCGGTTCACCGTGGAAGCATGAGATTCTAGCAGGCAAACAACAGGTGCTCGAATTGTGGCGCCAGCAGCCGCAAGCCGCCACCGATGCCGAGGTGCGGTTGCACTTGGCGCGCGAGATCGCCCGCGCACTGCCCTCGCAATACGAGCCTTCGGGACGGCGGCTTTGGCAGCGTGCCTGGGACGCGGCATTCCCCCCGCAACGGGCGCTGTGGATGCTGCGGGCGTGGTGGAGCCAGGCCACGGTGGGGGTGAGGTTTTGCAAGCGTTATTTCCCGCAAGCGGAGGTGTTGATCGTCGGTCATTTCCATCGGCACGGTTGTTGGCGCAAAGACGGACGCCTGGTGATCAATACCGGATCGTTTATCAGTCCGGGCCGCGCCCATTGGGTTGAGTGGCACGCGGGCTGGCTGCGCCGCGGCGTCATCGCGGAGTCAGCCACCGCCTATGGCCTCGGCAAGGTGTTGCAGGAATGGCGCTTGTGATGTGCCCGCTCACACCGCGACGTGGAAAAAATCCCACAACACCTGCCGGTAAACATCGCGTTTGAACTCAGGCAACCAATCGAGATCAAACTCAAGCGGCTCAATCCAACGATAGGCGGAAAACTCGCGGGCTTGTTGGTTGACATTGACGGCCGGGGCACCCTCCAACAGTCGGCACAAAAAATACGTTTGCTCCTGGCCATGACTGCCGTGTTTGAGGAGTTTTTTTGAGCGCACGTGCGGCGGATAGAGATAGCGATAGCCGGACCGCTGGGCTAACACCTCGTAATGGCGCGGCTCCAAGCCCACCTCCTCGCGCACCTCGCGGAACAACGCCTGCTCGGGCGTTTCGCCCGCATCAACCCCGCCTTGGGGAAATTGCCAGGCCCCCGGAATCATCCAACGCTCGCAAATGAGCAGCGACCCTTCGGGATTGACCAGCAACGCGGCAACATTGGGCCGTAAACGAACCATGCATGAGTCTATGCCATCCCCGTCCACCTGGCAACCCCTGACTCGTGCAGTTCCCGCCATAATCGCGCTGGCCAAGGCGCGGTTCCCTGCTAAGTTCTTGCCCATCATGAAAGCGCTGCTCCTTCTCGTCCTTGCTTGCCTGCTGGTGGCCGCCTCCTCCGCGATGGCGCAAAATCAACCCGCCGCCCAACCTGCCGCGCAACCCGCCGCGCCGGCGGCCAACGGCCAGAATGCCGCCAACCGTGAATCCGATGGCAATCACCGGTTTTGGCAGGCCAATCTGCCCGGTGGCCAATACATGGTGGCTCTGGACCGGGTCACTGCCATCAGCCGCCACAGCTATGCCGTGCCGGAGGCGGCTCTCATCGTTGATGAAGTCACTGTCGACACCGTGGGCCAAGGGCTCGCCCGCTTCTATTTTTCCAAGCCCATCACCGAGGGCGTCAATAACAATGCCGCCAACAACCTTACCGCACGTGCCAAGGAATTGCTCGATTACGGCGGCCAACGCGCCGGCACCGACCTCCACAAAATGGTGATCAAGAAATACCCGGAAACCACCCACGCCCGTGAGATCGAATACCGCCTGCTCTCCGCCGAGGAACTCGGCGCTCTCTACGGCAGCATCCGCACCGCCTGGGAAACCGGACGCGGCAGGGTGTTCACCATCAAGTGAATCCGAGGGTGGACGGAGATTAAGTAAATACGTAAATAGGTAATTAGGTAAAGACGTAAGCCTGAGGTCTTCGCGCCGGGTCTCCTCCAAGGAGTGTGGGCGTCCCGGCCACATGATTCGTAAGAACCCATGCCATTTCCCAGTAGAGTGCCGGATGTCTGAGCGATTCATGCCCCCTCAAAACCTATCACGCCGCGCCTTTGTGAAAGCCGCCGGGGTTTTGGGCGTTGCCGCCGGCATGCCCTTGCTCTGCCCGCCGCGCACCCATGCGGAATCCCTCCCGCTCAATCCGGCCGATGAGGATGACCCGAATGCCGCCACCGGCAAGGTCGTCTCACAGGCGACCACCTTGCGTGGCTTGGCCGGCAAAAAAGGCCTGCTGCTCGGCACCGCCTTTTCTAACAGCGCACTCCGCAGGGACCCGGCCTACGGCGAAGTCATCGCCCGCGAATTCAACTGCCTGGTGGCCGAAAACATCATGAAGCTCAATGCCATCCAGCGCGTGCGGGGCGAATTCGACTTCACCGCGGCCGATGCGATGATGGCCTTCGCCGCCAAACACGACATGCAGGTGCGCGCGGTCCCCTTGGTCTGGCACGACGCGCTGCCGCCATGGGCCAAGGACCAGACCTTTCCCCGCCAGGAAGCACTCGCCATCCTGCGTGATCATATCTTTGCCATGATGACACATTTCCGCAGCCGCGTATTCGCTTGGGATGTCCTCAACGAGGGCCTCAGCGACAAGGGGCCCGGCTTGCGCGAAGAGGGCCCGTGGTTCCACTCGATCGGCCCCGACTATGTCGAGAAAATCTATCACATGGCGCACGAGGCCGATCCCGAGGCCAAGTTGTTCTACAATGATTTCGACATGGATGGCATGTCAAAGAAGGCCGACAGCTGCTACCTGTGGATCAAGGAATTGTTAGCCCGCGGCGTGCCCATTCACGGCATCGGTTTGCAGTATCACGTGCGCGTCGACCAACACCCGAGCCCCACCGAAGTGACCGAGAACATCCGCCGCTTCAACGACCTGGGCCTCATCGTCCATATCACCGAGCTCGATGTCTGGCTTCCCACCCAAGCCACCGCCGAGCATCTCCAACAACAGGCGGAAGTCTACCGCCAAGTCTTCGAGACCGCCCTCGCCGCCCGCAACTGCCCCGCCGTCTTACTCTGGGGCTTCACCGACCGCTACTCGTGGGTTCCCGGCAACACCGGAGGCACCTTCGATCATGCCTTGATTTACGACCGCGACTACCGCCCCAAACCAGCCTACGCCGCCATCGCCGCCGCCTTGCGCTGAGCTCCCAGAATCTGGCACTGTTGCGGCCCGCCGGGCTGGAGGGCGTCACGGTGACAGTGATTCCTGTTATGGGTTTTGCGGGATCGTGCTAACTATTATTGTCATGCATCGCGGCGTTTGAGCACGTTGACCAGGCAATGCAGGCAACCGAAGTGGCGATAGACACTGGTGCAATCAACCGGCCTCACCTTGTAGCCAAGACTTTCCCAAACCTCGCGTGCGGCGGCATTGAGCGGCTCGGCACCACGATAGTATGGCAGATAAACAATGCGCTCCCCAGCCTGTTGGTCGATCAACACGTTGGCATAAGTCAGATAGGTTCTGCCATCACATGCGGGAATGACCGGGAGACGAATCACCTGATAACCTGCGGTTGCGCATTGGGCGGCAACCGCATCGAACAGGTGCTGGGTTTCACGGGTGAAGTCCGCTCCGCCGGGAAGACCCATGAACCCATCCGCCATGGCGCTGTCACCACCGGCGGATTTGACATATCTTCTGCCAAGGTCCGGATCACCCACCAGCATCCTGTGCTGGCCCACCGACACCATGAACATGCCGGCGTGATGATCGGGTGACTTATCTAACAGTATTACGCGGCGTTTGAGTCCACAGGCAAGCATCTGCAGCAACTCATCCCGACTACCCACGGTATGCTGGATGTTGCGCGGCAGGGCACGCGCCACCACAAAAACATTCTCCGAGTCTGCCAGAAAGTCGCCGCCGTCAAAATACAGGTTGCTGCGCAGCGCCCGCAGAGACGACGCCATGGCCGCCGCAAGATCAGCGCCAACCCGCTCGTCTCCGGCACGTGCCGGCCAGATTTCCTCGGCGGCCTCGCCCCGTGGACTCCACAGCGTGGTCGCGCCGCCACCGGAGGCAGGGGCCAGAGCCACCCAGCGATCCCGCGACCAAGTCGTAATCGGATGGTTCACCACCACCGGCGCGAGCCGGCACTTGACGTCACCGAGTGCGGTGGCCAATTCGTCGAACGCGGTTTGGTTGGGACAGACGACATGCACAGTGACGTCACTTGCCAGCGCGCCAAGGAAGTCACGGTAAACCGGCACCACGCTGGCCTTGGCGGATGGCACATAATGAATCACCAGTTCGCTTAGCTGACCGTCGCACTCCGAAAGAATCGGGCCGGCGGGTGGCGGCAGGGGCTTTCCGCCGCCACCCCCGGTGAGTGTTAGAACGGCGGCTCCAACCAGCAGTCCAAGCGCCACTCCCGCAACTGTCTGCCAACGAGGCATGGCTAGTTCCGCAATGAGTTGTTAGCCGTCGCGGTTGGCACCGCCGGCACAGCGGTGGAGAAGTTCATGGCGACGATGCCGGAGAGCGGTCCGCCCGCGCGGAGCAGCAGCAGTTTGAGTTCGGGGCCTGCGGTGGCGGCCACGGCCGGTGTCGCGCCGGCCTCTCCGAGAGAGACTGCGATCATGCTGTTGGCTGGTAGCTTGGCGGCAGCAGGAATCTGGATCACCTTGGTTTCGTTAGGTTGGAGCACCAGCGGCTGCTCATGCTGCCACAGCGCCGACGGCAGGCGCGGCACTCGCGACATCATGTCCCGCGGTGAGGAGGCGGTCATGGCGATGTGGATGGACGCGGTGGTGGCTTCGCCCGTGGTGTTGACCGCCGTGAGTTCAAACACCGGCTCTTCGCCCGCGCTCAAAGTGCGGCCGTCCACCGCCGCCAGCGTCATCTCAATGCCATGGGCAAGCAGCTTGGGTTTGGCGATCTGTGCCGCGGGCTTGTTCGCATCGTCTCCCGCATTCAGAGCACCCGACCAGAAGGTCATCACGGTGAGGGAGGCGGTGGCGACTGCCACTGTCACTACTGTCATCAGATCTTGCGTTTTCATAACATTTGTCAGTTTGGTGGTTGTTTCAGTTTGCGATGCCCAACCGGTGGCTGAGCAATCGAAGTATACCACGGCCTGACTGGACGTAAGTAAAGAGCGCGTAAAATCCCGCGGCGGGTGGCGCGGGGTGATTGGCAGGAACGCAGGAACGCAGGAACGCAGGAACGCAGGAACGCAGGAACGCAGGAACGCATTTCGACTGAATATCAGCGATGACGGATGGGGTTATTCCGTGTGCTGATTATTTTCGATAACCCTATCAGGGCAAGCGGTGTGCTGGACCGGCAGCGATTTTGCCGCGAACCGATTGTTAGTGATGGTGAGCCCTTTGACACTCTTGGCGGAGACGCCGCCGCCGTCGAAGTCGTTGTCGAGGATGCGGACTTGTTCATGTACGGGGAGCTCGGGATCGGCATTGCCGTTATGCGGGTTGATCCAGACGACCGGGTGGCCGTTCTGCGCGCATGGGATGAACTTGTTGTTGCGGATTGTCAGATCGCGGATGGGCCCTGACTCGAACCAACCCTCGGCGTCATCCTCCACCAGGATCGTGCTCATGTGGGTGCGGGTGAAGGTGCAGCCTTCCACCACCACCATGCCGCGCGTGGTGATCAGGAAGCCCCGGCAGGAGGCGGTGTCCACGGTGCAGTTGCGGATGGTAATGTTAGGATACCATGAGACATTGCCCACGGCTTACTCCCGGTCGTGCCGGAATTCATGTCGTCGTCCTTGATAGGGTCGACGTAGTAGGTTGTGTTGCCGGGCGACGCCAGGCGCGCCGCATCCGCGGCGGCGTGCAGCGCAGCCAACGGCACGAGCAGCAGGACGGCGGTGAAGCCTGCGAGGAAACGGCGCGGGGTTGCGGTGAAGTGCCGAGTCATGTCATTTAACCATGGCTTTGAACTGCGCGGCCGGCAACCCGTTGCGGCTCATCAGGTTTGGCACGTCAGCCTCACCCCACGCGAAACGCACCGCCGCGGGTTTCGCGACGTCGGCACTGGAGACCACGACCGTGTCGCCATCGATCAGCGCATCCGCTCTAACAAACCTGCCGTTTTCCACGGCGATCTCAAAACAGGTCAGGGGTTTTCCATCGCGGGAAACCAAGCCGCCGCCCAGATCGCGGAAGACGATATGGAGTTTGCCATCCTTGGCGGCAACTGATTCCGGAGTCGGCCCGTCGGCGATGATGTCGGCGTGAGCAAACCCACCGGCACATCGAGCTTCTCCTGCAGTGTGTTTTCGTTAGGGACCGTGAAGGTGATGTGTTCCGGATGCAAGCCTTGGGCAAGCGGTTGCGCGGCTGGCGTTTTCACTTTCACCCGCCACGTGCCCTGTGCGTCGGCTTCGGTTTGCGCTTTGATGCCCCACGAGGTTTTTATCAAAACCGATTCGCCCGGAAACGCCCACCCCCAGAGCGGGACGTCCGTTTGTTGTTGCAGGACCATATGGTCGCCCAACACTTCAGGCAGGCGGACAGTGGCGTGAGCCATGCCGCTGGTCAATGCCGCCAGCATCAATAAATGAAGCTTGGTCATCAGGTGTCTTGGTGGAAGGGAATCTGTCTGACAAAATTTTGCTAGGTCAAGCAAAAAGCCAGCAGGGAAGCTGTAGGAACAGGCCCTTGGGGCGGAAGTTGTTGAAACCCATGCGCACATTCACAGCCTGGGCGGCACGGCACCGGTTATCTCGCGGATTGCTGCGCGGTCGAGCTCGTCCATGTGTTTGCGCTTGTCGGAATAGTGGCGGAATTTATCCAGGTCCTGAGCGCCCCAAATGTTGGACTCGGCGTAGTCGCCGCAATAGGGGACATACAGGTCGATCCAACAGGCGAGCTTCTCGAGTTCCTCGCGGGTCAGCCGGACCTTGCCGTGGCCGTTTTCCAGCATTGTTAGAAGTTCGCTCTTGATGGCACCACCGGTATTGGGTGGCAGGGGTGTTGGTGGCGATTGGACGCCGATCCAATTGACCAGTCGGCTGTCGGGCTGACCGCGGAACGGGCTCTTGCTGCCACCGCCGCCATCGCGGCTGGCACGGGTGAGGACCAGATAGGCATCGCTCCACTCGCGCTTGGCGGTGGCGTCGCGGGTCGTCTCGCCTAACAAGCTGAATGCTTGGTCAGGCGCGCGGGTGCGTGAGGCGGGTGGCAGGTCGAGGGGCGGCGGGCCGGTGCCGGCGATCATGGCGAGCAGCGGCTCGCGGTCGCGGTGGCAAGCGATGCATTTTCGATCGAGGATGGGTTGGATTTCACGCGGGAAACTGAAGCCACGCGGCGGGCCGTAGAACGGGATCAATTTCTGGGGAATACCATGTTGTGCGCCGATGGTGGCGGATGGGGAGGCGAGGGCCGTGTTGTTGCGATTTTCGTGGCAGCCGATGCAGGAGGCGACTTCACCGGGTTGCAGGGTGTTCCAACTGCGCATCGTTTGCACCGCCCGTCCGTGCGCGTCGAGCGCTTGAAAATAGACCGGCGTGCGCGCCGGCACTTCGAAATACGCCGAGCCGTCGTTGTAGACGGTGGCGTCACCTAACACCCTTTTGACATCCCATGCGCCGTTGCCGATGGCTATGGGTGTGCTGACCAGTGCCCCGCCGGCGGGGCCGCCGTTGTAATTCTCGCCGATGCCGGCGACGCGGAAATCCAGCGCGATGACGCGCAGTTTGCGAATGGTGCCGCGCGGCACGCCGGCGAGTCCCGGACCCTGATAGATATCACTCACATAACAAGCGGCGGATTCGCGGTGCCAGTCGATTTGGCTCGGCCGCAGCGCGGGTCGCGGTCGTGGCGCCAAAGCCACCGGTTGCAGGCATGGCAGTGTGGGATCGCTGGCGAGCAATTCGCGATGGCCATCGCGGTCCATCCAATACAGGCCGAAGTTGGCGTCGCCGGTTTTGTGATCGCCACCGCCCCAGCCGTCGGGCGCATACGACACCAACCATTCCTTTACGCTGAGGGGAAACGGATAACAGAACAATTCGCCCTCCTGGCCGTAGGCATCGATGCGTTCCGCCTTGGTTTCCCGCTGCGGCGAGACGAGTTGCACGCCTTGGTTTTCCTCGCGCCCGAGCGCGGGATCGATCACCGCGAGTTTTCCGGTCTGCGGGCTGTGGTGGCCGCAGAGGATGGCGAGCACTTTGCCAGTTCCAGGAATCCCCCGGGCATGGGCGATGGTGGTCGGAAACCACGAATTGTTGCCGTAAAACCCGGCTTGGCCGCTGCCGTCGGGGTTCATCTGGAACAAGGGTTGGGGGAAAATCTGGCCGCGATCATTGTAATCCCAGCGCGTGTAGATCACCCTCCCGTCATCGAGCACTTGCGGATAGACCGTATGCACCTGGTCAAAACCGAGCCGCCGCAGGTGCTTGCCGTTAGAATCGCAGGCATACAAGTTGCTCGCTTCCGTCCACCAGCAATCAACGGTTTGCACGCAGCGGGTCGAGGCAAAAATCAAGTCATTGTTAGGTAAATACGCCGGCTCATAATCGGCCACGCCGGTGCCTGCAGTGAGCTGGCGGACGCCCATGTTTGTCAGGTCGATCTCGTAGAGGTGGTAGTCATCGTCATCGAGCGATTTTTTCCAGGCAAAGGCGAGGCGTGTGCCGTCCCATGACACGGCGGGATCGCGCAGGACGCCACGTGGGTCATCAAGCAAGGGGTTAACAACCCCGCGGGTGCCGCTGAAACTCAAGCGACAAAGGGCCGCGCCGGGCAGGAAGTGACGCTCGGACTGGGCGTCGGACTGGCCTTCGGTGTAGGCGAAGAACGAGGGGCGGACGGTCTTGCGCTTGATGAAGGCGATTTCGAACGGCTTCTCTAACATTCCAGAAAGACGCTTGGCGCGCCGTTCCTCGCACGCCCGGGCATGCAGCATGACCCAGCGGCGGTCACCGGCGGCCACATTTTGTTGCAGCAGAATTTCCAATTCCGCGCGCAGCGGACCAGGTGCGGTGGGCAGCGAGGCCAGCACCGCTTCGACCTGATCGCGTCCGAGTTGCGCCTGGCCCGTGGCCGGTTGTTGCGGCGTGGCGGCATCCCTCTCCTGACGCAACCAATCCGACTCGACTGGAAACGCCCGTTGCAGTTCCGCCGTGGCAGTACCAGCGACCAGTGCAGCAGCCCAGGCGGAAGGATCATAGGCCGCGGCCGCGGCTGCTGGCAGGATGGCAAGCGGAATGGCTCCTGCGGCGGCAAGGTGCCGCCGCACAAATCCGAATGCACGAAAAACCAACATTGTTTTGATACGCGCATGATTCTTTTTTCTTCCAACTTCCCTGCCATGACCTAGCCTATTTCCGAGGCAAGTCATGATTCTCCGTGCACTTTCATTCATCACCGCCACAGGTGTCATCCCCCAAGTCCCATGAGCACTCCCACCCTCGGCGAAGCGCGCCATCCCTCACCGCTCAAGCGCACCCTCACCGAGGATATCCGCATTCCCGAACATATAGAAGTGGGTGCTGATCCGGGGTATCTCTTCGAGTTGGCCGGGCCGCGGGCGGCGCTCTATTTTGACCCCGCACAGACGCGTGCCGGCATTGTCACCTGCGGCGGCCTGTGCCCCGGCTTGAACAACGTCATTCGCTCGATCTTCCTTGAACTTCACCATGGCTATGGCGTGAAGGAAGTGTTAGGGTTCCGCAATGGCTATCAAGGGTTGGATCCTGCGCGCGGCGCGGAACCGGTGGTATTGTCGACCGAGTTTGTGGATGACATTCATCAGGAAGGCGGCACCGTATTGGGCACCTCGCGGGGACCGGTGGACACCACCACTGCGGTGGACAATTTGATTCAACGCGGGGTCAATCTGTTGTTCACCATTGGGGGTGATGGCACCCAACGCGGCGGCAATGATATCTATCAGGAAGCCCGGAGCCGGGGTTATCCGCTGGCAGTGGTGGGCATCCCCAAGACGGTTGATAACGATGTGGCCTTTGTCTCACGCACGTTTGGTTACTTCACCGCCGTTGAGGAAGCCGCCAAGGTTCTCAAGTGTGCCCATACCGAGGCGCACAGCGTTCACAATGGCATTGCGGTGGTCAAGCTCATGGGCCGGCACGCCGGCTTCATCGCCGGCGGCGCCACGGTCGCCAGTCAGGACGTGAATTTCTGTCTGATTCCGGAAGTGCCGTTCACCCTCGCCGGCGAGCGCGGCTTGCTCGCCGCCGTGGAGCGGCGCATCCTGCAACGGGCGCACGCCGTCATTGTCGTGGCCGAGGGCGCCGGCCAGGATCTGTTAGTCCCGGATGGTGAAACACGGGACGCTTCAGGTAATGTCAAGTTCAAGGACATCGGCCTGTTCCTATGCGGGCAGATCGAAGCCCACTTCAAGGCCGCCAACATTCCTGCGACGTTGCGCTACTTTGATCCGAACTACATCATCCGCAGCGTGCCGGCCGATGCGGAGGACTCGA
>JBAXPF010000105.1:0-12251 GCA_037132955.1 Verrucomicrobiota bacterium | reverse complement strand
CGGGAAAACCGCCACCCCCCCGCACAATTCGTGCACTGGCAGTCCTTGAAGTTTCCCACCACCGGCGCGCCCCTGGGAGCGGTTGGGATCAGCCCCGAACCCGAGGTGTGGTTGCATTTTGAACTCACCAAGGATCGCGGGCTGACCTCACCGGAGGTGGCCGCCGCGGAATCCAACAAGCCGGGCGCGGCAGCGGGGCCATGTGCGGAACGCCTGCAACGGTTGCGTGTCCTGTTAGCCACGCATCCGCTGGCGGACAATGCCTGCGCGCAACTCGATCGTGCCCCGCAGGCGCGGGACGCGGCATGGAGCGGGTCGCCAGCGCAGCCCACCCAACAAGCCGCTGACAATCAGGCGCTGCGCCAGCTCAAGTCCGCCGATCAAGTCCGCCAGGATGCGACCTATCAATTCAATAGCAGCGCCAACGAGCACGTGCAGCGGGCCAGGGCAATCGCCGGGCAGCAGGTTGCGGCCAGCCAGCAGGGGCCTCCTGCGGGAGGATTCGCCGAGGTCACTGGGGTTGGTCAGATGCGGGGCGTTTGGTTAGGTGATGAACTGTTGGTGTTGCGGCAGGTGACTCTGGGTCAGCCGGATGCAGGTTCAGGCAAAGCCGGCAGCGGCCGGCAGACCGTGGTGCAAGGGGTCTGGTTCGATGCGCGGGCGTTGCGGGTGCAATTGTTGGGCGAGATCGCCGATTTGCTGCCACAGGCGCAATTGGCGACGGTGGACGCCGGGCGCGCCGCGGTCGATCCGCTGGCGTTGGTGTCCTTGCCGTTGCGGCTGGAGCGCAATGAGACCGTTACCCGCGCAAGCCTATCTAACAACATACCGTTCGGCACGCCGCTGTGTGTCGGCTGGGCGGCGGTGGCGCTGGCCGTTCTAACAACCTCGCTGCTGGTGCGCGGCGTCATGCGCATGAGCGAGCGGCGGGCCTCGTTTGTCTCCGCCGTCACCCATGAACTGCGCACACCGCTGACCACCTTCCGGCTGTATTCCGACATGTTGGAAAGTGGCGCGGTCAAACCGGAAAAGCGCGGCGAGTATCTGCGTGTGCTGTCACGTGAGGCCGACCGACTCTCCCACCTGGTCGAAAACGTGCTGGCGTTTTCCCGCATCGAGCGCGGCAGTGCCCGCGCCACGTTGCGCGAAGAGACATTGGCTGGTTTGTTAGAGCCATTGCGCGAGCGCCTTGCGGCACGGCTCTCCAGCGCCGGCATGACCTTGGTGATGGATTTGACCGGCACCGACGCCGCACGCCGCGTGCGTGTGGATGCCGCCGCGGTGGAGCATGTGTTGTTCAATCTCATCGACAATGCCGCCAAATACGCGAGCGCCGGCAACCCGCCGGAGGTGACGATCCGGGGGATCGCTGCCGCGCGTCAGGTGCAGCTTCGCGTCAGTGATCACGGCCCCGGCATTGCGCCGGCCGAGCGCAAGCGCATCTTCCAAGCCTTTCACAAATCCGCCCGCGACGCGGCGGAGAGCCGTCCCGGGGTGGGCCTCGGTCTGGCGCTGTCCCGCCGTCTCGCCCGCAGCCTCGGCGGCGATCTCCAATACGCCCGGCCGCCGGATGCCGACACCGCCTGTTTCGTGCTGACGCTTCCGTTGTTAGGTAAGTGAGTCCGCGCGCGGCCATCACTTGCCAGCCGGAGCGTCCAACGCACTGCCGGTGCCCTGCAGGCGTTGTTTGACATCCTTGCGCCACTTGAGGGAAGCCTCGGCGAAGCGGCGGTTATAGGTGGTGAATTTGGCGGGCTCAAAGCCAGCGTCGCCGCGTTGCATCAGGCCCACCACGCTGGAGACCAGACTGGCGAATTGTTTTTTGAGATCGACATCACTGGTGCGGGCTTTCTTGGCCGCAAGGCCGGCGTGCACCTTGAGGATCTCCCCGGCAACCGGGATATCCCTGGCATCATTGAGAATGGCAAGGGCGGTCATCCCTCCCGAAACCGTGGTGTTAATCCCTATCAATCCGTTGGCGGCGGGACTCAGCACGGTCAGCACCTGCCCCACCCGCGTCAGGCGGTCGAAGTCGGAGATGCGTTTGGTTTCCGCCAGGAAATTGGCGATGGGCACGGCCTTCCATTCCAGCTTGCGGTTCAAGCGATAGGCGTTGCACGGAATTTCGCTCGGGAGGGTGGTGGCAACGATGACACCGGGGCCGCTGGGGGAGCCGGGGGCGGCCGGATCGACAGCTTCCGGGGCTTGCTTGACGATGATGCCGAGGACCTTGCCACTGGTGGCATCCAGCAGCGGGCCACCGCTCTTGCCTTGGGTCAGCGAGGGATCGACATCTATCGAGTCGACCTTCTGGCCGAGGGCTTTGCCACGTTCGCCTGAGATGGTGCCGGAGCTCACGCCCAGGCCGATGATGTCAGTGGCGGAGGTCACCTTGACGGTGTCAGCGGCGAGTTGCAAGGCAGGTGCGTCGGCACCGTCCAAAAGTTCAAGGCGCACGAAGTCGGTGCCTTCGGCCATTTCGAACGCGCCGAATTTGGCGTACTTGAGGCCGGTGTTGTTGGCGATGGAGAAGCGGTTGTTGCCGGCGAGGATATGGGCGGCGGTGTAGAGGTAGACCTTGCCCTCGGTGGCCACAACAAAGCCGGTGCCACTGGATTTGTCACCCGTGAGGGTGGTGATGGCATTGGTGATTTTCGGCTCCTTCGTTGGATCGTAGTCAGCGTGCCCCGGGCTGGAGGCATCCTTGGGCAGGCGGGCGACGCGGGCGGCCTCGGTGCGGACGGTCTCGGCTTTCAGGGTGGTGAGTTCCTGGGTGGCCTGATCGCGCTCAAGGGTGAGCTGTTGGATCTTTTGCGCGCTCTCGCTTTGCGCCGTGCGGGACAGTTCGTCCTTTTCCGCAATGTCCTTTTCCCGTTCGGCAAGCGTGGCGGTGAATTCCGTGGTGCCGGTTTCGATTTCTGCTTCGAGCTCTTTGATGCGGGTCTTGTCCTTCTTGTTGGTACAACCGGTCAGCGCAAGCAGGGAAATGCTCAGGAGGGTCAAACCGCGTATGATGGGCGTTCTCATGGCGGACAAATTATCCGTTGGGCTGGATCTTGCAAGCCCGGAAATGGAAAATGTACCGCCTGGATAGGCGTCAGTGCGAATGCCGCTTTAACCTTTGCCATTTTTAGGATATGCCTTCAGGTGTTCGTTGCTCTCCGGGCGGCGGCAAGCAAGCCATGGCAATTCTAGTCGAAGCAATCTCGGTCATTCTGCGCGTCAACGCAATCGATGACAAGTACCCCGGCGGTTGGGCTTGTCTACAAGCCGAGTGTCCGCAAGAAATGCTATGCACGGATGGGGAACTCGCATGCGTGGGTTTCACGGACTTGGGAGTGGCTCGGAATTTCGTGGCATCTCTCATCCCTTACGGCATCCATGAGCCCCTGGCCAGCGAGGCTGGGGATTTGGTGGTGGTCGATTGCCAACTCGGGCCCGCAACACCTAGCGACTGGGCAGAATATCGATGGGCAACCGTGGATGGAAATAACCGCAAATGGGTGATCACATGCCGCTTGAAATCAAGCAGGTCTGTGGAAGTGAGAGTTCCAGAAGGCTGGAAATACGACGGATCCTGCAATTATGATTTGGCGAACCGTAAGGTCGAGTGGGTCGGCACGGCGGTGGTATTGTCCATCGGCTATGGCAGTAACCCTGACGGCGTCAGGCCCGAAGTTAGGCCCAACTTTCTCGCAGGCGCATCCTTCCTCGCACTCCTGTCACTGCTTGCCCCGCCGGTATTGTTCGTTTTCGCCATCCTAACAGGAAATGGATTTCTGATACTTGGAGCCTTATCCGTCCTGGCCATTGGCATGGTGACCGGGTTTGCGCTGGCGTGCATGCTTGCGGTGATTGCGCTGATAAGATCAGACTGGAACGACCGTCGCGCGCTGGTTCTCGCCGGAGCTTGCGCCACAATCGTCATTCTGATGGCGGTTTTTTGCAGTGGCTTATGGCATTCCGGCGCAGGCATCTTCAGATAGAACATGAGCCATTTCCAATCCAGCTCGCGCCGATTGAAAGACGCTACCCGCGGTCTGCGTAGCCTGACACCGCCATGAAGCACCCGACACGATTCCTCGCCGTTGTGATTCCCGCGATCCTTGGCACAGCCAGCCTGCTGACCGCACAAGACCTTGCACCGCTGCGCCCGCCGGCGGTGCCGCTGGTCGCCTGCGATCCGTATTTCAGCATCTGGTCGCCACAGGATCGCCTCACCGATGGACCCACCACCCACTGGACCGGGAAATCCAACCGGCTCGAGTGCAGCGTGAAGATCGATGGCACGGCCTATCAAGTCATGGGCAAGCCGGCACAAGGCCCCGCGCCCCTGCCGCAAACCGGACTCGAAGTCTTGCCGACCCGCACGATCTATCAATTTTCCGGCAGCGGGGTGGCGCTGCGCCTGACGTTCATGACCCCAACCTTGCCGGATGACCTCGACGTCCTGTCGCGACCAGTCACCTATGTCACCTGCGACGCGGTGGCCACCGACGGCAAGTCACACGCCCTCACCATGGATTTCTCAGCCAGCGGCGAGCTGGCGGTCAACACGCCCAACCAGGCGGTGCGAACCGAGGCCGTGAATGATGTCGATGGCCTGAGCGTGCTGCGGGTCGGGTCGGTCACGCAAAATGTGTTAGCCAAGGCGGGAGACGACGTGCGGATTGACTGGGGCTATCTCTATCTGGCGGCACCCAAGGCGGATGTGCGCGAGGCGCTGACCCTTCCCCAAGCCGGCGTGGACGGGCCGGGGGGCCATGCCATGTTGGGAATGGCGTTTGATTTCGGCAAAGTCGGTACGGAAAACGTTTCACGCTGGTTGATGCTGGCCTACGATGATTTGTTTTCCATCCAATACATGAAGAGCAACCTGCGGCCGTATTGGCGGCGCAACGGCTGGGAGGCCTCCGATTTGCTCAAGGCATCGGCCAAGGACTACGCAATGTTAGGAAAGCGTTGCGCGGCCTTTGATGAGGAACTGTCAGCCGACCTGCGCAAGGCCGGCGGGGAAGCGTATGCGCGGATTGGTTCGCTGGCCTACCGCCAGTGCTTCGCGGCGGGCAAAGTCGTGGCCGACGCCAAGGGCCAGCCGTTGCAATTCTGCAAGGAAAACCACAGCAACGGCTGCATCTCCACCTCCGATGTTTTCTATCCGATGGCCCCGCAGTTTTTGTTTCTCAGCCCGACGCTGACGAAAGCCTTCCTGGTGCCGTTCATGAACTACGCGGCGTCACCACGCTGGCGCTTCCCGTTCGCGCCGCATGACCTCGGCACCTATCCGCACGCCAACGGCCAGCGCTATGGCGGCGGCGAACAGTCCGAGGCTAACCAGATGCCGGTCGAGGAAAGCGGCAACCTGTTGTTGTTGTTCGGGGCGATCGCGCAAATGGATGGCAACGCCGATTTCGCCGGTCTGTATTGGCCGCAGTTGACCCAGTGGGCGGATTACCTCAAGGCCAAGGGTTTTGATCCGGAAAACCAACTCTGCACCGACGACTTCGCCGGCCACCTCGCCCACAACGTCAACCTGTCCGCCAAGGCAATCTGCGCCCTCGGCGCATACGGCAAATTGTGCGCGATGCGCGGCGACCAGGCCAAAGCCGACGAAGCCACAAAGCTGGCGCATGAGTTTGCCGCACGCTGGGTGAAGGAAGCGGATGAGGGCGACCATTTCCGGTTGGCCTTCGACCGCCAGGGGTCATGGAGTCAGAAATACAATCTCGTGTGGGACCGCATTCTCGGGCTCGGCTTGTTCCCGGATGAAGTGCGCAGCAAGGAAATGACTTTCTATCGGAAAACCCAGAACAAGTTCGGCCTGCCGCTCGACAACCGCAAGGATTACACCAAACTCGATTGGTTGCTGTGGACCGCCACCCTCACCCAAAACCGCGAGGACTTCGCCGCGCTCGTCGCCCCGGTGCTCCGCTTCATCCAGGAAACCCCGGATCGCTCGCCTCTAACCGATTGGTATGAGACCAAGAGCGGCCACAAGACCGGCTTCACCGCGCGTCCGGTCATCGGCGGCGTGTTCCTCCAGATGCTCTATCAAAAAGAGACCTGGCGGAAATATGCCGCGCGCGACCGCGTCAAGACCAGCAGCTGGGCGCCGATGCCGTGAGGCCGCAGGTCAGAGGGGGGTAATATCCAACATCCCAAGGACCGATTCTCTTCAAGGACAATCGGCTTGACATCTGTGGCAATTTGCCACAGATTGCCGGCATGAGCCAATCCATCCGACTCCATAGCGACCTGATTGAAGCTGCCAAGCGGCAGGCAAGGTTGTTTCACCGCTCGCCCCCGCAACAGATCGAACACTGGGCGGCAATCGGCCAGGTGATGGAGGTGGCCCTTTCGTATCCGGCGCTGGAAAAGGTGGTCCGCGCGGTCGGGCGCAAAGATCTTGACCAGGCGCTGGCGGGGGTTGGGACGCCCGCGGGTGTCGCCAAGGCCCATCAGGTCATCCGTCGGACATCGCAAAGCAAGCTGCCCGGACCGCGGTGAAACCATTGCTGGTCATGCTTGGCGGCCCGAACGGTGCGGGCAAGAGCACGTTTTACGCGAGCTATCTCTCTGCTCTCGGCTTGCCATTCCTCAACGCGGATGTGCTTGCGGCGCTGACAGGTTTGGCGGCCTACGAGGCTGCGGCGCGGATTGCGGAAGCCCGCCGGGTGTTGGTCGAGCGGCGTATGGGATTTGTCACGGAGACGGTGTTTTCCGATCCGGTGGGCGCGAAGGTGGACTTCCTCGCGGAAGCAGTTGCTGCGGGCTTTGATGTTCAACTTATCTACATCGGCATCGCGACCGCGGACGCTGCGGCCAGACGCGTGGCGGCACGCGTGCAAGCAGGAGGTCACGACGTGCCTTTGGAAAAAATCCTGTCCCGCTACACAAGGACGCTGGACAACCTCGAGCAAGCCATCTTGCGGCTGCCACGGGTGACTCTCTACGACAACAGCTCGTATGATCAACCTTTTCGCTTTCTCGCCGAGTTCCGTGCGGGGAAGGTGCATGCGGCTGCCCACGGCCGCATGCCCCGGTGGGCTCGCAGATTTTTACAGGGACATTGAGCCGCCCCTGCGGCTGGAAGCCGCTGCTACGGGTTGTAAAGAGGAAGAGCAAGAGACCGCGGCGGGACGCCGCTGGCACGGCCTGCGACGAGACGTCGCAGCCACGCAAGATCCAACAACGCGACAATCGGATGGTCCGATCGGACCATCCGATTGTCGCGTTATTTCAAAACTCCCACTCGACGGTTTGGGATTGTTGCTTGCGCCAGACTTCGAATTTGACCTTGCCTTTGCCGGTGGCCTCGCGGCAGGACTTGAGCAGGGCGTCGAGCGTATCGGTCGGTTGGTTGTTGCAGCGCAGGATGACGTCGTTAGGTTGGAAGCCGGCCTTGGCGGCGGCGCATCCGTTAGGGACTTCGGCGACGCGCACGCCGGTTTCCGCGGACATGCCGGTGGCCGAAACTTCGCCCAAGCCGACGAGGTTCTTGACCGAAGCGCCGAGCCAGGTGGCCACCGCGTCGCTGCGGTTAGATGGCGGGGCAACCGGCGCGGCGGGTCCGGCTTCCGGCAGGACCGGGGTTTTGGCGAGGGCGCGCAAGGCGGGTTTTTGGACGCCGAACTGGTCCATGGGGAAATTCTTGAAACCTAACGCGAGGGCGGGCGAACCGTCCTTGACGCGGTAGTCGCCGGTGGCCGGATTGACAAACATCGCGTCGCCTTCGAGCGAGTGCTCGTCGCGTCCGCTTTGGTCGCGCAAGCCGGTGGCAGGGACTGGCGAGGTCAGACCCGGCTTGTGCAGCAGGTTGTTGTTAATCTCCTTGCCCCAGGGTTTATCGACGCCGATGGGTTTATAGGCGGTGAAGACAATGTTGCGGCGGAAGATGTCCTCGCTGTTCTCATACCAGACATGCGGGTGGAACGAATTCTTCACGATGATATTGTTCTCCACCGTGCGGAAAAATCCCTCGCGGTTTTTCAGGCCGCCATTGAGGCAGAGGTTGTTATAGATTTCATAATGCGACGAGCCGTCGTCCAGATCGATGTCCCAGCCGTGATCGCAACGCCAGCGGCTGTTGCGCAGGATGACGGGCAGCGCCGCATCAAGTTTCGCCAGGGCGGTCCACTCCGGTGGCGGCGCGCCGCGCAAATTCCAATAGCGGTCGCGGCCCCATGAATTGAACGACCCGTGGTCGCCGGTTTCCTTGACGGTGTCGAAGACATCGCAGAACTCGATGACATGGCCGCCCCAACAACCGTCGCCGATGTTGATGCCGGCCCGGGAGGTGTCGTAGATCGAGCAATGCCGCACCGTGATGTTCATGGCCATGGCAATCTGTACGCCGGTAGCCTGCTTCTCCACCATCCCCACCGCGTGGATAAGCGAGTCTTCCACCAGGCAATCCGCCGGATAGTCGTCGGTCTTCGGTCCCGGGGCTTTGTCCACGGTCGCGTATTTCTGTTGCTGGCGATACTCAAACAAGGGATTGCGCACCGCCCTGGGGTCGCCGACGAAGGCGACGCCGGTCGCGCCGCAATCATGGATATGGCAACCGCGGATGGCGACGCGGCGGTTGTAGCCGCTGACAAACACGGCGTTGCCGCCGAGTTGATCAAACTCGCTGTCCGCCACCACGCAATCCTCGGTGCCGTTGAACAGCAGCGCGCCACCCCGATAGATCGTCCAGTCGCTGCGCAGCAACGGCTCCTTGGTCGCCATGAACGTGCGCGCCGCATGCCGATAGATGAAGCCGCCCAACGTGACACCCTTGACCGGCTTGTCGCGCGTGCCGGTGAATTCAATGAGGGTTAGCAAGCGCACGACCTCAACGCTGGCGGTCGTTAGATCAACCCCGGCCGGCGGCTGATAGTAGAGCGTGGAGGTCTTGGTGTCATGGAACCACTCACCGGGGGCGTCGAGTTCCTCGAAAATGTTTTCCACATAGCGGAACTGCTTGTGCATGCCCATCTGGCGGTTGTTCTGCCAACCGCCCTCATAGGTCAGTTCGCCGTTGGGTTTCTTGCCGGTGATGCGGTAGGAATAACCACCCCAATGTGCCACATGCATCGCGTGCATGTAGCCATTGGCCGGGTCCGCCCAACGGGCGGCGCGCTGCGGGCTGAAGGCATCGGCGGCAAACCCGAAATAGGGATGAACATTGGCATCATAGTTAGGATAACGGGCCATCCATTGCTTGCTGCCGTTGATGAACAACTGTTCGATGTTCAAGCCAGCGGGGACTTCCGCTTTCATGATGCCATCGCGATGGGGTTGCCACTTTGGAGTGAGCTTCAATCCGCCGCTGATGATTGCCTTTTCGCCCGGCGCGGCGGCATAGGTGGTGCCGGAATCCTCTGCTGTGAAAACCACGGTGTCCGGCAGATAGTACGTTCCGGCATGGAACACGACTGTCGCCTTCTGCTGGCGTGCCGCCTTCTGTGCTGCGGCGAACGTTGCCAGCGGTTGCTGCGCCGTGCCGGGATTGGTGTCGTTGCCCGCCGGGCTCACGTGCAGTTCGCCGGCGGCCCATGCCGGGCACGCCAGCAGGCCTGTGAGCAGCGTTAGCCGGGTGAGTTTATTGATCATTTGATTGTATGTTAGATCCATCGGGTTGCTCCATGTGGAGGGTGTCCATTGGGGGGCAGGCATGGCGGTTGCAAACCGCCGCCACGGGGACCGTGCATTCTGCCCGGCCCCCCGTCACTGCCAGAGGTGGGATTGGCGGGTGGCGAGGATGCGGTTGCCGCGGCGGAGGGTGGTTTTCCATGCCAGGACGCGGCCGTTTTTGATATAGTCATCGCCGATGATGGCGAATTCGACCTTGCCGGATGACTCGCTACTATTGAAGCGCTTGACCATGCGTTTGACGAGGCTGGCGGTGGCGCCTTGCTGGTATTCGAAGAGCAACTCCACGTCGCCGGCACCGGCACCCGCGGGGTCATTCCACAGGAGGGTGTAATAGACGCCGAGGCGGGCGTTGCGCTCGGCAATGCTGACGGCACCGTGCAAGCGGCGTTGTTGTTCGCAGCGGACCATCGGATCGCTGTCGAGGTCAATCTTGTGGTCCAGGATTTTGAACTGCTTGACCGCCAAGGGTTGGGGTTGCCTGGCGCAAGCGCCAAGCCCGAGTAACAGCACCAGCAAATACCATCGGTTCACGCCCGCCACTCAAGCAGCAATGCGGGCGGAATCAAGCACGAACCGACATCAGATGCTTGGAAAGAATCGCCAGCTTGCGGACTTTGGAAACGTGGTAACGCTGGTGGAGAACGCCAAAGCCCCCGCTGCGCATCTTTTCCAACAATACTTGATAGATTTCCCCCATGATGCGGGCGGGCAACAGGGCGGCGCGGTCGGCGGCGGGCAGGCAGGCGGCGGCCTCGCCGAAAAGCGCGTCCGCGCGGTCGGCCTCATAAGCCATCAGGGCGCGGAAGCGTGCATCGTCCACGCGGGCGAGCAGGTCCTCTTCGGAGTAATCGAAGCGGGCCAGGTCGGCGAGTGGCAGATAGATGCGCGCGCCATTGGCGAGATCCTCGCCGATGTCGCGGAGGATGTTGGTCAGTTGCAAGGCGTGGCCGAGGGTGACGGCGTAGTGGGCGGAGGCCGGATCGGTGCAACCAAACAAGCGGATGGAAACCAAGCCCACGGCGCAGGCG
The DNA here is from genome assembly GCA_037132955.1 of Verrucomicrobiota bacterium. GTDB lineage: Bacteria > Verrucomicrobiota > Verrucomicrobiia > Verrucomicrobiales > Akkermansiaceae > Luteolibacter. The sequence continues at coordinate 1,584 of JBAXPF010000105.1, read as the reverse complement.
ACATTCCAGATGTAGCGTGACAGGTCATCCCACGTTTGGAAGCGCTGGGGCTGGAGGTCCATGAGGCAGCCGTCGATGATGGCGCCGAGGAGATTGTTAGGGATTTGGTGACGGTCGCGCAGCGCGACCAGTTGTTGCTGCAAGGCATCGGGCGCGGCAAACCCGTTGAGCAAGCCGCTTTGCCATAATTCCAGTGCGGCTTGGCGTTGTTCTAGCGGGAGGCCGGGAGCATCGGCCAGGTCATCAATGGTGCGGCAGAAGGCGTAGAAGATGCCCGCATCCTCGCGCCGCTCCTTAGGCAGGATGTTGAGGGCGAAGGCCAGATTAGACTTCGCCCGCCGGGTGATCTCGGAAGCGGCGGACACGGACGTCAGTGGATCAAGCCCCAGTGGCCGGTGAAGAAATCCGCAAAACCGATGGCGATATCCGGGCCGGTAGTGAACGGCCACAGCGAGAAGAGCGCCGGACCCACGAGGTTGAATTCCTTGACCGAGCCCCAGTAACGGGAGTCGAAAGAACTGCCGGTGTTGTCGCCCATGGCGGCGTATTCACGCAGGCCCGGGCGGGCATGGTCTGCGAGTTCCAGCGTTTCGCCGGGTTGGCTGATATAGGTATTGTGGGCGCGAAAATCGGCCAAGCCATAACCGTTAGGATTCATGGCATAAGCCCCTTGGGCCTGGATCACGCGTTGGATGCCGGGTTCCTGGACGATTTTGCCATGGTTGTAGAGATTGGGGGATTGGATGGAAAGGACATCGCCGGGGACGCCGACCAGGCGTTTGATGTAGTGGGAGCCAGCCCCTTGATCGCCGGCGTTTTGTTGGATGCCGCGGATTTCGATGGTATCGAAGACGAAGACCTCGCCGCGCCTGGGCTTGCGGAAGTGATAGGAATACTTGTCCACCAACACGAGGTCGCCGCTGTCGATGTAGCCTTCGCACAGCACGGTGCCTTTTTTGAGGATGCCGCCATTGGCCATCGCGCCTTGGAGGGCTTCGGTCAGACCGATTTCCATCATCTGGGCACGGGGTGCAGGCAAGGTGAGTGGCTTGGAATCGACGAATTGGAGTTGCGAGCGGCTGAAGAAATGCAGCATTTGGTAATCAACGACAGCGGCACCGCGTTCGGTGAAGCGGACCTGGCGGTCGCGGTCATTGACGATTTTGACATAGCTGCGGCCGCGCAGGATCCACTGTTGGGTGCGGGTGCAGATGCCGGGCCATGACGCTTCCGGGGTCTTGTGGCCGATGATGCCGTTGAGGGTGGGCATCATGGAGCCGGTGGGGATGCGAAACGGTTGGAGGTAATAGGCGCGCAGGCCGAGGGCGATGACGATGGCAACAAACATCACCTCGACGTTTTCCTCCAACCAGGTGAGCGGCTTTTCGTGAGGCAGGGAGTTCTCACAGGTGGCACGCAGTTGTTTGGAGGCCTCGTCGGATTTCGCGCGGTCACCGGCCTTGCTGGCGTCGAGCAGATCCTGGCGGCGGGACGTGATTTCATCGACGCGTTCCGGCTTGAGCAGGTCAGATCCGAATTTGATCTCAACCAAATCACAACCCTTGACCTGGGGATACTGGATGT
>JBAXPF010000104.1:0-12283 GCA_037132955.1 Verrucomicrobiota bacterium | reverse complement strand
TGCGGTGTTCACCGCCAGCCTTGACGGCACGGCGGTCATCCACGCCGTTGCGGGGGCCTTGACCTCCACGGACTCCGGCTTGCTTACGGTGAGTTCCGCGCCGACTCCCCCGACTGCGGTGGCGAGCGCCAACCCGGCCACAGTGGCCTTGGGCGGCACCGCAACCCTTTCAGTCACCGTCACGCCGGGGGCCAACCCGCCCAGCACCGGCATCACGGTCACGGTGGATCTGACGAGTATTGGCGGTCCCGCCAACGCGAGTCTCGCCGATGCGGGCAGCGGAGTTTATACCATTCTAGCATCCGTCTCAGGAAGCGAGGGTGGTACCAAGAGCCTTCCGGTCACCCTAACAGACGAACAGCGCCGGACAGGTTCCGCCTTGATCACCCTGAATGTCTCCGGACCTGTCACCATTTTCCATCTGAATGACACCCACGCCCGGCTCACCCCGCACAAGTGGATCATCCCGGCGCACACCGGCTCAGTCACACCACCACCCGCCCCGGTGTTCGAGGACGTCGGCGGCGCGGCCTTCGTCGCCGGCAAAATGCTGTCCCTAACGAGTTCAAATCCCGCCTCGCTGGTGATTGACGCGGGAGACATTTCCGAAGGCAACCCGATTGGTGACATGAATGGCAATGGTTCCATGACCCGGTTTTACGCGTTGCTGTCCGCCAAACTCAAGGCCCAGCGCGGACGAGGCATGGATGCCACGGTGGTCGGCAATCATGACGTGCGCGACGTGAACTACATCGCGAATCTGGACGCGCTCAACAACCCAACCCATCCGGATGAGAGAGTACCCGTCATCTCGATGAATGTCAGGGACATCAGCACCCACCAACCGCACTTCAATCCCTACACGATCGTCACGGTCAACGGCACCAAGGTGGGCATCCTCGGATATACAACGCAAGCGGCGGAGGTCGGAGCGTCGCTGGCGGCCACGCTCGAAGTGGTGGATTGCGATTGGAACAGCACCAACAGTGCGAAGATCCACATCGCTGATTATGTGAAGAAACTCAGGGACGAGGAGGGTTGTGATATCGTGGTTCTCGCCGCCCACATCGGCCACACCAGCATCGCCACGGACACGTCCCGCGACGGCAGCGTGATGTCCGCCCTGTTGGTGGACGACGGCAGTGTCAAATTGCCCGAGATCGCGGTGACCGGCCACTGGCACACTTGGACCGATACGGTGTGGCAGCCCGAGATGCTCAATTACAACACGATTTTCACTGAGTCGGCAAGCTATATGAAGTATATCGGCGAGCTGCAGGTGACTGCCGCCGGTAGATACATCTCCGCCACCCAGCACGTCATCCGCGACGCGGACATCAAGCCGGACGCGGACGTCGCGGCTTTCGTGCAAAACCTCAAAACCGAGTATGATTCCACGCACACCGTGAAGATCGACGAGATTATCGGCTATACCGCGGATGACCTGTTGTTGGATAACAAGATGAAATGGTGGTCGGCAGACGAATATCCCTGGAACGGCAATAACACCGCCGGCCAGTGGATCTGCGACGCCATGCAATGGAAGGCGGCGGGCCTGTTCGGTGCGTGCGACCTCGCGATCGAGACGGGCGGCGGCGTGCGCGCCGATATCCCTGCGGGACCCGTGACCTACTTGCAAATCTATGAAACCTTCCCATGGAATGACGACACCTTTGCCCTCATCAACATGACCGGTCAGGAAATCATCAGTTTCCTGCAAAAGACCAATTGCGACGCGGGTTTCTCGCGGGCCATGGAAGTCACCGCCAACGATGGCATTCCGACGTTGGTGAAGATCAATGGCAATCCCATCAACGTGACCCAGACCTACAAGGTCTGCATCAATAACTACATGTATGCCCATCCGCCCACGGGCTGGTCGTGGTCGGACAAAGCCCCCCAATATGACAGCACTCTCTGCCGCGACGGCATCGTGGACTTCATGCGGCAGTTCACTTCTGACAATGCATACCACGTCGGCGGTGATCGCTATCACCTCAACACGGAATTCTCCGGGGGCTATGAGGCGGTGGTGACCATGGTCAACGACCACGACACAAAATCGGTTTACGAGGATGTGTTCATCCGCCTGCTAAAAGCCACGCCTGAGACGCTCGCCCGCCGTGGCAGTCGCCAGGTGCCCGCCGATCTGGTCAATGCCGACGGATCCATCAATCCGTCCAACCGCCTGTGTGAGGCGGAACTCTACCGCAGCTTCCTCGGATTCCATCAGGGCGCGCTCAAGCCAGGTGACCGCATTATGGTATGGGGCAAGGGCAGCTATTACGGCGGCAACCCTGAGTTTGTCGATCAGGAAGGCATCTACGCCGATGGGGTGGAGTTCAATATCATCAGCCATGACAACACGACGCTGGCCCAACCCCAGCAGATGGCATCCATTAACGCACTGTGGAACGATGCCCACAAGAACCATTACACGAGCTTCCTGGCCCGGAAGGCCGGAGCCAATGCCGTTTGCGACCAGAACGGAACCGTCATCGCCCTCTCCGACAACACCGGATACGCGGCCAAACTCGTGCCCGGCAATGTCGGCGCTCTGGTGCGGGTTTCCGGCGTGCCGAGCATGGAAAGTTTTGCCATGAAGTTCCGCTGCGACTATGTGGTGGCCGCCATGGATGTTGGAACTAGCAGCTACCCGCCGGTTTCCAGCGTCGATGCCGTTCCGGGCGGAATTCAGACATCCGGCAGTCTCATGCTGAGTGCGACTGCGGCCATCGGCAACCCGACAGGCTTGTTCAAAATGCAATTTGCGCCGGTGGCTGACTCCCAGGTGGCTAGCGGGAATGCCACGGCCAACAGCGGAACCAAGACCAGCATGTATGTGCAGAGCGCGGCCGGCGGAAGTTATGGCAACGAGCGCGCCTGGGTGAAGTTTGATCTGAGCGCGGCTCCGGCGTATCCGGTTGCCGGCGCCACCCTGAAGCTGTGGTGTTGGAGCACGCCGAGTCCTGCGGGTGACCTGCTCACCGAATTACGCGGCGGCACCAGTGCCTCGTGGACTGAGACCGGCATCACGTGGAACACCCAGCCTGCCCTCGACAGTGCCTTGAGCACACTGACACTGAACAGCTCGTCACTCAACACATGGTGCGCATGGGATGTGACAGCAGCCTACGTGAATGCCAAGTTGAGCGGCAACAAGCTCGTCTCGCTGTGCGTCAAGCCGGTCACAGAAGGATCGACCGCGACCTATAGCTATAACTTCGACGCCAAGGAATACAGTGCCAGCGTCGCTCCGGCCTTGGAAATGAACATGACCATTCCTGCCACCGAGACCGTCTCTCAGGTTGAGTTCTTCTACCGCTATTCGGCCGACAACATCAAGTGGGGAAGCTGGTCGTCTTATGCCAAGGTGGCCCAGGCGCCGTGGCCGACCCGTTTCAACTATCCCTGCAGTTCCGGATACTATCAATTCTACAGTTGTGCCACCGACAGCGCCGGCAGCATGCAATTGAGCCCGGCTGACCTGGCGACACCCACGGTGCATTACATCAGCGCGTTGCAAGATTGGCGCAAGGCCCATTTTGGCGTCACTGACAACTCGGGAGAAGCGGCCGACCTGCAGGATCCCGACAACGATGGCGTCCCTAACATAATAGAGTTTGCCCTCAACCGCGATCCCAAAGGCCCCGACGCCAAGCCACCGCTGCAAGTCGCCCGGAATGCGGACACGATCACAGTGACCTATTCCCGGAGCAAGGCGGCTCTCGCTGAGCTCACGTTCCAGATTGAGAAGAGTGACACTCTGGCGCCGGACTCGTGGACCGGGGAAGATGTCCAGCAGACGGTCATTGCGGACGACGGCCTGGTGCAGGAGGTTCAGGCGACGTTGCCAGTGGGAAAGAGCGGCCACCGTTTTGTCCGGCTGCATGTGATTCGGAACTGAGATCATCCCGCACCGTGCCATAACAATTTCCGGAGTTTCGGGTTTTCTCCGGGAGCAGCGGGGTCGCCGATTCTGACCGGCGGCCCCGTTTTGTATATAGTGCGACGGGAGATTCCGCGCATCTTACTTGCCGATGACAACTTGTAGCGCCAACGGCCCCCGTAGCCGCGATGCACCTCGCAAACGCAGGGTTGGAAATGCCTGCGGAGTTCATCCAACACCTGGCCCTCCATCCGCACATGGTTCACGCCGATCCAACGCCGGAACCAGTCCCAGCGTGATTGGTGGAAATCGACGACCGCCACGAGGCCCGTGGCACTCAAGTCGGATTTGCAAATTTGCAGCACCGCGTCATATCCGGGGTTGATCATGGACAATGCTCAATGACAAATTTGTCACCATTTTTGGTTTCAGAAATCCGCCGGACGGGTGATATAACACGGCTGGATTGATTGCGCGAGGTGGTGGAATGCCGCGGCAGACAAAGCGATCCGGAGTGCGCCGGAAGTACACGCGGCGAAGTCCACTCCGGCACCACAGTGTGAACCGGAACCATCAGCCGGGACTCAGCCAGTATCCCGCGTCCATGCTCCGCCGTCCACACTATGATTGGTAGGAACGACTCCGATATCCAGATTTGTCATGTGTCTGGGCACATGACATGCCCGCACCAACATTGAAAGCGTTGTATTCAAACAATACTGTCACATTGCGGATATATATATCAGATCCAGATAACCGTGACATCAATGTCATGCAATAGGTGTTGGCAGTGTAATCAGTGGTTCTTTTTTTGCCCGCATCTGTCAGATTATTCATGTGTCATCTAAACCAAGGACTGTCAGTGCTTGCCGATGAACAACATGTAGCGCCACAGGCCCCCGTAGCCGCGATGCACCTCGCAAACGCAAGGTTGGAAATGCTTGCGGAGTTCATCCAACACCTGACCCTCCATCCGCACATGGTTCACGCCCATCCAACGCCGGAACCAGTCCCAGCGTGATTGGTGGAAATCGACGACCGCCACGAGGCCCGTGGCACTCAAGTCGGATTTGCAAATTTGCAGCACCGCGTCATATCCGGGGTTGATCATGGACAGCGCGTAACTGAGGACAATGAGATCGAACTTGCTGCCGTCGGCAACAGGCGCGTCATAGAATCGATGCAGCAGCACCATGCGGGAACCGTAATGCTGCACTTTGACCCGGGCGCGCTCGAGCATGTCCTGTGACAGGTCGAGCCCGGTGATCTGCGCCTCGGGAAACCGCTTGGCCAATTCCACAAGATTGTTCCCCGTGCCGCAACCGATCTCGAGGATGCGTGCCGGACTAACCAACCGGTAGGCAGCCTTGTGAATGAGCGGTCTTCTGCCAAAGAGGAACGCCCAGCGGGTGAGATCATAAATCCCGGCGTGCCAGCGGTAGTAGGTGGCCAGGGAATCCTGGTTCCGGTTGGGCATATTCATGGGATGACGTGTGCGAGGAGTGTGCTGCCGTAGGTCCCTACCCGATCCTGCGGATGCAGGCGCTCTGTCAGGCGCGTATTGAGTTGCAGCCGCGCCCTGGCAAAGCCAGGAATGAAGTCGATCACCGGGCTGGCCGAGCGCATCAGGATGCAGGTTCCGGGCCGGCTGTTTTCCAGAAGCAAGCGCCACTCCTGCTCGAGTTTCTGTGGGTGATGCGCCGCCAGCCAGTCCTGATGATCCAGCAGCACATAGTGGGAATAGCTGCCGGGGTGCTCGTGGAGAAAGCTGGCGATGGTGGTGCTGTGCGTGGTGACGCGGCTAACGGATTGCTGCAATTTCGCCTGATGCTGTTCTAGCAGGTAGTTAGGGCAACACTCGCGGGTGTAAGCGCCAGTCATGTAGGCGCGCCAGAAGTAGTTGTCCTGATAGGGGACTTCGGTTAACACGTGCTCGAGCTTGGATTGCAGGAAACCGGTGAGTCCGCCATCGAACTGCGATTCGATGAGGCAAACCTGTGATCTGGGCACGCCCAGCATGGTCATTGCCATGGGTTGGCGCAGCAGCCAAGCCACCACCGCGTTCCACATGGCTGGGCGGACATACGCATAGAGTTCGCGCTGCTCCTCGAGACTGGTGACATGCTGCAGTGCTGCCAGATAGGTGCGGAACCTGCCGCTGCCACGCTTGAACACCTGCAGGGCGAGCCACGCCATTTGACCGGCCGTGCCGTGGTAATAGAACGATGGATTCAGGGGTGTGCTGCGGAAGTAGTGGCTCTTCGACTGCCAGTAGTGCCGGGCAAACGGCAGCAAGTGGCCTTGGATTTCGGCCAGTAAGGACTCGAACTCCGGATGCGCGCCATGCCCGAAGAGCTTGAACAGGTCGCCGAAAGCCCCCCGCTCAATCATGGCTATTTTGAGTTGGAGCAGGGCGTTTTGGCGGGGGTTCATGTCCACCGCGTGGATCTCCGCCGGATCATCCAGCAGATAGTCCAAGGCGTTGCAGCCGGCACTGGTGATCATGACCACACGGCTGTCAGGCTGGAGGCTGAGCATCTGGCGGTCAAGGCGCGGATCTTCCCAACAAGTGTTATAGACAAGGTTGCCGCCATGCACCCGGTTGAAGATGGCGTCCTGGGCGCGGTGCGCCAGCGAGATGCTTGAGCGTGCGAGTGTCGGCATCGGCTGATTAGAAGCGCGGATCGGCCCGTTGGCAGGCGGCATCGTGTCACGATTTTGTCACATGATGCCGCTTTGCATGGCGGGGTGAAACGCGTTGATTGCGTTTTCTTACCTAAGCGCATGAACCAGCCCGCCCACGCCTACCGGATTCTCGATCTAGCGGACGCCATGCCCCTTTTTCGCAAGGGTGCCGGCCACATCCTCAAAAAGCCCGCCGAGGATTTGCTGGGACTCACGGGCATGAATCGATTCTTTGTTCACCTGAAACCGCAGGAGGATTCGTCGACCGTATTTCAGCGGGCGCTGGATTTGTTGGAAATGAGTTACCGCATTGACCATGGCTCCGTGGAAGCCATTCCAGAGGTGGGTCCGGTCATTGTGGTGGCCAACCATCCCTTCGGCGGGGCGGACGCGCTGGTGCTGGCGCACCTGCTGGCGGCACGCCGCAAGGACATGAAGATGCTGGCCAACCATCTGATAGGGCGGCTGGAGGCGGTGCGGCCATGGCTCATCGGCGTCGATCCCTTCGGGTTTGGGGCCGCCTCCCAGCGGCACAACATCGCGCCGCTCAAGGAAGCACTGGCGCATCTGCGCGACGGCGGCTGTCTGGGCATCTTTCCCGCCGGGGAAGTGTCCGCCTTCTCACCGCAGCATGGGATTGTGTTAGATAAACCCTGGTCGCGGCACGTCGCGGCACTGGTGCGCAAGACGGGGGCCACCGTGGTGCCGGTTTGCTTCACCGGCAACAACAGCCTGGTTTTTCAGGCGGCGGGTTTGATGCATCCGTTGCTGCGCACCGCGCTTTTGCCGCGTGAGTTCCTGCGTTGCCAGGGCAAGAGCATCGAAGTGCGGATTGGCAAGCCATTGCCTGCCGCAGAGTTGACGCAGGGCATGGATGACCAGGGCGTGGTGGACGCCCTGCGGACGCGGGTCGATCTGTTAGGTGGAAATCCGACCACCTCGCCCCGTCCGCGCGGGATGGTTGGATGGCTGCCAAGGTCATGGCGCAAACCCAGCCCGCTCGCTGAACCCTTGGCCGCAGCGGTTGACCCCGCGCTGATGGCCGCTGAAATCCTCGCCTTGCCGGGGGACAGCCTGCTGGCAGCCCATGGAGATCTGGAGGTGCGCATTGCCACGGCCGACGCGATTCCTCACACGCTGCTAGAAATCGGACGCTTGCGTGAATTGACGTTTCGCGGGGCAGGGGAGGGAACCTGGCGTGCCTGCGACCTGGATGGTTTCGACGCCCACTACCGGCACCTGTTTCTTTGGAATCGCCGCACCCGGGAAATCGCCGGTGCCTATCGGATAGGTCTGAGTGACGAACTGCACGCCCGGAGCGGACGGGGCGGGTTTTACACTCACACGTTGTTTCGCTTTCACCCGGAGTTTTTGCGCCGCCTGGGTCCCTGCATGGAACTCGGCCGCTCCTTTGTCATACCAGCCTACCAGCGCAAGCCGCATTCGCTCTTTCTGCTGTGGAAAGGCATCGGGCATTTCGTGGCGCGCCACCCGCGTTACCGCATGTTGTTTGGCCCGGTTAGCATCAGCAGTGACTATTCCCTGGCGTCCCGCTCGTTGATGGTGGAATTCCTGCGCCAGCATCATGGCGAACCCGCCATGGCGGATTTGGTCAAACCCCGCAACCCGTTCCGCCCGGCCTATCGCCTGCAACGCCAACATGCCGAAATCGCGGCGGGCCTGAAGTCCATCGAGGAGGTCTCGGCGTTGGTGGCCGGCATGGAGCAAAACGGCAAAGGCGTGCCCGTGTTGTTGCGCCAATATGTGAACCTGAATGCCGTGCTGCTCAAATTCAACGTGGATCCGCTCTTCACCGATGCATTGGATGGACTGGTGGTGGTGGATATGCTCGCGGCTGACCCGCGGATGATGGCCCGCTATATGGGCGTGGCAGGCTGGGAAGCTTTTTGCCATTTCCACATGCGGAAGAAATGACTTTCCCCGGGGTTGTGTTTTCTCCGGGAAATGCGGGGTCGCCGGTGCAAACCGGCGGCCCCGTTCATTCTTGATAGGAAGACAGGCGTCCCGCCTGTCCGCCGATGAAACGACAGGCTGGAAGCCCGTCTTCCCTGACAGGCGGGACGCCTGTCTTCCCTGACAGGCTGGAAGCCCGTCTTCCCTGCCAGGCGGGACGCCTGTCTTCCCTGACAGGCGGGATGCCTGTCCTCCTGCTAACGTGCCAACTCCGCGGGCAGCTCCGCCTCTCGGAGTCTGGCGAGAAACGGCGCATAATGCACCAACTCCATCTGCCCGTCGTGATGCTCGATGATAGCTGTTAGACTTTCCACCCAGTCGCCCGAATTCAGGTAGTGAATGGCCCCCACCTGCTTGTCCTCGGGCGTGTGGATGTGCCCGCAAATGATGCCCGTACAATCCCGATGGCGGGCCAATCCCTGCAGCAATTCCTCGTAACGGTCCACGAAACAGACCGCCGACTTGACCTTGGCCTTGATGCGTTTGCTGAGAGAAAAATATTCCTTGCCGCGCCAGGCCCGCCACAGGTTGTAAGCCCGGTTGATTTGGAGCAGGAAATCATACCCCACCGATCCGAGCGAGGCCAGCCAGCGGTGATTGGTGGAGACACTGTCAAATCCATCGCCGTGCACCACCAGATAACGGATGCCGTTCAATCCCTCGTGAATGTGTTCCTTCAAGAACCGCACCCGCCCGAAGGCCAGCGGCAGCAGGCGCTCCAGAATGTCATCGTGGTTGCCGCGCAGATAGATCACCTCGGTGCCGTCGTGCTCCGTCATCTTGAGGATCTTGCGGATCACGTGACTGTGGCTGTCGCGCCAGCGCCCGCCGCGCTGCAGCGCCCAGCCGTCAATGATGTCGCCATTGAGCACGAGCTTGCGGCAGCGGAGGTGCTTGAGGAATTCGACCACCTCGTCGGCCTTGCTATCGGTCGTGCCCAGATGAATGTCGGATAGAAAAACCGTCCGGCAGGAAAACTTGGTCCGCTCGCCGCTTTCCCGCGGGAGTTTGGGCTCGATCCTTGCGCTTTCCGCGATGCTTGCGAGGTGTTGCTCGAAGTCCACGATCACGGTGTCCCAGCCGAGGGTCAGCGTGGTTTGGCGGGCGGCCCGGCGCATCGGGTGGTCGGCCTGCAAAGTGAGTGCCTTCAAGGCGAGCCAGATGAATTCCGCGCGGTCCCCCTTGGCCGCCTTGAAGCCGTTCTCGCCCGAACGCACATGCAATGCGGCCGCCGCAAAATCAAAGCACACCGTCACCAAGCCGCTCGCCAGTCCTTCTAACAGAACATTGCCGAAGGTGTCGGTCTCGCTGGGAAACACCAGGATATCGGCGGAGGCATAGTGCCTGGCGAGGTCCTTGCCGGTTTTCAGCCCGACAAAGCGGACCCACGGGTATTGCCCGCTGAGTTTGCCGCGCAACGGGCCGTCACCGACCACCACGCATTGGACGTCCGGATGGGCCTGGCGCATTTGCTCAAACGTGTGTATCGCCAGGTCGAAGTTTTTCTCCGGGGCCACTCGGCCCACCATCAGAGCCACCGGGCTGTCGGCCTGAGTCCCCCATTCGGCACGCAGTGTTTCGCAGCGCCGTTGGGGCGTGAAAATTTGCGTGTCCACCCCGCACCCTAGCAGGTGGACATTGTCCACCCCTTCAGCCGCGAGTCGCTCCACCATGTCCCGTGAGGGCGTGAGCGTGCAATCCGCGCGCTGCCGGAAACTCGTGTGAAAGCCGGTGGCCACGGCAAGGCCCAGCGCATGGGCTGCCTTGAGTGCCGCGATCCCGAGCGGACTCTCGGTGGCCACGTAGATCGCGTCCGGTCGGTTCTTTTGCCAGCGCCCTTTGAGACCAAACTGCTTCGGTTGCTTCACCTGCACCCCCTCCGAATCGGGTGGCGGCGGGCTGTTAGCGGGCGTTTCAAATGCCGCTGCGGAGGCTCCTGTATGGATCACATGGACCTGGTGGCCGCGCTGGCGCAGGCCGGCGCTCAACCGTCCCATGGTCATGGCCACCCCGTTCACCTCCGGGGAAAACGTGTCTGTCACAATTTCAATTCTCATAATTTATGGGTGGACGCCCCATGGCCTCCACCCCCTGCCTACACCTGCCTCCGGCCAGTCGCGACCGCGATTGGGTGTCAATTCCGTCACATGGCGGGGTTGAAAAATCCTGGCACGCCACCCGCTCGCCGCCATGTGACAATTTGCAATGTGACGAAATTGTCACATGATGGGGTTTTGCGCAGCCCCTCGAATCCGCCATTGCTTCGGGGTGCCCGCTGACCGGCGGCGCGTTTCAACAAAACACAAAACACAAAACACACATGCGCAAGCAACTCGCACTCCTCGCCCTGTTCGGCAGTACCGCCATTGCGGCACACGCTCAGGCCCCCGCTCAGGCCACCGGCCTGCTCACCGGCAACACCTACATCGGTGACACCACCTACGACAAACTCTGGTCCTTGTTCAGCCTCTACAAGGACGAGTCCAACCCGATCCTCCAGGAATTCGCCCTGCAAGGCCGCTTCCAAGTCCAATATGCGGATGGTCACAGCGACAACGGTCACTTCGACATCGAGGATTACAAAAACAGCGGCCATCAGGAAGCCGTGTGGGGCGACCATCTCGAGGCGCGTCGCGCCTACTTCGGATTCAAGAGCAAATGGTTCCAAAACTGGAAAGTCGAGGGTCAGATCGACGTTGATACGGATGGGCTGGACGGTCTGCATGGCGGCCACACCCTCTACAAGGACATTTACGATCTCTACGTCACCTATGCCCCTAGCGACGCGTTCAACGCCTCGATCGGCAAACGCGAAATCAAGTTTTCGCGCGAGCAGGAAATCTCATCTGTCGAAATTCTAACCTTTGAGCGCAGCATGCTCACCAATGCCATGCATCCCGGCAATCTGACCGGTGCGTGGGTCAATGGCAAAGGCATCCAGGAACATTGGCTCTACGAACTCGGCGCCTACGGCAACGACCAGGTCCGCGAATTCTCCAATTTCGACGGCGGGGCCATCCTTACCGGCAAGATCGGTTATGATTACGCGTCCCAGGCCGGCCTTGACTGGGCGGTCGCCTCGTTGCGCTACATGCACGACACGGCACCCGGCTTCAAGTCCTCGAACATTGATCCCAACTACTCCGCGCCCACCACTCCGGCATTCAGTGATTGCATCGCCCTGACCAACGACCTCATCCAAGGCCGCTTCGGCTTGACCACCGATATTCTCTACGGCGTTGGCTATCATGGCCACGCCGACCAGGCCGGCAAGACGGTTACCATCAACCAGTCCAATGTGTATGGCATCAACCTCATTCCGTCATACTTCATTGCGGATGGCCTGCAACTCGTCGGCCGCTTCCAATATGCCGCCAGCACCGATCCGAACGGTGTGAGCCTGCCGAGCCGCTATGAATCATCGGCCCCCTCCAAGGACAAGAAAGGCAATACCTACACCTCCGTCTACGCGGGGCTCAATTATTACCTCTACGGCCACAAGCTCAAGCTCATGAACGGCATTGAGTATTCCCATCTGGGGGGCGGCGACTACAATGGTTACACCTTCCTGAGCGGCCTGCGCTTCGCGTTCTAACTCAAATCCCGGGGGGCGGGTTTGTGCCCGCGCCTCCAACCCTAACTTACCAAACACATTATTTATGAAAAACATCATCACACTTATCACCGCCGCCGCCATGCTCGCCGTGGCCAACGCCCAAACCCTCAGCCTCAAGG
>JBAXPF010000103.1:0-12296 GCA_037132955.1 Verrucomicrobiota bacterium | reverse complement strand
CTGTCTTCTGTCTTCTGTCTTCTGTCTTCTGTCTTCTGTCTTCTGTCTTCTGTCTTTCTTCTCTCAGTTCGACACATTGGCGGATTCGAGGATGCGGGGGTCGCGGTTTGGATAAAGCGAATGTTGGCCGAGGGAGCGGAGCAGGAAAAAGACAAAGGCGGCACCAAGGGTGACGAAGGCGAGGATATCCCCCCAGTAGGCACCGGGAATGGAGACCTGGATCGGGCCGAGTCCCTCAAAGGCGGCACCCTTGCTCATGTGTTCGCCACCCAGCGAGATGCCGCGCTCGGGGATGGTGATGAGATAGAGGTCGAGGGCGTGCATGCACAGGGTGTAGACGGCGACGACGGAGAGCGCCTTGGTGTTTCTCTTCAACCCCGCTTGAAGCAGCACCATGAGGGGAATCACGAAATGGCCGAAGACGAGTGCGATCATGGCGGTGTTCCAATCGCCGGTGTTGCGGATGAGGAAGTATGAGGTCTCCTCGGTTTGGTTGGAATACCAAATCAGGAAAAACTGCGAGAAACTCACATAGGCCCAGAAAATCGTGAACGCCAGCAACAGTTTGCCCATGAGGTGGAAATGCTCCGGCCCGGTCACGTGGCGGAGGTGGCCCTGCCGCTTGAGCCAAGCGCACACGAGGATGCTGACCGCCATCGAGTTGAGCGCCGACCCAGCAAACAGATAGACGCCCCACATGGTGGAAAACCACCTGTAGTCCAGCCCCATCAAGAAATCAAACCCGGTGAAAGTAAGGGTCAGGGTGAAGATGATGAGCGTGTAGCTGGAGTGGAACCGCGCCTTGAGCAGGCGGGTGGTGCCGGGGTTGGGATCGGTGTCTTGGTCGGTGGAGAGCTTGCGCAGGCCATGGATCACCACGCTGAGGCCCACTCCACACAAGATGACCCGCGCATACCAGAACGGGATGTTCATGAACCAATACTTGTGATTGAGCAGGCAGGCCTGGTGGTTGAGATAATCCTTCACGTTGCCCTGGGCCTCACGGTGGATGTTCATCCACTCGTAGAGGTATTGCTGGACCTGCGGGCAGAGCAGGGGCAGCCCGAAGAGAAACATCCACGGATAGGTGGAGCCGAGGTTCTCGAAGGTGCGCCGCACGGAAGTCCCCCACCCGGAGTTGGTGACATTGTGCAACAACGTCCAAAAACAACCGCCAATCGACAGCGAGAGATAGAAATAGAACGCAAACAACCAGGAGTAGGCATATGGCCCGCTGAGCCTCGGCGGCGCGAAAAACAACCCATACACGCTGATGAGTGTGCCAATGCCGGCGATGCCAAGGGCGACGGACTTCACCTTCGAGACCATGGCGGCATCAAGATGATCGCCATGGCAGGCGATGTCGGCGGATGTGACGTGGGGGTGGGCCATCTGGTGCGGGTTGAAACAGTTAGGGATCCTTAGACCGGCCGGCCTTGGCGGCTTGAAGGGTGCGGACATAGGCGACGACCGCCCAGCGGTCACGGATTGGGATGTTGGGGCCATAGGCACCCATCATCCCCTTGCCCTGGGTGATGGTGTTGAAGATGCGCCCATCCGGATAGATCGTCTGCGGGATGGCGTTGAGTTTGGCATTGGGGTTGGCGGCCACGGGGACGCCATAGGCTGAGGTTATACCCTGGCCATCACCCGCGGAGCCGTGGCAGAGCGCGCAGGTGATGGTGAAAACCTCCTGCCCGCGCTTGATGAGAGCTATCGCGTGGTCAGCGGTGAGCTTGAGTTCCTCCGGCATGCCAGTGCCAAAATAGTCACCGATTTGACCGGTGAAGTAATAGCCGCTGCCGCCACCGAATTCATATTCGGGGATGCCGCCGAATTCGCGCGAACCGTCCTCATTGAAGCCGCGTGGCTGGGTTTGCGCCACCGGCAGGCGTGCCCCCTGGCCATTGGCGAAAAACGCGTCCGGTTGCTGCGCGCGCAACACGTCCTGCACATCCATGTCCTGGAATACCCAGAGCGGTGGCTTGGCAAACTTCTGACCGCGCCACCCGAAGATGCCCACCACAAGCAGCGCGATGATCACATAGGCCAGGAAGAAGTAACGCATGAGGAAGGGGGGATTTTGAATATCGAATTTTTGCCTTTTCAGCATCCATCCTCTTCGGTGACGAGTTCAATGTTAGAGCCGCCGATGTCCACCAACAGGGCGCGGGTGGCGGTGCTGCTGAAGTTGCCGTCGCGGGCCTCGATGGCGATGAAGAATCCATCGTCGGTGCCGCGGTGGATCTGTTTGCTGGCAAACAACGGATGATTGAGCCGAGGCAATTGGATGAGCGAGAGCAACCCGAAAAACGCCGTGCAGCTCGCAAAGAGAATCGTCAACTCGAACATGACCGGAAAAAACGCCGGAAGGGTAAAGATGTTAGCCGGTTTGCCCTGCACCACGGTCGGGAATATCACCACCTGCGTGGTGTAGGCAAGAGTGAAGGCGGTGACCGTGCCGGTCAGGCCGCCGAAAAACACCAGCCATGGCAGGACCGAACGCTTGATGCCCATCGCCGCATCGAGACCGTGGATCGGATAGGGCGAATAGCAGTCCCACCGTTGGAAGCCGGCGGCGCGGACTTTTTCCGCGGCTTGATAGAGGGCGGCGGCGCTATGGAACTCGGCGAGATAGCCGTATACGCGTTGGCGGGGAGTACTCACGGCAGAGTGGTGATTTGAGATTTCAGATTTGAGATTTGGGCGAGTTCGCGTTGATAGGCGGGCTCCGTGACGACGCCGGGGTCGGGATACTCGAGGCGGGCGGTGTGGTGCGGATCGGACTCGCGCTTCGCCCACTTCACCTCGACGATGTTGATGCACGGCAAGAAGCGCAGGAACAACAGAAACAGCGAGAAGAATAATCCGAGGGTCCCTAGAAACAGCATCACGTCAACATGCGTGGGTGAATAGGTTTTCCAATCCCCCGGCAGCCAACTGCGGGCCAGTGTGGTGACGATGATGACGAAGCGTTCAAGCCACATGCCCACGTTGACAAACATTGCCACGATCATGACCACCCATAGGTTCTCGCGGCACGCCCGCCACCAGAACACCTGCGGCGCGATGACATTGCAGACCAGCATCGCCACATACGCCCACCAGTATGGGCCAGCTATGCGAAACTTGAACGCGTCCATCTCATAGGCGGAACCCGAATAAAATGCGACCGACAACTCCATCAGATAGGCGTAGCCGACGATCGTGCCGGTGAGCAGGATGATCTTGGCCATGTTGTCAATGTGCTTGATGGTGATCAAGTCCTGCAGGCCATATACGAACCTCGCGGGAACCATGATGGTGAGTACCATCGCGAAACCGCCAAAGATGGCCCCGGCGACAAAGTAGGGTGGAAAAATCGTGGTGTGCCAACCGGGAACCACCGACGTGGCGAAGTCAAAGGACACCACCGAGTGCACCGAAATCACCAGCGGCGTGGCCAACCCCGCCAATAACAGATAGGCCATTTCATAATGGCTCCACTGGCGGTTGCCGCCGCGCCAACCGAGCGCGAGGACGCCGTAGATGATTTTGCGGAGCCCGGGCTGACACCGGTCGCGGATTGTCCCGAGGTCCGGCACCATCCCTAGAAACCAGAAGATGAGCGAAACCGTGAAATAGGTTGATACCGCGAACACATCCCATAACAGCGGCGACTTGAAATTCTGCCAGATCCCGTTGGCATTGGGCACTGGCGCCAGGAACCATGCCATCCACACCCGCCCAATGTGGAACGCTGGAAACAAACCCGCGCACATCACCGCGAAAATTGTCATGGCTTCCGCGGCGCGGTTGATCGACGTGCGCCAGTTCTGCCTTGTTAGATAAAGGATTGCGGAGATGAGGGTGCCGGCGTGGCCGATGCCGATCCAGAACACGAAGTTGACGATGGGCCAACCCCACATCACGCGGTTGGTGTTACCCCAGACGCCGACGCCGGTGGAGACGAGATAGAACAAGCCGCCGCCCACGCCGATGACCGCAATCAAGGCGCAGGGAATGAACAACCACCACCACAAGGGCGGTTGCGGGTTTTCTATGACTCCGCACACGCGCTCGGTGATCCAATGATAGGATCGTTCGTTGAGAACGAGCGATTCGCGCTCAAGCACCGGAAGCTTTGGTCCCGTGTGGGGGGCCTCCGGGGCGGGCTGGGTGGTGGATGCCATGTGGGGTTGAATTGCTGGAGTGAGGGGGACGCTGATGCATCAAGCCATGTCAATGGTGGCTTTGCCGATGAATGACGCATCCGGCATCGCAGGATTCGGGTTCTTCACCCGCGCCAGATAACTGGTGCGCGGACGGGTGCCAATGGAGTGGAGCAGATCGTAGCCGCGCTCAAGGAGCTTCGCGCGGCCGAGCGCGGACTCTTCCTTGTCTAACAAATTTCCGAAGGTGATGGCAGCGGCCGGGCAGGCGTCCTGACAGGCGGTTCTAACGGAATCGACCGGGATGCGGAGCATTGCGGTGGTGACGGTCATATCGGTGGACGGCTTGTCGGCGGCGAGGGCCTCCTGTTTCTGGCCGCGCTTCTGGCGGATCACCGCATCCTTGAGCCGCTGCACACAATAGGTGCATTTTTCCATCACGCCGCGCATCCGCACCGTGACATTGGGGTTGCGCTGGAGATGGGGGGCCTCGCCGACCTGTTTCTCACCGAACGGACCCTTGTAGAGGTTGTTGGCAATGAGCGGGTTGCGCTTGTTGTAATCGAAGAAATTGAAGCGCCGGACTTTGTAAGGACAGTTGTTGGCGCAATAGCGGGTGCCGACACAGCGGTTGTAGGCCATTGCATTGAGGCCGTCTTCGGTGTGCACGGTGGCATTGACCGGGCACACCGACTCGCACGGGGCGAGCTCGCATTGGAGGCAGGCGACCGGCTGCGGGACCAACTCGGGATTGTCCGCATCGAAGTCGTTATCCTTCTGGGTGGCATAGTATCGATCCATGCGGATCCAATGCATTTCGCGGCCTTTGGCGACCTGTTGTTTGCCGACAATGGGGATGTTGTTTTCGGCCTGGCAGGCGACAAGGCAGGCGTTGCAGCCCATGCAGGACGACAGGTCAATGGCCATGCCCCACTGGTGGAGCTGGTCGGTGAGGAAATCCGGGGCCTTGCCGTCCTTGGTGGGATGCCAGGTGGCCGAGCCCTTTTGTTGATAGAGTGAAATGTTCGGCAGCGCGTGGGCGTCGTCGGCATGCTTTTTGACATTGGCGATTTGCTCGTCAAACGTGCCCTTTTCAGGATCCGTGAGGGTGGAGATTTCGCGGGCGAGGGCGCGGCCATACATCGCGCTGTGCTCCTGGGTGACGGCGATCGAATAGACGCCCCGGGTTTTGCTGGCAGTGGCGCCGGTGGCGAAATACGCGGCATTGGAGCAACGCAGCGGATAGGCGTTGAAGCCACGGTTCACGCCGACGCGGCCGACGTGCGCGGCATTGGCGGTGTCGCGCTTGAGTTCATCATCATCATCAAAGCCATGGCCATAGCCTAACGGAATAACCAGGGTGTTTTCCGCCTGGCCGAAGGAAACGAGGACCGGGATATCCAGCGTGGCGCCATTGACCGCGACGCGGATGATGGGCGACCTGTGGTGGCCGCCTTCGCCATCCGGATAGGACTTGCCATAGGTGCCTTCAACGCCCAACACCTTGGTGACCGGTTCGGGACTGAGGATGAGATCGTAGATGCCGAGGTTTTTTGCGGTCCGCGGGGCAATGAGCGCGGCGTTGTCCCAGGTGAGCTTGGATATCGGATCGGGCGCTTCCTGCAGCCAGCCATTGTCGATCCAGCGCCCGTCATGGACCGACGAGTCGGTGGCAAAGAGGATTTCCAAGGCCTGCGGGGTCGGAGCGGCGGCCTTGGCGACGACAATGTCCGCGGCGGCGGTCGCGGACATTTTCGGCATCACCACCGGATAGCCTGTGTCCAGTTGATACCCCTCGCGCAGGAAATTTTTCCATGCCTCCTCGCCCGCCCCGCCCACCGCGGCGTAGGTGGCACGCACTGCCTGATAGGCGGGCGACGGTTCGCCTTGGGGTCCCTCACCGGTGAGCAACTTGCCATCCGCGGACAGCAGGGCGGGCAGCAATTCAAACTCGGACACACAATTCGGATAGAGCGGCAGAATCAACGGTTGCACCACCGTGTGGGTGCCGCGGCTGCTGCGGGCGTCCGCCCATGACTCGAGAAAATGAGCGGCGGGAACATGCCAGGTGGCGGCGTGCGCCGTGGCATCGGCGCGCAGGCCGAGGTGGATGCTCGTCTTGAGCTTGGCCATGGCCTCACCAAACTTGAGGTCGGGCAGCGCGTCATAGAGCGGGTTGGAAGGGGTGAGCAGAACCAACGTCTCGATTTCCCCCGCATCAATGTCCGCCGTGAGGGTGGTGATGCTGCCAAGGTTCCGGCTTGTGGTTTGCAAGGCCGCGAGTGGCTTGTTAGCGCCGAGATTACCCAGCACGAGATTGATGGCAAGGACGAGGTGATGGAGTGCGGCGGGTTGCCGGGAGCCGGCGAGCACCACGGATTTTCCCGCGTGCTCTTTAAGATCGGCGATGACGCCCTGCACCCAGGCGAGCTGGTTCTTGTCGGTGAGCGGCTCAATTTGGCTAACCAGCCCGGTGTTGCTCACCAGGCCACGCGCGATCTGCGCCGCGACTGTTAGAACCTGGCTCGGGGCCACCCGCAGGCGGTGGTCGGCCATACCGCCGGTGAGCGTGTAGGCCGCCTCGACGGCGTAGAGCCGGTTCATTTTCGCGACATCAGGCGCGGTCTGATAGCCATTGCCCTCGGGCTTGCGGCGCTCGAAAAACGCGGCCACCGGCCCTTGCGGATCGTTGCCAACAAAGTCGCAGTCGAATGCCAGAATGCGCTCCGCCCTAGCGAAATCCGCCGCCCATTTCACCCCGTCACCGAGCGCGGCCGCGGCCTCGCCGGTGAGCGCCTCGTATTGATAGAACCGCGCCGCAGCGAATTTCGCCGCCAACTCCCCGCGCAGGCGGACCCGCGTCGGACTGTCGTCGGCACCAAACATAAAGCCGATTTTAGCTGCCTTGTCGGCGGCCAGGGCGGCGAGGACCCGCTCAAAATCCGCACGCTCGGCGGCGGCTCCGGATTTAAGAATGCGCCGCGAGCGGGATGGCGAGTAGAGGTCGAGCACGGACGCTTGGGCAAAGGCATCCGTGCCATCCGCATCCGGATGGTGGTGGTTGGCGGCGACCTTGGTCGGGCGGCCTTCGAAGGACGTGACCACCAGCGGCGTGGCACCATGGGCACGCGGCATACTAGAAGCATAGTAGGTGGCCTTGCCGGGGATCACCCATTCCGGGGCCTTGGTGTAGGGGACGATGTAACTCTCCGGCCGGCGGCAGGCGGCCATGCCCAGGCCCGCCAGCGCGGTGGAGGCCCCCATCAGCCTGAGGAACGTCCGGCGCGAGACTTCCGCCTCGCCGGCGTCGGCCATCTCGGCGGCCCCCTGCGGGAACTCGCGCTCCAGCCAGTGGCGGAATTCCGCGCTGTCTTCAAGCTGTTCCGCGCTGCGCCACGCGACGGTGGCGGCGGATGCTGCGGAAGGGACTGAAGCGGGCTTGATCATGTTAGATTGCGGATGGAAATGGAAAAATCGGGGTGGCTGCAGGCGGCTCAATGGTGACAGGTGGCGCAGGTGGTTTTGGGTGCCACCTTGAATTGGTCTTTGAGTTTGAGGCCGAACTCCGCCGGCGTGGCGACGCCGGGCTGCGGATGCGCCTTGAGGAAGTGTGCCGCGTCGTATTGCATGTTGTAAACCTCTTCCAGCGGGCGGAGTTGGGTTTCCGGTGCGCGGTGGCAGTTGAGGCACCAGCCCATCGATTGGTTTTGATCTTGATAGACGACTTCCATGGTATCGACCGGACCGTGGCAGCTAACGCAGCCGATGCCGCGGTTGAGGTGGGCCGAATGGTTGAACTTCACATAATCCGGCAGCTTGTGGACACGCACCCACTCGAGCGGCCTGCCATCGTAGCCCGCGAATGACGGATCCATCGCCTTGCGCAGCGGTGCCAATTTCGGACTGTCCCGCAGCACGTGCTGGTGGCAATTCCAACAGGTATTGCCCGTCGGCACGTTCGAGGCGCCAGCCACATCCACAAACGAATGGCAGTAGCGGCAATCCATGCCGATCTGATCGAGGTGGATCTTATGCGAAAACGCGATCGGCTGGGACGGCTGATAGCCCACCACCTGGGCTTTCGGCGTCGCGTAGTAGGTGAAGCCGAGCATGCCACCGGCCGCCACTGAAAGGATGCAAACGGCGATTTTCAGCGGCAGCAGGTTGGACCAGCGGGGAAAGATGTTTGCCATGGAGCGTGGGAAAAATGCTGGAGATTGCGGGAAGGTTGTTCACTGGCAAAATCAGCAACCCTCCGGGCATCGCCAATCGGTGCGTTTAGATTGCAAACCCCAGCCCACCTTGCAACCCTCAAATTGCCTGTCACGGGAGTGCCATGCCCCGCCCGTCAAGGCTTTGACCAATTCAAGCCCTGTTCCTGCCGCCAGCGCCGATAGGCGCGGAATTGCTCGCTTTTGGCAAGTTGCCGGCGGGCCGGATCTGCCTTGAGAAACGCCTCGAACCCGCCGTCTTGGCTGGACTTGCGGGCGGCCAGCACGTTGGCCGCACCCTCGGCAGTTGCGCCGCGTTTTTCAAGCAGCGCCGAGATGCGGGCCAAGCCCCGCCCCGCCCGCATCACCGCCAGCAACAGCAACAACAGCAAACCTGCGCATGCCGCTAGCAGCGTCATCAGCACCCATGAGTCCGTCCCTGACATGCACACCAGTATGGCTGCACGCCCGCAGCCCGCAAAGCCCAAATTCTGCAATCTTCCCCCATGGCGTCGGATGCCGCCCCGCGAAAATCTTTTCAAAAAATCTGAAAGGCCGCCCCCGCCGCCGGCGTAAACCGCCACCGCGGATAAAAATTGCAAAAAATCAGACATATGACAGCATCACCAACAAAGCTTGGGTTTTCCTCCCTTCTCGGAGTCGTCTCCGTCGCCCTCTGGCTCGGTTCCCTGCCGGCGCAGGCGAAAAACTACTATGTGAGCCAATCGACCGGCAACGACGCCTGGACCGGTCTGGCCGAGGAACCTGCCGATGGCACTGGGCCATGGAAGACACTGGCCAAGGCGTCCACCAAATACGCCCCCGGTGACCGCATTCTCTTGAAGTGCGGCGATACCTGGAACGAAGAACTTACCCCGGAGGGCGAAGGCACCCCCCAGAACCCGATCGTCATCGGCTCTTACGGCAAGGGCCCCAAGCCGATTATTGACCGCGAGGACGAGAAGCAGGACCGCTCCGGCATCCGCTTGGCCAATCAGGGTGGCTTCAAGATTGTGGGTCTCGAGTTCATTCACTGCATGACCGGCATCTACGCGGAATACTCCGACAATTGCCCGACCAAGAAATACTTTGCGATTGAAGACTGCTATTTCCACGATGCCACGCTCTATCAGCACTACGAAAATTATCCCAAACGCAAGATCGGCCTCGGCATCTGCTTCTTCACCTACGAGCTCGAAAACAAGAAGGTGCTCACCGATATCAGCATCAAGAATTGCGTTTTCCGCCGTCTGGCCTCCGCCGTCTGGACCAACAGCCCGGACAACTTCAACAAGAATGCGTCCTCCATCTATCCGTTTGCCAAAATGTTCTTCGAGGACTGCCTCTTCGACGAGGGCATGCAATGGCAGCAAGGGATCCGCGGCGTGGAAGGCGGCGGCATGCGCAACTGCGTCACCCACGACACCGGACGCTACAAGAATTTCCTGTCCTTCAACGGCGTCGCCGGTTCGATGTTTTTCCGCTGCAGGGATTGGGTCTTTGAAAACTGTGAATGGGGATACGTCGATATCGGCGGCGGCAGCGGCGACGCCGAAGCCTTCGACTTCGAGGGCAACTGCGACAACATGACCATGAAAAATTGCATCTTCCATGACACCGACGGCCCCGGCTTCCTGCTGTGCTGTTATGCCTCTGACGGCAACCCTAACAAGGGGATAAAAATGGAGAACTGCCTTATCAACGGCAAGTCCAAGCGGCCCATCCGGCTGGGTAAAGGTGCCATCATCAACACCACGGACCATACAGAAGCGGTCTGGAGCAAATGCCGGTTCTATCTCTCGCCAGGCGAAGTCCTCATGCGCGTGGCCGACCCCGAAAAGGACAAACATTCTAAATTCGAAGATTGTCTGGTCAAGCCTCTCAACAAGGCTTGTAGCACGGAAAACCTCGCGCTCAAAGCGAAAGTCGCGGCGTCCTCGGCGGTGGCCGGCAATGAGGCCGCCAAGGTGATCGACGGCAATGACGGGACGGCTTGGAAGGCCGAAGCTGCTCCGGAGCAATGGTTGGAACTCACTTTCGCCACTCCCACCACTATCAATGAATTGAGGCTCAAGGAAGACCCGTCCTCATCGATCATCCGCTATGTCATTCAATGTTGGGACGCCAAGACCAACAAGTGGGTCGGGTGTTTCAATGGCCGGGCGATCGGCGCGGATTTTGTGGCTCCCATCATCAGTCGCAGCACGACAAAGGTCCGCCTGTTGGTCATCCAGACCACCAACGGCAACCCTTGCATCACCGAGTTCGCTGCCTACAACGACACCACCGGCGATGCCTTCAATGACCCCACCGGCGCCAAGGCGGTCAGCGTTTCATACAAATGATCCCATGTGCGGCCTTGTAGCGGCGGTCTGTGACCGTCGCAGGTCCATGCTTCGCGCATCTCTTCCGCATCGACGCTCATAGAGCGCCGCTACAATCCGTTCCTTCTCGCATCTCTTCCTCGGAGTCCGGCGGCTTGCCGCCGCCTTGGGCAGGACGGAGCTTGCTCCATGCGGTGGGTGTTCTCTTCACCTTGGATATTGGAAATTGGACATTGGATGTTGGGCATTCAATCCGGCCGGGATTTTCAATGTCCAATGATCAAGGGAAGAGGAAGAGCATCAGGCCAAGGACGCCTCCAGTTCAAATACTTGCCATCCCCTCATTTCCGTGGCTTGCTTTCTTCATCGGGCGCCTGCATCATCCGATCGTTCTTGCACCCCCTCGAAATATGAAAACCTTTGGAAAGAGTCTCTCCGCCCTCGGCCTCGCCTGCCTTGTCTCATTCACCTCGCTCGCGGCCGCCGCCAGCCCGGACATCGGTCACCTCCGCTGCGAATACCGCGACAACCCGCTCGGCATCGACACGCCGCAGCCGCGCCTGAGCTGGCAGATGGAAAATCCAGCATCCAACATCGAAAAAACAAAGGCGCAAATCCCCCGCGGTCAGAAACAAACAGCCTTTCAGATTCTGGTTGCATCCACCCCGGAGCGTCTCGCCAAAGACCAGGTTGACATGTGGGACAGCGGCAGGATCTTATCGGACCAATCCATGCAGGTGGCCTACGCCGGCAAGCCGTTGCTGAGCCGGCAAGCGTGTTATTGGAAGGTGCGGGTGTGGCTTGCGCCGGATGCCCCAGCGGCTGCCAAAGGGGGCAAGACGGACAACCGACAACCGACAGCCGACAAACCTTCCGTCGGCCAGGCAACGGCATGGAGCAAGCCGGCGTCTTGGTCGATGGGCCTGTTGAGCCCGGACGACGTCAAGGCCAAGTGGATCGGCTCTAACACCGCAGCCGCCGTTGAACCGGCACCGCTCCTGCGCAAGACCTTCGCCCTCGATAAACCCGTCAAACGCGCCACCGCCTATGTCTGCGGCTTGGGCTACTATGAGCTGTCGCTCAACGGCAAAAAAGTCGGCGACCATGAGCTGGACCCGAAGTTCACCCGCTATGACCGCCGCGTGCTCTACGTGACCTATGATATCACCACGAACCTGCAATCGGGCCGCAACGCACTCGGCGTCATGTTAGGCAACGGTTGGTATAACTATCATGTCAAGAACGCATGGGACTTCGATACCGCCCCATGGCGCAGTGGTCCCAAACTGTTGTTGCAGGTCGAAGTCGAGTTCGCCGATGGCACCAACCAGGTGATCGTCAGCGACGAATCGTGGAAAGGCTCTTACGGCCCGATCCTGTTCAATGGCTTGCTCAGCGGTGAGGTTTATGACGCCCGCTTGGAAAAAGATGGCTGGGATACCGCCGCCTATGATGATTCCTTGTGGGCCTACGCCAAGCTGGCCGAGGCACCCAAGGGCAAGCTCACCGCCCAAATGGTCCAGCCGATCCGCGTCACGGAAGTCATCCGTCCGGTCAAGATCAGCCAGCCAAAGCCCGGCGTTTTCGTCTACGACATGGGCCAGAACCTC
>JBAXPF010000102.1:0-12480 GCA_037132955.1 Verrucomicrobiota bacterium | reverse complement strand
GGTGACTCCGGTACTGCGTCGGGGCGTGGAACCGGGCACGGTGGACATCGTCCTCAACGTGGAGGACAAGCTGCCGCTGCACGGGTCGCTGGAGTTGAACAACCGCTACAGTTCCAACACAAGCGACCTGCGGCTCAACGGCGCAATAAGTTATGGCAACCTCTTTCAAAAGGGGCACACCGCCGGACTCAGTTTCCAGCTCGCGCCGGAGAACACCAAGGATGCCCTGGTCTTCTCCGGTTATTATCTGGCCCGGCTTTCCGATGGCGTGAGCCTGATGGTCCAAGGCACCAAGCAAAACAGCGACGTTTCCACCCTAGGCGGCGCCGCCGTCGGCGGCCGCGGCAAAATCCTTGGCTTGCGCGCGCTCTATGACCTGCCATCGACAGCGCATTTCTATCAGAACTTCAGCGCCGGCATCGACTACAAGAATTTTGACGAAAACCTCGTGATTGGCAACGATACCCTCTCCTCGCCGATCGAATACTATCCGCTCAGCGCAAACTATGGCGCAACCTGGCTGACAGATAACAATTTCACCGAATTCAACAGCTCGCTCAATTTCCATTTGCGGGGGCTGGGCAGCAGCGAGCGGGACTACGCCAACAAGCGCTACAATGCGGACGGCAGCTACGTCTATATCCGCAGCGATATCTCCCACACCCATGATTTCAAGGACGGGGCGCAGGTCTTCGGCAAAGTCCAGGGCCAGCTTGCCAGCCAGCCGCTGGTCAACGCCGAGCAGATCGCCGGTGGCGGCCTCGGCACGGTGCGCGGCTACCTCGAGGCCACCTCACTTGGCGACAACGGTATTTTCGGAACCGTCGAGTGGCGCAGCCCCTCGCTCATCGGCACGCCCGCCAAGACCGGCGCGCGCTCTGACGAATGGCGGTTCCACGCGTTCGCCGACGCCGGGGTGTTGGGAATATATGACCCGCTGCCAGGCCAGCAGCAGGGATTCAGCTTTGCCAGCGCCGGCATCGGCACGCGCTTCAAGGTCAATAACCACTACAACGGCTCGTTGGATGTCGCGCTGCCCTTCATCAACCAAACTGACGCCAGAGCGGGTGAAGTCCGCGTCACATTCCGCGGTTGGGCCGAATTCTAACAAGTATCTTTCAATCCATCCACCATGCAGAAACGATCTTCTCTCTCATTCATCGGCAGCCTGTGCTGCGCGTGCTCTTTGGCCGGCCAGTTGCACGCCGAGGACACCTGGTGGAATCCCGCCTGGACCCTGCGCCAGAAGTTGACCCTCAACACCGGAACCGATGGCGCCGCCATTGCCGAGACCCCGGGCGGTTCGACCGTGCTGGTGCGCCTGACCGACGCTAACTTTCAATTCGGGAGCGCGCGTGAAGATGGCGGTGACCTGCGCTTTGTGGCGGCCGACGGCAAGACCCTCCTGCCGCATCAGATAGAGAGTTATGACGGAGTTCTCAGTGAGGCGTTCATCTGGGTCAAGCTGCCTGAGGTGAAGCCTGCATCCAAGGACAGTTTTTATGTCTATTTCAGCAATACGGATGCCGCCATGCCGGCGGCGGCGAAGCCAGCCGACGCCTACGATGGCGACACCACGCTGGTCTATCACTTTGGTGGTCGCGGCACCGCCCCGGTGGATGCCACCGGCAACAACAACAATGCGGAGAATTCCGGTGCCAGCGCCGAGGGTTCGCTCATCGGCAGCGGGCTGAAGCTGGCGGGAACCACCCGGCTGACCATTCCCAACTCCGCTACTCTGGAATGGAAGCTGGATCAGCCGTTGACCTTGTCCGTGTGGATCAAACCTTCGGCACTCCAGGCCAACGCGGTCATCCTCAGCCGGGTCGACGGGAAATCCTCGATGCGACTGTTGCTGGATCAAGGGGTTCCGGTCATTGAGGTCACCTCCGGAGTTGCCCCGCTGCGCAGTCAACCCGCCGCCCCGCTAGCCGCCGGCACATGGAGCCACCTGACACTTGTGGCCGATGGCAAAACCCTCCGCTTGTTTCTCAACGGCGCGCCCTACGCCAGTTTCGATGGCGGGCTGCCCGCCCTGTCCACACCGCTGCTTCTGGGCGGACTTGCCACCGAAGCCGCGGGGGCCAATGGCTTCAGCGGCGACCTCGACGAGTTGATCATCTCCCGGGTTGTCCGCCCCGCCGCTTGGATCAAACTCGCCGCGATCAACCAGTCTAACAACGACGTCGCCCAGCGCACACTCTCGTTAGGACAGATGGAAGGCGACGTAGCCAAGGCGCAGAGCAAATTCATGGAGCATCTGTCGTTGTTCAAGGACATCGCCGGCAACATGATGTTCGACGGCTGGATAGCGGTCGGCATCTGCTTGCTCATGATCATCGTCGGCTGGACCGTCGCCATCCGCAAGTTTATCTATCTGAATGCCATCGAGAAGGGCACCAAGGTCTTCCTCAAGCAGTGGAAACAAATTTCCACCGACCTCACCGCGCTGGACCCTGACGACAAGTCCAACGTCAACAGCCTCGGCGGGCAGATGAGCGCCGGAGACCTCGCCCTCATCGCGAAATCCCCGTTGCTGCATATCTATCAAATCGGCTCCGAGGAAATCCGCCACCGCCTTGACCGGGACAACAACCGCGTCCAGGGGCTCTCCGGCCGCTCGATCCAGGCGATCCGCGCCAGCCTTGATGCCGGGTTGGTGCATGAAACCCACCGCCTATCCGATGGTCTCATCTATCTCACCATCAGCATCGCCGGCGGCCCGTATGTCGGATTGTTAGGAACCGTCGTCGGCGTCATGATCACCTTCGCCATCATTGCCCGCTCCGGCGAGGTCAATGTCAACTCCATCGCCCCCGGCATCGCCTCCGCGCTGCTGGCCACCGTCTTCGGCCTGATCGTCGCCATCCCGGCGCTCTTCATCTACAGCTACCTCAACGGCCGGATCAAGAACTCGCTGAGCCTGATGCAGGTGTTCATCGACGAGTTTGTCGCCAAGATGGCCGAGTTCTACCGCCCCGCCCAGGAACCCGATCAACCCCATGGCCGCAGCTGAACCCATAAGTCCCATAAGTCTCATAGGATAGACAAGCCCACTCACAAACCACCCCACCACCGCCCATGGCCTCAGCCGACGACAAGAATTACGATGATATCAATGTCACGCCGATGGTGGACCTCTATCTGGTGTTGCTGCTTATCTTCATCATCATGACCACTGCCAGCGTGCAAGGGGTCAAGGTGAACCTGCCGAGCGCCAGCAAGGCGGCCGCGCCCAAGCTCGACACCCCCAAGACCCAGGCCATCACCATCGACAACGAGGGGCGCATCCGCCTCAACAACCAGCCGCTCACCCTGCCGGAACTTGAAACCCGCCTCAGCCAGATCAAGTCGGTCACCCCGGAGGTGCCGGTCGTGGTGCGCGGCGACCGCCAGAGCCAATACCAGGGGATCATGGATGTGTTGGACGTGTTAGGCCGGGTGGGTATCACCCAGATCGGTCTTGCCACCCAGCCACCAGCCGGCGGAAAATGATTCCATTGCCATGAAGTTTGAACCACAGGCATCCCCCGCAACCCGCAAAAGCCGCCGCATCATCGGCATCCTGCTTGCCGTTGTTTTGTTGGGAGGACTCGTTTCCCTGCTCAATTCCCCCGCAGGGAAAGCCCGGCCAACAGCCAAAAAGGAGCAGATCATTTCCATCACGTTGCCGCCACCGCCGCCACCACCCCCACCGCCGCCGCCACCCCCCAAAGCCGAGCCACCGCCCAAGGATGAAATGGTCGAGCAGGAGCCGGTCGATAAGATCGACACGCCGGAGGAAGCCCCGTCCAATGACACTCAAGACAATGCCTTGGCCACCAATGTGGCGGGCAATGGCCCGGACATGGGGTTACGAGCCGGCGGCGGCTCGCGCAATCGCATCGGCGGCTTCCGCCGCGGTGGCAAGTGGGATAACTTCGCCGTCAAAGTCCAAAACACCATAGCGGATACCCTCCGCCAAAATGCCGGCACCCGCAGCACTTCCTTCAGCATCAAGGTGCGCGTCTGGGCAGACGCCAATGGCCGCATCACCCGCGCCGTGCCGGTCGGCTCATCCGGCAATCCGGCTGTCGATCAAGCCGTCAAAAATCAAGTGGGCCTGCAGCTTCCCGAACCACCCCCTGCCGACATGCCCATGCCTATCAACATGCTCATTTCCGCCCGCAAAGGGTCTCTCTAACACTAACACCATGCCACCCTCCCGTCCGCTTCTCCTCCTCGCCATGCTCCATGCCCTCAACCCGCTGCGGGCTGAGGATTCCCCCGCGCCAGTCGGGCCCATCCCCGATGCCCCCCCCGCCACCGGCTTGCCCGCCGCGCCGCCCGCCCCCTCGCCGAATGTCACAGTCAACTTGATCAACCGCTTGGTCCAGAAAGGCATTCTCACGCAGGACGAAGCCGCGGCACTTATCAAACAAGCCGAGGCCGATGCCGCCACTGCCGTCGATAATGCCGCTGCCGCGTTGCCGCCCGCACCGGCCGCCGACGACATGCGCGTCACCTACATCCCGGAGGTGGTTCGCAACCAGATGCGCGACCAGATCAAACAGGACCTCATGGCGCAGGCCCACGCGGAGAAATGGAGCGAGAAGGCCGCCCCCGATTGGACCTCCAAGATCCGGCCGTTCGGTGATCTGCGCGTCCGTTATGAGGGCACGTTCTTCCCCAGCGGCAACGATAACAGCGGTGCCTTCCCTAACTTCAATGCCATCAACACCGGCTCCCCCCTCGATATCAACGGTTCCCAGTTCTCCCCGCAATACAACGTCGATCAAAACCGCAACCGCGAGCGCCTGCGTGCCCGCTTCGGTGCCGACATCATGTTAGGCGACGGCTTCAACGGCGGCATCCGACTCGCCACCGGCGACAGCAACACCCCCACCTCAACCAACCAAACCCTCGGCGGCTCCGGCGGCAATTTCTCCAAATACGCGATTTGGTTGGACCGGGCCTTTCTCAGTTATGATGCCGGCCCCGGCGATGGCGAGGAACTCACGTTCCAGTTAGGCCGCTTTGACAACCCGTTTTTCTCAACCGATATCCAATGGGACGATGACCTCGGATTTGACGGGCTCGCCGCACGCGGCAAGGTCAAAATCACCGACCGGGCCACGACGTTTTTCAGCGCCGGTTGCTTCCCGGTTTACAACACCGATTTCAACTTTGCCTCTAACAAGGCATCCAAGTTCTCGAGCACGGATAAATGGCTTGCCGCCGCTCAACTTGGCATCGACTGGAAAATCACCGACGACCTTAGTGCCAAATTTGCCGTCGCCTATTATGACTTCAACGGCATTGAGGGCAAGCTTTCCTCGCCCATGTATACCCCCACCGCCAGTGATGCCGGCAATACTGACACCACACGTCCCGGCTTCGCCCAACGCGGCAACACCTACATGCCGTTGCGCAATGTTCTGGACGACCCCGCCACTCCCGCCGGGTCCATCCAGCCGAAATACCAATACTACGGCCTCGCCTCGAAGTTCCGCAACCTCACCTGCACCGGTAAACTCGATTACGACCACTTCACGCCGGTGCGTATTTCATTGTTAGGCGAGGCCACCAAAAACCTTGCCTTCGATCGGTCCGCCATCACCCAGAAAGCCGTCAACAACTACGGCTCCGCCGGCAGCTTCGCCGGCGGCGATACCGCATGGAATCTCACCTTCCAGGTCGGCAATCCCGCCTTGGCAGCGTTTGGCGATTGGCAGGCCGGGTTTGGCTACCGCTATGTGGAAACCGACGCGGTGGTGGATGGTTTCACCGACTCCGACTTTGGCGGCGGCGGCACCAACGTCCAGGGCTTCACGCTGGGAGGTAGCATGGCCTTAACCAAATCCGTGCGCTGCGGCCTGCGCTGGATGAGCTCCAACGAAATCACCGGCCCGCCGCTCAAGTCCGATATCATCCAACTCGACCTCCACGCCAAGTTCTAACATTCGATGAAACTTCCCAACACCCTTCTGGCAATAGCCGTTCTAACCGGCATGGCGCATGCCGCCGAAGCCCCCGATCCGACCCAAAAACTCCGCGGCCAATTGCGCAGCGTCATGCTGCAGTTGCGCAGCGCCCAGACCGAAGGTGCCAATGCCCAGGCCGCCCAGGCCGCCGCCGAACTGAAAATCACCGAACTCAGCTCCAAGACCGCCGACCTTGAAAAACGCAACGCCACTCTCACCAGCCAGGCGGCCGCCGACAAGACCTCCTCCGACAAGGCGCTGGCCGCGCTGGAAACCAAGCTTGCCGAGCGCGACAAGCGCATCGGCCAATATACCGAGGCACTTGCGAAGTGGAAGGCGGGCTATCAGCAAGCCGCGGAGGCCGCCCGCAACAAGGACGCCGAATGCATCAAGCTCAACGCCGAAGTCCTGGAGCACAAGCGCAGCATCGCGGATCGCGAGACCAAGAACCTCGCCCTCTTCAACATCGCCAACGAGGTCCTCAAGCGCTACGAGAACTATGCGCTCGGCAAAGCGCTGGCCGCCCGCGAGCCGTTCATCGGCACCACCCGGGTCAAGGTGGAATCCCTCGTCGACGGCTACACGGACAAGATTCTCGACAACCGGATCAGCGCGCCCACAAGAAAGACCGCTCCACAGCCATGAATCCGAAACGCTGGAATGCAGGAACGCCGGAACGAAACCACGGATTACGCGGATTTCACGGATTTCACGGATTTTACGGATTTTACGGATTTTACGGATTTTACGGATTTTACGGATTATTGGATTTGAAATCTCTCGCCAATTGCAATTTTGGAGAAACTGCAAATACAACCTTTTTTTATCCGTGGAATCCGTGAAATCCGTGGTTAATCTAACTGCTCAAAATTTTACGCATCGGATTCCCGGTTAACATTCCCAGCCAGCCTATTCCTATTGCGAATTTTGTGAACACGCCATGAAACCCAAGCCCAACTATTTTCGAAGCACACCGATCTTTGCTACTTCGCTCCGCTGTGGTGTGCCAGCATTTGTCGGCTTCACTGTTCTCATCAGTGGCCTCACTGCCAACGCCGGCGATATCCTGCGCGGCGGCAGAAGCGGATCCAACGCGAATGGGATTCCCAACGCCGCCGGTGGTGGTGGCGCGGCCACCCCGGCTGCCACCGCTGCCGCCCGGGCAAACGCACTGGACGCCTTGGCCCGCACCAGCCGTGCGCTGGATGCCATGGCCGCCATGCAGAACGCCGCGCGCAATGCCGGCATTACCGGCGCCAACTCGCTGGGCAAAAATCCGGCGAATCAGGCGCTCACCCTGCCCAGCGTCCCTAACGGAATCGCCACGGGTGGTCTGCAAGTGGCCCCCGTGGTCGCCACGGATCCTACGAAATGGAGCGGTGCCCAACTCCCCGCGCAGACCAACACGGCCGACGGCAGCACCAAAGTCACGGTCAAGCAGACGACCCAGCAAGCGCTGCTCAATTGGCAAACCTTCAACGTCGGCAAGGAAACCACCCTCAGCTTTGACCAATCCGCCGGCGGTGAAAACGTCAGCCAGTGGATTGCCTTCAACAAGATCAGCGACCCGTCCGGCAATCCCACCCAGATTCTCGGCTCGATCAAGGCTGACGGCCAGGTCTATGTCATCAACGGCAATGGCATCATCTTCGGCGGCTCCAGCAGGGTGGATGTTAGAAGTCTGACTGTTTCGTCGTTGCCGGTCAACGACAACCTTGTCAAACAGGGCCTGCTCAACAACCGCGACGCCCAGTTCTTGTTTTCCGGTTTGAACGTGCCAGGAGGGTCCGACGGCACCCCCAACTTCGATTCCGGCACGGCACCGGCAAGCGGACGCTATGGTGACGTCACCGTGCAAGCCGGTGCAGTGCTGGAAAGCCCCGCTGGCAGTGGCGGCAATGGCGGCAGGATCATGTTGGTCGGGCCCAACGTCACCAACGCCGGCACCATCTCCACCGAGTCCGGCCAGACCATCCTTGCCGCCGGCTTGCAAGTCGCCGTGGCGGCTCACAATGGCAGTGACCCGAGCCTGCGCGGACTTGACGTGTGGGTCGGTGCGGCCGGCGACTACGCCGGCGCGGCCACCAACTCCGGCCTGATCGAAGTTCTAACAGGAAGCGCGTGGCTCAGCGGTCGGCAGGTCAGCCAACTGGGCGTGATCAACAGCAGCACCTCAGTGAACCTCAACGGTCGCATCGACTTGAAAGCCAGTTACGGTGCGGTTGGCAACCCGAATTTCGACAGCACGACCGGGGCGGGTGCCGGCGGGCCGATGTTTTTCAATCAGTTCACCGGGGTTGTGACGCTGGGAAGTGGCAGCGTGGCGCAAATCCTGCCGGATTACGCGAGCGGCACGGCGGTGCCGGGCACGGCGCTGCCGACGCGCTCCCAAGCCAACATCGAAGGACTCTCCATCCATTTCGACAAAGACTCCGTGCTGTTCGCTCCCAACGCCAATGTCTCGGTGAGGGCGGGCGTCTGGCCCTACAAGGATGCCGATGGCAATCGCACTATATTCAGTGCCAGCGGCGCCGTGGAGACCGGTCTGTCCAACTACTATAGCGGCGCCAACCAGCGCTTCTATTTCAATGGCGGGCAGATCTATCTGGATGAGGCCGCCATGATCAACGTGGCGGGCAGTGTGGATGTGCTGGTGCCGCTCGCACAAAGCATCCTCAGCGTGCAGCTGCGGGGGCCCGAGTTGGCGGATTCGCCGTTGCAGCGTGACAGCAACTTGCGGGGTGCCAGCCTTACCGTGGACATTCGCAACACCGGAACCTACGACGGACGATATTGGATAGGCACCCCGCTCGGCGACGTCACCGGGCTGGCGGGACTCATCGAACGGAATGCCGCGCAACTCACCGCCGTGGGCGGCAATATCACCCTGCAGGCAGGTGGCTCCGTCGTGGTCGGCAAGGGTGCCACACTTGATGTCTCGGGCGGATTTTTCCAACATCAGGGCGGCCTGGTGAAAACCTCGGCGCTCATCTACGACGGCAGACTTGTCGCGATCAAGGATGCCACGCCTGATAGGGTTTACGACGGCGTGTTCACCGGCGACGCCTCCTACTCTAACGAAAAGTGGAATGTCTCCGCCAATTTCGACTCACCCTTGTTCACCGGCACCGTCGAGGCGGGTTATGTTGAGGGCGCGGCTGGCGGCAGGTTGTCGATCACCGCACCCGGCATGGTGCTTGCCGGGGACTTGCGCGGCCTGACCGTGCAGGGGCCGCGCCAGCGGGCCACCCCGCCCGCATCCAGCGCGCTGCTGCTCAACTTCGAGGCGGAGAAAACCCTGCAGATTCCCGGCAGCTCGATCATCTATTTCATCAAGAATTCGCCGACCCCGCCGGCGATCACGTTTTCAAATGCCGCCGATGGCTTGGCGGTTCCCGCTTTCGCGTTGGCGGGCGACGCGCCGGTGGCGTTGCCGGCCGCCCGGTTGTCAGCCGTGACGCTCGCACCGGATTTGCTGGCAGCACACGGCTTCGGGACGCTGGGGATTGCCAATCCGGACGGCTCTATCACGGTTCCCGCGGATGTCAGACTGGAGGCGATGCCCAAGGGAGCGATCACCTTTGCGGCGGCTAACATTTCGATTCTCGGCGAGGTCGATGCCGTGGCCGGTGCCTTGTCCTTCACCACCTACAACATCTCTCCGTCCGCTGTCACCGAGTATAACCTCGTCAATCCGTCCGGCAGCGTGGCCTATCCGACACCTTCCGCGAACCGCGGCCACTTCACCCTGGCAAGCGGGGCCAGCCTGTCCACGGCGGCCATGCTGGTGGACGATGGCGGCGCGGCAGCCGATCTAACTGAAACCAAGGCGCTCGACGGGGGCACCATCACGATCAACTCCTATCAGGCATTGCTGGCCGGCGGCTCGGCGCTGGACGTGTCCGGCGGTGCCTACGTCTCGAAAACCGGGAAAATCACCTATGGCAAGGGTGGCGGCATCGCCGTGCTTGCCGGCAAGGATCCGGCATTTGCGGGGGTGATCGGCGGCAGTCTGGTGTTGGATTCGACCCTTGCCGGCTATTCCGGCACCACCGGCGGCACGCTCAGCGTGCAAGCCGGCCCGATTCAGATTGGCGGCGCGCCGCGGGCCAACGCCTTGAACCTGAGTGCGGACTTTTTTCGCATCGGCGGTTTCACGCAATACAATCTAACAGGAATCGGGGCGGCGCTTGGCGGGACGCCTCCGGCGGGTCAGGTGGAATTTTTCACGCCCGCGGTGTCAATCGCGGCAGGCTGCACCATCGCACCGCTGGCGGAAAGCCTGCTGGCAGTGTCCGATCCGGAGCACGGCGGGGCCATCGGGCTGCGACGCACCGTGGCCGCGCCGGGTTTGCGTGCACCTGTGAGTCTGGCGTTTGCCGC
Source organism: Verrucomicrobiota bacterium (assembly GCA_037132955.1). Classification (GTDB taxonomy): domain Bacteria; phylum Verrucomicrobiota; class Verrucomicrobiia; order Verrucomicrobiales; family Akkermansiaceae; genus Luteolibacter. Next base: position 2,134 of record JBAXPF010000102.1, on the reverse strand, counting down.
GCTCGGTTCGGATGATCCGTTCACCTTATACAAGCTGGAGGCACGGGGTGACATCATCATGGGTGCCGGCGCGGCAATCGCTTGCGAAGCCGGTGCCAGCGTGTCCTTCAAGGGCGGTACCGTGACATTGTTAGGCAGCGTGAGCGCCCCCGGCGGCAGCATTGCCGTGACCGGGGACGGCGCCTTCCCACTCACCAGGGACCAGCGCGCCTTGTTCACCCAGGCCCTGCCGACGGTCCATCTGGGCGCGGCGGCGCAGCTCTCGGTGGCAGGCATCACCCAGTTGGTGCCGGACAATTACGGGCGGCGGCTGGGCAAGGGGTATGACGGCGGGAAAATTTCCATTTCCGGCAATATAGTGGCGGAAAGCGGTTCCGTGTTGGATGTCTCGGGAACCTCAGGCGTGCTGGATCTAAGTCCGTTAGGTTTGCCAGGGACGGGCACCGTTGGCAATGCCGGTTTCATCAACTCCACGCCACTGCCATTTCAAGGCATCGCCACCCGGATCGATAGCAAAGGCGGGTTGATTGATCTATCCGGCTCGCAGATGCTGCTCTCCGATGCCACCCTGCGGGGTGCCGCCGGCGGGGCAAGTGCCGTGGGTGGCGAACTCTCGGTGTTTTCCGGAAGCTATTACGCCGAGGGCCAGGCCCGCACCAGCGCCGACGTCAACCTCGTGGTGAAACAAAGCGGCAACGTCATCCTCAACCCGGGTGCCCACATCGGCGTCGGCATCGGCCTCGTCGATAACTACGGCGTGGCCTATGGCAATTCAGGTTGCTTCGCCATCGAGCGCTTCATCCAAGGCGCGTTCGCCTCGCTTGATCTGGGTGGCAAGTATATGCCAAATGCGTCGCCCATTCCCTACGGCGGCAACGTCGGGTTTCAAGGCAAGATCGATATCCAGGCGAGCGGCACGCTGCGTTTGGCCGCGGGTGGCGTGATCCAGGCGAATGATTCCGTGCGGATCAGCGCATCCTACATCTCACTGGGCCAGGATTTCCGCGCGCCGCAACATCCTGACGATATCCTCGTGGCATTTCAGATGGATCCGGCGTATCCATCCAACGAGTATAACTTCGCGCCAACCTATGGGCCCGGCACCCTGGATTTGCGGGCCGGCCTGATCGATGTGGGACTGCTCTCGCTGCAAAACATCGGGCGCGCCAATCTAACGGCATCCGGCGGGGATATCCGCGGCAACGGCACCCTCAGCATGGCCGGCGATCTGGTGTTGCAAGCCAACCAGATCTATCCGACAACCCTCGGCAAATTCGATGTCTTCGCCTATGATCACTCGGGCGTTGCAGGCTCCATCACGGTGCGCGCGGACGGCACCAGCGCGGCCCCGCTGTCCGCCGGCGGTAGCCTCGCCCTCTACGCGTCCAACATCCTCCAGGCGGGCGTGCTGCGCGCACCGTCGGGCACCATCCGTCTGGGCTGGGATGGCATGGATCTTGACAAAAGCACCACCGCGCTGGACGCCCCGAAAAACCTCATCGCCGGGGCCACCATCGCCACGCCGGTGGCGCGTGACGTCACCCTAACAAGCGCCAGCATCACCTCGGTTTCCGTGGCAGGCATGGTGATCCCGTTTGGCGTCAGCCCGGACGGATTGACCTGGATCGATCCGCGCGGGGTGAATGTGACCATGTCCGGGTTGCCGGAAAAATCCATTGTGGTGGGAGCTAACAGCATCACCATGGCGGCGGGTGCCACGCTTGACATCCGGGGCGGCGGCGACCTTCTGGCATCACGCTGGGTGGCCGGCAACGGCGGCAGCCAGGATTTGTTAGGAACGGCCTCGGCGGCGTGGGGCGCGGGCGCGCCATACCAGTCGGGCACGCTGGTCACCTATCAGGGGGCCACCTGGTCGGCGCGGGTGAGCAACAGCGGGCAAGCTCCGGGTGCCAATCTTTACTGGTCGAAGGTCGATGAGTCCTTCGCCATTATCCCGGGGTTCAGCGCGCGGTACGCGCCTTATGGTGCCTACAACACGGGCAGCAACGCGAGTGCCCTGGCGGGCAATCCGGGCAACGTCAATGGCAGTCTGAAGGTGGGCGACTCGATAACGCTTGAGGCAAGCGCCGGCGTGGCGGCGGGCACCTACACCTTGTTGCCGCGCGAGTATGCC
>JBAXPF010000101.1:0-12496 GCA_037132955.1 Verrucomicrobiota bacterium | reverse complement strand
CCTCGCGCTCCCGCGGCACGCCCCGCGTCGCCAATGCCCTGTTGCGCTGGGTCCGCGACTTCGCCCAAGTCCGCGGCGGCGGCTTCATCGATGCGAAAACCGCCGATGCCGCCCTCGCCATGATCGAGATCGACGCCCAAGGGCTCGACGAAATGGACAAGCGGTTGTTAGAGTCGCTCATCTACAAATTCGGCGGCGGGCCGGTGGGACTCAACTCGCTGGCGGTGGCGGTGGGTGAGGACGCCGCCACCATCGAGGAAGTTCACGAGCCGTTTTTGATCATGCAAGGTTACCTGCAACGCACCCCGCGCGGACGCATGGCCATGCCCTCAGCCTATCAGAAAATCGGCGCCCCGCCCCCCGCCCGGCCAGAGGATCCCCAGACCAGCTTGTTTTGATTGGCCATCAATCTAACAAACCAATGAACCCGCTCATTCAGGAAACCATCGGGCGTTGCCGCAAGGCCGGCTTGCGCCGCACCAAGGCGCTGGAGGAATTGCTCACCACCCTGTTGGAGAGCGCCCGCCCGATGACGCTGGCCGAACTGGCGGCTTCGGCACGACTCGCCGACCAATGCGACAAGGCAACGGTGTTCCGCCTGTTGCAGCGCCTCATCGAGCATGGTATCGTGCGGCGCCTCGGGTTGCACGAACGGGCGGCGTATTTCACCCTGCTGCTGCCCGACCGGCACAACGACTACCTCATTTGCACCGGTTGCGGCAGCATTGAGGCCATCACGGCGCCCTGCCCGGTCCATGAATTGGAGGACGAAATCCGCACCAAAACCGGCTATCGCCACCTCTATCATGAGTTGGAGTTCTTCGGCCTCTGCCCAAATTGCGAGTGAGGGGGTTGCGGTATTACCGGCCATCTCCCGAGGGCGTGTGACCCTCACTCCTCATTTTTGTAGCCATTGCCGTGCCTCAATCCACCAATGGACGGAAAACCTGCGGCTCCTCAAGGATTGCCCAGTTGGAGAGTGGGAGCTTGGGGTAGCCATTGTTCCAGCACAGTCGCCAGCATCTGACGAGTGAGGGGTTTGGAGACGAAGTCATTCATGCCTGCGTCCAGACAATCCTGTCGGTCACCCTGCAGGGTATTGGCGGTCATGGCAATGATCGGCACCTGCGGGTTGATCGCGGCAGAGAGTGGACCGCGGATCAAGCGGGTGGCTTCCAGGCCGTCCATCACGGGCATCTGCATGTCCATGAAAACCAGTTCGTAGGGGTGGCTGGCGAGGGCTTGGATGGCTTGCACGCCGCTGTCCACCACATCCACCTGCAGCCCGAAAGGTTGCAGGAAGCCGAGGGCCACTTTCTGGTTGATGGGGTTGTCCTCGGCGAGCAGGATGCGCTGGCCATGCCAGCGAGGTTGAGCGGCGGGTGATGGTGCTGCGCTCGCGGGTGTGGGGTGCTGACCGGCGGAAAAACAAGCCGTGAACCAGAACTCCGCGCCTTCGCCGACGACGCTGGAGACCCCGATTTCGCCGTCCATGAGCTCGACGAGTTGTTTGGAGATGGCCAGGCCGAGGCCACTGCCGCCGAAGCGGCGGGCGGTGGAAGCGTCCATCTGCGTGAATTTTTGAAATAACAATGCCTGCTTGTTCATTGGGATGCCGATCCCTGTGTCGCGCACGGAAAAACGCAGCACGATGGTAGAGGCAGTGGCCGAGACCCATGTCACCTGCACGGTCACGGTGCCGTGCGGCGTGAACTTCACCGCATTGCCGGCGAGGTTGAGGAGAATCTGGCGCAGGCGTCCGGGGTCGCCGCTGAGGGCTCGCGGCACATCCGGAGAAATATCCCAACGGAAGGCGAGGTCTTTCTTGTCGGCTTGCGGGGCGAGCAGGGCAGCGAGGTTGTCGAGCAGGGCCACGAGGTCGAAGTCAAGCTCCTCCAAGTCGAGCTTGCCGGCCTCGATTTTGGAAAAGTCCAGGATGTCGTTGATGAGGTTCAGCAAGGCATCGGCGCTGAACTGGACGATTTCGGCACGCTCGCGCTGTGCGGGAGATGGGTCATTTTCCAACAATTGCGCGGTCATGCCGATGATGCCGTTCATGTGGGTGCGAATCTCGTGGCTCATGGCGGCCAGAAACTGCGATTTAGCCTCATTCGCCTGCACGGCTGAGTGCTTGGCTTGCTCCAGCTGGCGGTTGATTTTTATGATCTCGCTCTCGGCCTGCTTCTGTTGGGTGATATCCCAGTTTGTGCCAACCATGCGCAAAGGAGTCCCTGAAGCGTCGCGCTGCACTTTAGCAATGGCGCGGATGTTATGGATGCTGCCGTCCTGCCAAAGAACCCGAAACTCGGTGTTGAATTCTTTTTCGCCGCGAAGCGCCATCTGGATTTCAGCATCTCCCAGCACCCTGTCTTCCGGGTGAACCCCGGCCGTCCATGCCTCATACGCGCTGCTGAATTGCTCCCGCGTGATTCCGTAAAGGCAAAACATCTGTTCGTCCCAAACCAGTCGGTTGTTGGCAATGTCGTAGTCCCAGATGCCAACCTTCCCGGCTTCCGTGGCAAGCCCCAGTCGCTCGACGGAACTCGTCAGGGCATTCTCCATCCGCTTCTGTTCGGTGATATCGCGCCAGACGCACTGATAATATTTGTGGCCTGCCGCGTCGAGGTGTTGTGCCGTTACATGGACATTCCTGACTTCTCCCAGCCGCGTGCGGTGCAGGCTCTCGAAGTCCGCATACCCATTCTGCAAGACCCCTGTAATGCGCGCCTTGATCTCCTCCACCGTTTCCTTCACTTCCACATCGCGGATGGTGAGCCGGGAGAACTCTTCCCGGGAATAGCCCAAATTCCGGTGCGCCGCAGTGTTGAACTCCAAGAAGGCCGACGTTTGTGGATCAATAATCAGAACTCCATCGGGCAACTGCTCGAACAACTCGCGTCGGCGCTGTGTTTCGATTCTCAAAGCCTGCTCCGCCTCTTTGCGCTCGGTGATGTTTCTATCACTGCCGCGATAGCCGAGTTGGGTCAGCCGCTTGGCGATGTCCGCAGCGACGATCGTTTCGTCTTCAACAATGAGGAGACGTGGCTTGTTCATGCACTGCTGTTTTTGGATCTTCATGTTCAATGCTTGTTCACCTCCACAGGGCCATCTTTGATGTGATGACAATTCGCTAGCCTAATTCTCCCGCACCTGTCAAGCAAGCATGTGGGGTGCCAATAGGAGTGAATTCGCCCAATCGGCTGCGGCCGCAGGGATCACTCGGCTGAATGAGCGGCCCTGTAGCGGGCGGTTCTGGCTAAGGTCCCGCAGTTTGTATGGGCACCATGCAGAAATAGCGGGAGGAGGATTTCCGGTCGTGGCATCCGCAATGAGCGCGGGTTTCGTGATCGCGCGGGATCGGGCTTCCAATGAACGGACTTTCCCGCTAGGCCTTGCGGCGTGCTCCACTCACTCCGGTTGCTCAACTTCCGCTGCTTTGAGTCGCTGGCCATGGAGGTGCCGGCGGCGGGAGCCGTGTTGGTCGGCAACAATGCCCAAGGCAAAACCTCGATTCTTGAGGCGCTGTGCGTGTTGGTGAGACTCCAATCACCGCGCAGCCGCCGCTTGGCCACATTGGTGCGCAGCGGCTGCGAGGGATTCGGCGTGGCGGGCGACCCGTGGACCCACGAGCGACAAGTGCGTCACACACGCAACGGACTGGTGCTCAAGGTGGACGCCGAGCCGCGCCCGAGCCAGGGTGGCTACCTCCATGATGGCGGCCTGGTGGTCTGGATGGGCAATGAGGACCTCGACCTGATCCGCGGGCCCGGCGAACAACGCCGACGCTATCTCGACTTTCTCGGCAGCCAACTCGATCCGGACTACCGCCGCGCCTGGTCACGCTACCGCCGCGCGCTGCGGGCGAAAAACCTGTTGCTCAAGGACGGCAGGCCGCGGGATGCCGAAATCCTGGCCTACGAGGAAATCCTGGTGGCCAGCGGCACCGTCCTGATGGAATCGCGGACGCGCTTTGTGGCGGAACTCGCGCCGCTCGCCGCTGCGGCCCAACGCAACATCAGCGGCAGGGACGAACCCCTCACCCTCCACTATCATCCCGCCTGCGGTTCCGACCTGCGCGAAGCGATGCTGCAGGCCCGCGATCGGGAATGCCGCCTGCGGCAGGCGGTCGTCGGCCCGCATCGCGACGAACTCGGGCTGCGGCTCCACGGCATGCCCGCCGGCGAGTTCGCCAGCGAAGGCCAACTGCGCACCATCGCCTTGGCGCTCAAACTCGCCCAAGGCCAGCTTCTGGAACAACGCACCGACAAGCATCCTATCTATCTGATGGATGATATATTCGGTGAACTTGACCCTGGCCGCCGCAACGCGCTGATGCACCATCTGCCCACGGCGTCGCAGAAATGGATCACCACGACGCATCTCGACTGGCTGCTGGAAACCCCGGCCCTTGATGACATCGCACGCTTCCGCGTGGCTGATGGAAAGGCGAGCGGGTGCACAAGCGGCGGCCTATGACCCTCGCCGGCCAAGGTGCGGCAGGGGCTTCATCGGCGGTTAGGGCTGTGGGCTCCCTTGCTCTTGCGGATTCTAACCGCCACCACCTTGTACTCGGGGCACAAGGCCTGCGTGTCATGCCCGTCGCCGGTAAGCACGTTCAACCTCAGTCCTGGAAAATGGAAAGTGGCGCTCAGAATGCCGGGTTTCACCTCATCGGTTATGCTGGCGCGGATATCGACTTTGCCGCGCGCGGATTCCACACACACCCAATCGCCGTCGGCGATGGAATGCTCCAGCGCATCCGCCGGATGGATCATGAGCACATCCTCGGTGAGAATGTCGACGTTGCCCGTGCGCCGGGTCATGGTGCCTGAATTGTAGTGCTCCAATTCGCGATTGGTGGTGATGATGAATGGATATTGTTCGGCGTGCGTTTGGATCTCGTTGGATTCCTCGTAATCGAAATAATGGAACTGGCCCTTTCCTCCTTGGAAGGACTCCGTGTGCAAAATCTGGGTGTCCGTGCCATCGGCATGGACCGGCCACTGTTTGCCGTTATCGCCCAACTCATCCCACTTCACCCCGGCGAAAAACGGCACAATCCGGGAAATCTCACCTAACAGGGCGGCTGGCTCATAATCCGCCTGAGCATATCCCATGCGGTTCATGATCTCGACGAGGATTTGCGCGTCGGCTTTCGTTCCCGGCAAGGGCTCGACGACCTTTTGCACCTTCTGGATTCGTCTTTCGCCATTGGTAAAGGTGCCGCTCTTCTCCAGGAATGTCGCCCCCGGCAGAATGACCGTTGCGTACTTCGCGGTTTCCGTAATGAACAATTCCTGCAACACCAACAAATCAAGGTTTTGCAGCGCGGCGATCACCTTGTTCGTGTTAGGGTCGGTCTGCACCACGTCTTCCCCCATCAACCACATGGCCCTGAGCTTGCCGGCGGTAGCCGCATCAAACATTTCCGGGATTTTCAATCCCGCGCCGGTGGGAACGCTCGTCTGGTAGATCTCCTGATACTGCCGGCTGCGGTCGGGGTCATAAGCATCCATGTATCCGGCGCCCTGATGAGGCTGGCAACCCATGTCTGCCGCGCCCTGGACATTGTTTTGTCCGCGCAGCGGATTGACCCCCACACCTTCTCGGCCGATGTTGCCCGTCACCATTGCCAAATCGGCAATGAGCATCACGGCATAGGTCCCTTGGGCATGTTCGGTGACACCCAGCCCGTGAAACGACATTGCATTGGGGGCCTTGGCATAAGTCATGGCCGCCTCCCGGACCAGCTCCCTGCGGACCCCGGTGATTGTCTCCATCTTTGCCACGTCGAGTTCCAAGATGCTCCGCCGGAAATCCTCATAACCCTCCGTGCGGCTTGCGATGAATGCCTTTGCCTCAAGCCCCTCGGCGAGGATGTAATAGAGCATCATGTTGAGCAACGCCACATTGGTGCCCGGCCTGAGCTGCAGGTGATGCGTGGCGTACCTGGCCATTTCGGTGCGGCGCGGGTCGATGACGATGGTCGGCCGGCCTTTCATGGCGAATTGTTTCAACTTGGCGCCGGTCACCGGATGCGCGGCGGTTGGATTGGCGCCGACAATCATGATGCAATCCGTATGCGCCAGGTCCTCCAGCGAATTGGTCGCCGCGCCCGTGCCGAATGCCCGTTGCATGCCCAATGCGGTCGGCGAATGGCAAATCCTCGCGCAGCAATCAATATTATTGGTCCCTATCACGGCACGCATGAACTTCTGCATCAGATAATTTTCCTCGTTGGTGCAACGGGCCGAGGAAATCGCCGCGATGGAGTCCGCACCGTGCGCACGCCGGATGTCCGAGAGGCGCTGCGCAATGAAATCATATGCCTCATCCCATGACACCGGTTCGAGGCGGCCGTTTTTCCTGAGCAGCGGGGTTTGGATTCTATCCGGATGATTGTAAAAGGAGAAGGCATAGCGGCCTTTCAGACATGTGTGGCCCTGGTTCACCCCGGCATCCGACGGCGCCTGGATGGATTTCACCCTGCCTCCAACCACCGCCACTTCCAGATTGCATCCGACACCACAATAGCCACAAACCGTGCGAATCCTGGCATCCGCGGCGACAGACTTTGATTCAAACACATCGGAAATCGCCGAGGTGGGACACGCCTGTGCGCATGCACCGCAACTGACACAATCGGATCCAAGAAAATCCTGGTCACTGCCTTTCACAATGTGACTGTCAAATCCCCGGCCCGCCATGCTCAGCACCAGTTCCCCTTGCACCTCATCACACGCCCTCACACAACGAAAGCAATTGATGCACTTGGAAAAGGCCGACGTCATATACGGGTGGCTCGTATCCCTGCCTACATCGAGATGATTGGCGCCCGGCGGATAGCGCACGTCCCTGATGCCGACCCGCGCCGCGACCGCTTGCAATTGGCAATTGTTGTTCACCTCGCACGTAAGGCAATCGAGCGGATGATCGGTAAGCACCAACTCGATGATGTTCCTGCGCAAACGCTTTATTCTATCACTGTCCGTATAGATATAGGATCCCGGGGTGACCGGCGTGTGACACGAGCCCTGCACTTTGGCCGGCCCGTTTTTCACCAGTTTCACATCCACGCTGCAAACCCTGCATGCCCCGAATGGTTCAAGGTTGGGCGCGTCACAAAGCGTGGGGATGGAATCGCTCCCCAGGATTCTCCTGGCGAAACTGAGAATGGTTTCCCCCTTGTTGACCGGGTACAACCTGTCGTTCAGATAAGCAGTCGTGGCCGGGTCATTCATGGAAGTATGGGGAAAGTTCGCCGGCAAAGTGTTTGAGAGCATTGCGGATTGGCAGGGGCAGTCCTCCGCCCAAAGCGCACAAGGAGCCGGTTTCCAAGGTTTCCAGAAGATCAGCCATGAGTGCGGAATCCATCTTACGGATCCCATGGCTGGCCTTCGCAATCATCTCATGGCCCCGTTTCGAGCCCAGACGACAGGGAAAACATTTGCCACAGCTTTCACGCGCTACAAAATCAAACAAATGTTCAAGGTAGCTTATCATGGGAAATCCTTCGGGAATGCACACCACCGAAGCATGACCTAACAGAAACCCCGCCGCGGCGAAGGTCTCGAAATCGACCGTCAGGTTCGCGACTTCATGAACCGGGAGCAGGCCGCCGAGCGGTCCTCCGATATGCAAGGCCTTCACGGGTTGGCGGAAGCCGCCGCCCAGATCGTCAAGCACGGTGCGGAGCGGGGTGCCCATCTCCACCTCATAAATCCCCGGCCGGTTGAAATGCCCGTCCAGGGACATCAATTTGGTGCCGGAAGTTCCGGTCGTGCCGATTGCCGCGAACGCCTTGCCCCCGTGCTTTATGATAAAGGGCAGGTTGGCCAGGGATTCGACGTTGCTGACCACGGTGGGTTTGTTGAACAACCCCTGTTGCGTCGGATAGGGTGGTCTCACCCTGACTTCCGGCCGCTGACCCTCGATGGAGGAGAGCAATGCCGTTTCCTCACCACAGATGTAGGCTCCCCGCGCCTTGATCACCTTGAAGTCGAAGGAAAAGCCGGAGCCATGGATATTCTCACCCACAAGGTTTGCCTCGTGCAGCACCGCTATGGCCGCGCTGACAATGTCAACCGACTCGGGATATTCCCCGCGTATGTAAACCACGCCGTGGTTGGCGCCGGTGATGTATCCGGCTATCATCATGCCCATGAGCATGGTGTGTGGGCGTTGCTCCATGAGATAGCGGTCAGAATAGGCGCCAGGGTCCCCTTCATCCGCATTGCAAACAATGTATTTGGTCGCGGATAGGGCCGCCCGGCACGCCTCCAGCTTGAGCGCCATGGGAAACCCCGCACCACCGCGCCCCCGCAAGCCGGAGGCTCGAATTTCGGCTAACAACACGGCGGGCTCCGTGACAAGGCACGCTTCAAATGTTTGATAGAAGCTGGCCGGCGCCTCAGGTTCACCCGTCAGGACCGGAGTGCCGATGGATGCGACGTGGTAATGGTCAGCAATGGCGGATTTTCCGGCTTTGATGGCCTCGATGGCGGCGATGTCATTGCCTGAATAATTGTGGCCGTTGAATTGGAAGGCATGATTCTCATGACATCTGCCGAGGCAGCACGCTTCCCCGATGGCGTCCTCTGGGAAATGTGCGCCCAATTTTGCCACAAGCTCTGTCTGGGTTGCGGCTGTGAGGCAGGCGCTGCCATTGCAGACATGGACTTGCTTGCCGGCGTTTTGCGGTTTCAGAAAATCATAAAAGGACACGGCCCCATGCACGGCCGCCTTGCCTACCAGGAATGCAGCCCCGAGTTTGTCGAGTTCACGGGCATCAGGCGTTCCCGTGACCTCGGCCAGACGACCCAACTCCTCGAAGAGATTGTGCGCAAGGCCCTTGCGGCCTGATAGTTCAGTTAGATTCCTTGACATCGGTTTGGGCTGGGATCCTGCCCGTCGGCACTTGGCAGTTGCCGCCGGCGATTTGCTGGGAGTTGGAGTAGATGGTGAGTTGGTTCTTCCTGCAAAACGCCATCAGGGTGATCCCTGAAGCCTGTGCAAGGTCAATGGCCAGAGTGGAAGGTGCTGAAACCGCTGCCAGAAATGGAATGCCCGCGGATTTGCATTTATTGATGATCTCATAGGATATTCTGCCGCTCACGGTGAGGCATTGCGCCTGCTCCAGCAAATTGTGCTTGATGAGGTAGCCGATCACCTTGTCCACGGCATTGTGTCTGCCGATATCTTCCTGAATCGCGAGGAGCTGGCCGGTTAGGGCAAACGCACCCGCGGCATGGGTCCCCCCCGACCGTTGGAAATCCCCTTGTGAAGCGCTCATCCGTTCGAACATGACCGGAACCAGGGCCGGATCCAGGATTTGTGAATTCACCACCGGCCCCGCCTCCTGGTCATCAAGGGATGTTTTGCCGCAGATGCCGCAAGAGGAGGCCGAAATCACATTGCGGGTGCCCGCGAAATCCTTGAGGACGAATTCCTGCGGCACCTGCACATTCAGGGATGTGATGTGACCCTCGGCATTTCTGCCCGTGACTTCAACCACCGGTTGATGGAACCGGTCCCTGAACACATGTTCCGTGAATAACAAGCCGCGGGCGAGATCCGCCTCATTGCCGGGGGTTTGCATGGTGACGGTAAATGGCGTGGCATTCACCGCTATCCTGAGGGCGACTTCAACGGAGATGCTGTCCTGCACCGGGGAGAATTGACCGTCGTGAAAAAAGATGCCGTGATAGCTCGCCAGGGACGACCCGCAGAGCCCCCCTTGAGCGCAAGCGGCCGCCGGGCTCCGCGCGCCGGATGCCTGTTGGGAAATTGGGTTTGACGCGCGATTCATGGGGGGGCTGCCGGAATATGTACCCTGTCATTCCTCAATGCCAAGGAATCTTTCATCATCCCGCATGTCCGCCGGGGGTGCTGGGTGGAACAAAACGCTGGCCGGCCTGCAACACCCCGTCGCTGAGGATGCGCGCCCGCAGCCCGCCGCCGCAGTTGGCCCTGAGGAAGTCCTCGACGCCAGCGCCGACAGCGGAATCCATCCAATAACACGGCCGGCATTCCTCACTGCCTTCAAACTCGATGCCCTGAAACCGAAAACGTTTCCCGATCCAATCGCCAAGGGCCACTCCCCTAACAATCAAGTTGCGGCGGAAGGCGGCGGCCGGGAGCGCGGGAACATTGAAACGTTCTCTAACAGACTCAACGGTGGCGGCATCAAAAAACGTGACCTGGCCCTTGAAGTCCTGCTTGTGGCCGAAGTAGCGGTCGCCGCGCAACCCCATGCCGGTTACGCACTCGACTTGATCGACCTCCATGATGCCATGGTCCATCCGCTCCTGGCCGTGCCGGCCGCGAAAGTCGTGTCCTGCGGATAGATAGATGGCGCACAACTCCGCCTGCCATTCGGGCAAGCCGGGATGAGCGCGACCGGTGCCGGCAGCATCAGGATCCGGGCCGACCCATTCGATGCGGCCATCGGCATAGGTTTCCTTTTTCCAAATCGGCAATTCATGTTTGAGCCGCTCCAGCATGGCGCGGGTCGCATCAAAGGCGGCCCCGCGGTGCGCGGCCGCCACGCCCACCCACACCGCTATATCGCCGATTTCCAGCATACCCGTGCGATGCACGGCATGCGCACCGAGCAACCCATGGCGCTTGGCTTCCTCCTCGAGGATGCGCTGGCCGGTCTTGTTGGCGAGTGCCGGATACGCCTGATACTCGAGGTTGGCGACGGCCTGCCCGGCGTTGTGGTTGCGCACGCGGCCTTCGAAGGTGACCACCGCACCGGTCGCCGGATCGCCGAGCGCGGCGGCCAAGCCAGCAACCTCAATGGGTGCTGGCGACAGGGAAAAACGAACAATGGCAGACATGCGAAATATCGGTTAGCCTCCGGACATGGGGGGCAGCAAGGCCATGGTGTCGCCGGGTTGCAGTGGGTGGTCCCAGGCTGCAAACTCGTCGTTGACCGCGACCCGCAACTGCTCGGGGGTCATGCCAAGTGGATGGATGGCAATCAACTCCGCATAGATGGCGGCTGGCGTGGCGGCGGCGCTGGTGATCGTTTCCTCACTCAGTCCGCGGCGGTCGGCCAACAAGCCGAAATAAAATATCCGATAGGATGGGTGATCACTCATGGCTGGCGAGTGGTGGCCCATTCCTCGGGGGTGTTGGCATTATCAAGTGCGCCCGGGCTGACCGGATCTAGCAAGCGACAGTTGTGGGTGATGAGAATCTTGCGCGGGCACCGCAGCGACGCGCTCATGGCGGTTTCCAGAACGGTCAATGCCGCCGGCGCATACAACGCGCACAGCGGTTCCGGCAGGCCATCGTGCTCACTGCGAAATGCCACAAACGGCTCGCCCGGTTGGTGGCCGCGGCTGAGGGCCTGCAGCGTGGCAACATCGAGTCGCGGCAAATCACATGCCACGACGATCCAGTTTGCGGCTGGCTGACCCCGCATGGCGGCAAGCATGCCAGTGAGCGGTCCTGCGCTTGCGCCTTCCGGATCCCGGATGACACACGGCGCCGAGGTGTTGGAAAATCCAGCGGGATGGTCTTGCCCGGCGCGCAACGAGAGCACCACGGATTCACAGCCGGCCTCGACCAACAAATCATAGGTCCGCTTCGCCAATGCCCGGCCATCGGCATGCAGCAACGACGCCTTGTCGGTCCCCATCCGCGAGCTGCGGCCGCCGGCAAGCACCAGTCCGCAGAGCGGGACACGATTGTTAGATGGTGGACTCACGGTGCGCAGTGGTAATCGCCGGACTTGCCGCCGGATTTCTCCAGCAAGCGGACGGCTTGGATGACGATGCCCTTGTTCATCGCCTTGGTCATGTCATAGACGGCGAGGGCCGCAACCGTGGCACCCGTCATGGCTTCCATTTCCACGCCGGTCTTGCCGGTGGTGGTCACCTTACAGCGAATGGTCACGCCGGTGCCGGCCGCCTCGATCCGGATCTCACAGGCCTCGATCGGCAGCGGATGACAGAAGGGGATGAGCGCGCTGGTTTGCTTCACGGCCATCGTCCCGGCAATGATGGCGGTTTGAAACACCGGCCCCTTGGGACCCTGGATGTCATTGTTAGACAGGCGCTCCATGATCCCCGCGCCAAGCTCCACCACCGCCTCGGCGACGGCGCTGCGCCGGGTGCTCGGCTTGTCGGCGACGTCCACCATGGTTGGTTTGCCATCGCGCACATGGGTCAGGGACGGTGGGTTGGAATTCATCGGTTCAGAGCCAAGGAGTATAAGACAAGGTCGACGGCTGCAACTCGTGTTTGAGCCGCGGCGGGATGGTGACACAGCCGGTGCTTCGAAGCAAGCCGATGAAGTCGCCGCTGTTGGAGGTGGCCGCGGCTTCCGCCCGGCCAGCGGCATTGATCCCCACCGGCAGATGCAGCGTGAAGCCGGGATGGGCCGGCAGCTTGCCATCCGGCAACACCGGCCACGAGCGTTCGCTGGTCCGGCCTGCGGCATGATCCAGGGCGGGAAGCGCCAGCACATGCAGGTTGGTCACGGCCGA
>JBAXPF010000100.1:0-12542 GCA_037132955.1 Verrucomicrobiota bacterium | reverse complement strand
CGGCAAGCTCTTCGGCCGCCTCGCCGCCTCGGTGCCGTAACTGCGGCTTCCAGCCCAGTCTTGGGATTGGCCCGGCTGCGCATGAAGCACCGGGCGATCGTTGCACCTATTGAGCGCTTTCCCCACACTTTCCCTAACATGCCTGGCCGCGAGGGTCCTACAGCCAAGCGCACCCTCCTACAAAACGACCGCAGCCCCGTGCGGGAGTGCGGTCGTGAAAATGTGTGCTGCCGGCTCAGTCCTTGCTGGCAGCGGTGCGTGCCTTGCGGATGATGCTGGCCACGGTTTCCGAGGCCTTGGCACCGACCGATAGCCACTTGTCGGCCTTTTCAAGGTCGATGCTGTAATTGGTGCCTTCGACCAGCGGGTCGTAAGTGCCAAGTTGCTCGATGTAAACGCCATCGCGGCGCTTGCGGCTGTCCACGGCCACGATTTTGTAATAGGGGCGGTCTTTGGTCCCTTTGCGATTGAGTCGGATAGCTACAGCCATGATAATGCGTCGTTGTCAGTGGTCCCGGAAGCGGGTCGGGCGCAACTTGGAAGAAGAATGTGAGCTTGCCAAGCAGAAATTCACAAGTTTTTCAGATAATCGGGTTTTTCCCTGATAAATCGGGGTCGGTGGGGCTCAGGGCGCGGTTTCCGGGCAATCGATCAGGCTGGATAGACGGTGGCTGAGGCTGTCAAGGGTGGCCGGATCGGTGACTTTTTCGCCGTCATGGGTGGTGATATAGAGGGTGTCCATGGCCACGCCTTTTTCGGTGCAGATCCGGGCATGGGCGGTGTTGAGGTGGTGCTGGTTGATGGCGAGGAACAGATCGTGAAGCAATCCGATGCGGTCGAGCGCCTGGATCTCGACGGTGGTGCAAGTCGGGTGCAGCTTGTTGCTGACGTGGGCCTGGACCGGGACGGTGATGTCATGAATCGCGCGCGGCGTGAGGTCGTCGGCGCGGGGGCTCAGCAGGCGTTCCGGTTCGTAGGACGCGGCCACCAGCAGCGCATCGAAGCAGTCGAGGAACCCTTGGCGGGTGGTGGCATCACCCACGGGTTCAAAGTCGGTGGTGCACACGCGGAAGATGTCGACGACGATGCCATCGCTGCGGGTGAAAAAATCCGCGGACAGGATGTTGAGGTGGCGGGCGGCCAGGGCACAGCACAGTTTCTCTAGCAGCAGCGGCTTGTCGCGGGTGGCAAGGACCAGTTCGGTGTAGCCTTTTTCGGGGTAGTCAATCCACTTGATACAATAGGCAAAGGGGTCGTGGGAGTCGGTCTCGCGTTGGAGGAAATGGCGCACGCTGCGGACTTGGGTGACGATGTGCGGGGCCTGCCGGAAATGAAAGGCGGCGGCGGGCATGCGCTCGAAGTGGTGGTCGATGTCCGGGTGGTAGTCGGCACGCATCAGGCGGCGCACGGCATCGCGCAGGTTCTGGCGATCGGTCTCGAGTTGGCGTGAGTAATCTTCCCGGCCACCGCCCTCGAGGAACCTGCGGGTGGACGCGTAGAGTTGCAGCATGAGGCTTTCCTTCCAACCGGTCCAGGCATCGGGTGCAGTGCCGTTGGAATCCGCAAACGTGAACAAAAACAGCGCATCCAGATTGTCGCGGGTTTTCACAATCGCCGCGAATTCCGCAATGACTTCCGGGTCTTCCAGGTTGCGGGCAGTCGCGGTGCGCCAAAATGTCAGGTGATTGTCTACCAGAAACATAATAAGGCTGCGACGCGCGCTGCGGATCTGCAGCCGGTTGCACAACCGCGAGGCTAACATGGCCGATCCATCAATGTGCTCGCGGACGTTTTCGGCGCGCCCGGTGTCGTGCAAAATGACGGCAAGGTAGAGCGCGTAGGGATCGGCGATCTCGTGCAACAGCCGTCGATAGATTTCACGCTTGGGGTTGGCTTCCTCGATCAATTGGTCGAGTTGATCGATGCAGCGCAGCGTGTGCTCGTCGGCAGTGTAGCGGTGGAAAAACTCATGTTGGACGAGGCAATCGAGCGCGCCGAACTCCGGCAGATAGCGGCCGAGAAACCCGACGCGGTGCATTTCCCGCAGGGTGCTGGCCACATCGCCCTTGCGTTCCAGGATGGCTTGGAATGTTTCGCGGATTGGCTTCGAGCAGCGAAACCCGCGGTCGATGTCATCCCAATGGTCGCGGACGAGTTGGCGCAGTTGCGGGCTGAGGCGCAGATGGCGCACCTGGCAGTGCTGGAACATCCGCATCAGGCACGCCGGATCATCCTTGAAGATGGCGGGCCGCGCCGCATGAATGCGTCCCTCGCGGGCGATGAAGCCGTCGAATTCCTCCTGCGGCTTTTTCCTGAAGGTTAGAAACGAGCGCGGCCCGCCACCCGACTGGTCCTCCTGCTCGATCTGGAACACCTCCATCAGCGCGCCGACATGCTGGTAGAGATTGAGGGTGTGGCGGTAGTAGTCGCGCATGAACGCCTCGGTGCGGCGCAGAATATCGCGCTGCGGGTAGCGGAAGGCAGTGGACACCACGCCCTGGAGCATGAGCGTGAGTTTGTCGGTGGGGGCCTGGGTGTGGTAATGGAGTTCGTTGCGCACGCGGTGGAGAAAGGTGACGGCGGCTTCGATCTCACGCAGGGCAGCAGCGCTCAGAATGCCGTCGTCGACCAAGGTGCCGAGACCGGGGGTGCCGCGCTTGAGGCGGCAGATCCAGAGCAGTTGGTGATAATCGTTGAGGCCGCCGCAGCTTTCCTGCACGTCGGGCTCCTGCAGGAAAACCGTGCGGAAGGACCGCTGGTGACGGCTGTGCAGGTCCTGGCGCAAATGCTCGAAAAATCCAGCTTGGTTCTGGCTCAGAACGTCTTTGGCGAATTTCCGCTCAAACTTATGGAATAACCTGGCATCACCGGCAACCAGGCGCGCGTCGAGGAGCGCTGTCTTGTGGCGCATATCCACCGTGGCTTGCTTGAGGCACTCGCCAAGCGACCCACAGCTATGGCTGGTCTTGAGACCGAGCCCATCCAGCGTGGCGATGAATTGTTGGATCGTGGTTTGCAGGGGCACCGGGAGTTTGTCCGCGTCCACGCCTAGCAGCATCATGCAGCGAATGTGCGAGCGCGGACTGAGCGTGCCCCGGCCGTAACCGCCGGTGGCCACCAGCACGCACCCCGGCGGCGTTTTGTCCGGCACGCCGACGGTGGCGGTGAACAACGATCCTAACAGTTGATCCACCATGGCGGCGCGCGCGCGGGCCACTTCCACCCCTTCTGCGCCGTGTTGATGCCGGGCCTCGATGCGCGGCTCTTCTTTTGTTAGAAAAACCCGGCACCGCGTCTCGCGCGCCGCAGGGGTGGGCGATGCCAGAAGCGCGGCGGCCAGGCTTGGCCGGGCATGAGGGTCGGGGGGGCGGGGAGAGTCCGGCATGGGCTGGGACCGGGGATCATCACTTATGCCCGGAAATAATCAAGCCGCAAAGCCGCGACCCTTTCGGGCACCCAGGGCGACAGCGGTGCGTGGGGGGGCGCTTGGGCCGGTTTTACATCAATTGATTCGACATTTGGGTCCCCTGCTGCCTGATTTCCGGCGTGCCGACTGTTCAAATCAAATATCAAACGTTCCACCCGTCGATCTGGCCGAAAATGATCGGCGAGGTATCGCGCGACGCCACCCCTGGCGCGCTGGTCCAAGTCCTCGGCAAGGAAGGCACCCCGTTTGGCTGGGGCCTGTGGAACCCGAAGTCGCGCATGCCGCTGCGGGTCGTCAGCCATTCGTTAGACCCCATCGACGAATCGTTCTTTGAGACTGCCATCCGGCGTGCCGCTGCGCTGCGCCGCGACCTCCTCAAACTCGATGCCGACACCGACGCCTACCGTGCGATCCACGGCGACGCGGATTTTCTCCCCGGCATGGTGGCCGACAAATTCGCCGATGTGCTGTCGGTGGAAATCACCAACCTCGCCGCGTGGCAACGATTGCCCAAGTGGCTGCCGCTGCTGCACGAATGTTTTGGCACCCGGCGGTTGATCGTGAGCGTCGACCCGGACCTTGCGCGCATCGAGGGCATTCCGCGGATGGGCGGGGCAGTGTCCGACAACGTGCGTTCGGTCAAGATCCGCGAGCACGGCGTCCGCTATGAAGTGGATTTCAGCGAGGGCCACAAGACCGGCTTCTTTTGCGACCAACGCGACAACCGGAAAAAATCCGGTGCGCTGGCCGCCGGTCGGAGTGTGTTGGACCTGTGCTGTTACACCGGCGGCTTCGCGATTGCCGCGGCGCTGGGCGGGGCGAGCGATGTCACTGCCGTCGATCTTGATGAAACCGCGGTGGCAATGGCCAAGCGCAATGCCAACCTCAACTCCGCCAAGGTCAGGTTCACGCATGCCGATGCCTTCACCTGGTTGCGCACCATGATCGAGAACGGCCGCAAGTGGGATCTGGTCATCGCCGATCCGCCGAAATTCATCCATGGCCGCGAGGATGAACTCGGGGTGGCCAAATACGCCGACCTCAACAAGCTCGCGCTGCAACTGGTGGCTCCGGCCGGCTTGTTTGTCACGTGCTCCTGCTCCGGCCAGTTAGGCGCGGGCGAGTTCGAGCGCATCGTCATCACCTCCGCCCATCGCCGCGACTTGCGCCTGCAAACATTCGAGCGCACCGGCGCCGGCCCTGACCATCCCACCCTCTCCAATTACCCGGAATCCCGCTACCTCAAAGTCCTCTGGTCGCGCGTTCTCTAACGTAGCTCTCGGGCTTCAGCCTGTCCTAACGTAGCTCTCGGGCTTCAGCCCGTCCGCACCTGAGAAGCCAATGAATCACCCCCGTAAGCACACATGAAAATTCCACCACTCGTCATTTTAAATTCCGCGTTGGCGGTGTTGGCGGCTGTTGCCGCGCCGGACTATCAATCGAAGTTTCTGGCGCTGGGGCTCCAGCGCGAGGCACCGGCGTTCAGCGCCTTTGGCGTGGATTCGCTGGGGCAGGGGAAGCTGCAGGGCAACCCGGTGCTGCCACAGGGCGCGGCCGCGGCAGGCCTTACATTTGAGTCCAAGGCCGCCGGCACCTTCCTTTACAAGAAGGATGGCAAGACGGTGTGGAGCGTGGCTTGTGACGAACGCTCTCTGACCCTGCGTTCGGATTTCGCCGCGGGCGTGACGCTTCCTCCCTTTGTCCTCGCGTTCGACCAGAAGGCGAACCATGCCACGTTGTTAGGCAAGGTTCAGGCCAACGACCGGCGCATGAACCTGCCGTGCGTGCTGCACATGCCCGATATGGGAACGCTGCGCATCACCTGCAACGTGCCCGGCTGGAAACTCGCCTATGACGCCCGCCGCTATATAGCCCCACAGCCCATGGTGCAAGTCGACTTTCCTCCCGCCAGCGCCGGACAACCGTTGGTGGAATACCGCATGGAAGTCGTGACAATCCATCCGCAGTTGGCCGGGATCGATCAGGACGCCCGCTACGACGGGTTCCGCCGCAACTGGCTCAACATCTTCCAGGTCAACCCAAGGCTGCAGATGCTGGCTAACAACGCATCCAGCGATTCGTGCGCGCTGTGCATTTTCCTCTACGCCGACATGGCCCGCCACACGCCACCCCTGGCCGACGGGCTCACGGCGCTGGATCTGGTGCGCATGACCCTGGACCGCTATCTGGGCGGTGCCCTGGGTTACGGGCAGGCCGGCTATGGCACGCAACCCACCGACGCGGACCTGGTGCCGTGGCCAACCCCGTGGACCTCTCTGGATTCAATCCCGTCGCTGTTGTTA
Organism: Verrucomicrobiota bacterium; assembly: GCA_037132955.1. Taxonomy (GTDB): domain Bacteria; phylum Verrucomicrobiota; class Verrucomicrobiia; order Verrucomicrobiales; family Akkermansiaceae; genus Luteolibacter. Next base: position 6,812 of record JBAXPF010000100.1, on the reverse strand, counting down.
GCCGCATGCACCTATGTGGACGGCAGCAAGGACGAGGCGTGGGGCCGCGACAACTATGCCAAGCTGGCCGCCTGGGCGCGCGAAATGATGGCCTCCGACAAGGATGGCAACGGCCTGATCGAATATCCGGGGACCGGCAACTTCGGTACCCGCCCGTCGGCTGCCACCCGCCCGGCCAACTGGTGGGACACCATCAATTTCGGCCATGAGGATGCCTACTCGAATGCCCTGGCGTATCGGACCTGCCTCATGTTTTCCAAACTCGCGCGGCAACTCGGCCACCCGGCCGACGCTGATGCCTACACCGCCAAGGCCGCCAAGCTGCGCGCAGCCTATGTCCCGACCTTTCTCAATCCGGAAACCGGGGTGCTTGCCGGTTGGAAGAGCGCCGATGGCAAACTTCATGACTATTGGTTCACCTTCGTCAACGGGGTGGCCATCACTTACGGGTTGGTCGATGACAAACAGGCTAACAGCATCATGGACCGCATGCTGCAGAAGATGCGGGACGTCGGCTACTCCAACTTCTCCCTCGGCCTGCCGGGCAATCTCGTGCCGGTAAAGAAAGGCGACTATAACAAGGACGACACCGCACCGGAGGTGTATGGCGCGCCCCGCCTCGACGATGGATCCGATGGCTTCCAATATTACGAGAACGGCGGAGCGACAGGATGCTGGGCCTATTTCACCGTCAAGGCGCTTTATAAGTTAGGCAGAAGCGCCGATGCCCGCCGCATCTTCCATCCGATGCTCGATGGCTACAGCCGCGGCGAGTTCCAAGGGTTCGGGGACAATGGCATGTCACGCGACTGGCGCGACTGGAAGGGCGGATGCCATGGCTATGAGGGGTTGTTAGTCGATAACTATTTCGCGCTGCTCGCGGTGATGGATGACGTGGCCGCCACCGCCCCGACAGGCAAGCCCGCAGCCGCAGCCCCGGTTGCTCCGCCGCCCGAGGCCACCTTTCCGCCTGCCGCCAAACGTCCCAACATTATTTTCCTGATGGACGACCAGCACCGCTGGGACGCCATCGGACGGATTGACCCGGCAGTCAAAACTCCGGCGCTGGACCGTCTGGCGAAGGAGGGGATATTGTTTGATCAGGCGGTGTGCCAAGCCCCGATGTGCATTCCGAGCCGCTATTCGATGTTGCTCGGACTCTATCCGCACCAGATCGGGGTGTTAAGCAACGCGCCTGCGCTCGACGACGGGCAACTGCCATGCGACACGCTGCCGGAAGTGATGCGACAGGCCGGGTATCAGACGGCGGGCTTTGGCAAGACCCATTGGCTGGGCGCGCAGTGCTCGACGCGCGGCTTTGAAGTGCGCTATTCCTCGACCGACCGCGAGGACGGGGCGATCATGATGGGCCAGGAAAACCCCGGCGCATTGAAACGCTACTACGACGAAGTGAAAGCGTTTGGTGACGGTGAGGAAAATCCGGCCGGCTACATCGGGCGCACCAGTCAATTGCCGGAGGTCGAACACCGGGATGGCTGGGCTTTCCAACATTGTCTGGACTTTATCGACCAAGGCCGCGACGAGAAACGGCCGTTGTTCCTCTATCTGTCGTTCCTCAAACCGCACGCCGGTAACAACGTGCCAGCCGGCTACGAAGACCTTTACGATCTGGCCAGCATGCCGGTGCCGGAGCAACCGTCGCTCGGACAAGTCGAGCCGTGCCACGCCACGGGCATCAACCGGGAACAAGCCTACCGTTCGTTCTGGAGCAAGGCAACCAAGCAACAATGGCAGCAAATGACCCTGCGCTACCGAGCCAATTGCTCGTGGATGGACAGCATGTTCGGTCGCGTTATGGACAAGCTGCGGGCCAAGGGCTTGCTCGACAATTGCCTCATCGTTTACGTTTCCGATCACGGCGAGATGCTCGGCGAGCGCTATTACCGGTTCAACAAGTATTGCCTGTTTGATGCGAGTGTGCGGGTGCCTCTCATTCTATCCGGCACCGCGGTGCCGCCATCCAAACGCAACACGCTGGACTCGCGCCCGACCGAAGAGGTGGATTTGTTTCCAACCATTCTGGCGGCGGCGGGCATCGCCAATAACAGCGGCAAACCCGGAATTAATCTGTTAGGTGAGACATCCCGCAAGGCCGGATTTGCCGAACTCAACGACCATCCCACGCAGGTTTCATTCATGTGGCGCACCCAAACACACAAGTTGATCCTGACGTTTCCACGAGACAAAATCACGGCTGGCAGCGTCACGCCCGCCGAAGTGTGCGCAGGCGAGCTTTACGCGCTGCAGACCGATCCCAAGGAATGGCACAACCTCTACGCCGCGAAGGAAAACAGCACGTTGCGCGATCAGCTCAGCATGGAACTCATCGCCCACCTCAACCAGGTGGCCCTCAAACAAACTAACAAGTCACGCTGGATCTCGGCCAGCACACCCGCCGATGAAGCCAGCGTGGCCGGCACTGCGGCACCGCTGAACGTGAACTTCGCCGCGCCGCTGACGGCGGCGCACTCGGTGACATTCTACGGTCGCAAGACGCCGCCGGCGCTGCCAGGGCCGGACTTCACGCTGGTGACCTTGCCGGACACGCAGTTCTATGCTGAAAACTACGGCGGTCAGCGCGCCGCAACCTTTGCCGCACAAACCCAGTGGATCGTCGCCAATCGCGACGCCCTCAACATCGCCTTTGTCAGCCACATGGGTGATATCGTCAACAACAGCAACAACCCGCAGGAGTGGCGCGTGGCCGCCGCCGCGCTCAAAACACTCGAAGACCCGGTGACGACCGGGCGGACCTTCGGCATTCCATGGGGCGTGGCGCCGGGCAACCACGACGGTGACTTGTTAGGAGACGCTTTCAATCAATACTTCGGCACCGAGCGGTTCAAGGGGCGCGACTATTATGGCGGCCACCACGAGACCAACAATAACAACAACTACCAACTCTTTAGCGCCAGCGGGCTCGATTTTATCATCCTCCATCTGCAATTCGACGCCGGGGAGCTGGCAGGCTATCAGGCGGTGCTCACTTGGGCCGATGGCCTGCTCAAAGCCTATCCGAGCCGGCGTGCCATCGTCACCAGCCATTGGATGGTCAACAGCGACAACCCGGCCAACTTCAGCCCGCAAGGGCACGCGATCTACGACGCCCTCAAGGATAATCCCAATTTATTCCTGTTCCTCGGCGGGCATGTCGCGGGTGAGGGACGGCGCACGGATGTGTTCAAGGGGCACACCGTGCACTCGATTCTCCAGGACTATCAGAGCCGCCCCAATGGCGGCGATGGCTGGTTGCGCTATTTCGGCTTCTCCCCGGCGCACAACACGCTCACCGCCAAAACCTATCAGGTGGCCAATCCGCTCGCGCCCGTATCCGCCGATTTCGAGACCGATGCGGCGGGCCAGTTCACTCTCCCATACAGCATGCAGTCCGCCATCAGCGCTTGGATGCCACTCGGCACGGCGAACGCCGCAGCCGGCGCCACCTCGGCAAGCATCACTTGGACCGGTCTGGACGCCGGCTCCCGCTACGAGTGGCACGCCGTCGCCACCGACGGATCCGGCAGCGGCGACAGTGCCGTACGCCATTTCTCCACCCCTGCGGCGCCCCCTGCGGCTGCGGCACGCAAGCCGCAAGCGCAGTATGTCATCGTCATCAGCGTGGATGGCATGGGTTCGGAATACGTCAAACCCCTTCTAACAAAAGGGATCGCCAATGAACTGAAAACCTTCGAACGGTTCCAGACCGAGGGGGCGGGCACACTCAACGCCCGTGACGATGCCGACTTTGCCATCACGCTTCCCAACCATGTGACCATGATGACGGGTCGCGGAGTTGCCGGCGCGAACGGGCATCACTGGACATCCAATGTGGATCCGCCGGCCACGACCACCCTCGCCAGCAACTGCGGCTCATATATTGCCAGCGGCTTCGACGTCGCTCACGACCACGGCCTGCGCACCGGACTCTGGTCAGGCAAATCAAAGTTCGGTTTGTTCCGCCAATCCTACGGCAGCACCAGCGGTGCACCCGACACCACAGTGCCGGACAACGGCCGCGACAAGATCGACTACGACAAGGTCGTGGCCAGCATGCCGGCCGCCGCGCTGACTGACGACTTCGCCAGGCAGATGGCAGCCAGTCCATGCCGGTTTGTGTTTTTGCATTACCAGGATCCGGATGCGACCGGGCACCGCGACGGGTGGTCCGCCGAGCCCACCAGCGCATATGCCACAACCCTCAAGAATGTGGACACCCAAATGGGCAGGATTTTGCAAATGGTGGACAGCACCCCCACGCTGCGGGGCAAGACCACGATTATTCTAACATCCGACCATGGCGGCCACGATAAGACCCACGGTGATACCCAAAACCCCTTGGACTTCACCATCCCGTTCTATGTCTGGGGCGCAGGCGTGACGCCGGGCGCCGACCTGTATGCCATCAATCCCACCAGCCGCAGCGCACCGGCGGCGACGGCCAATCCAGCGTACACCGGAAACCAACCTATCCGCAACGGCGACGCCGCGAACCTCGCGTTAGATCTGTTAGGACTGGAGGTGGTGCCGGGGTCAACCATCGATGCCGCGCAGGATCTCAAGGTGGGGGCACTTGCCACGCCTTAGCAGGGTGCAGGTTTTATAAATGAAGATTGGAGGTGAAGTCATGGACCACCTCAGTTAGCGGTCGCAGAGCCGGCTTCTTTGGCGGGCTGCCACTTAAAATCAGTGCTATCCAAACGCAGTGATTTGGATTACCCATCGCGGCGTGGAACCGATCCGCTACTTCAACCGGCACACTGCCTCCCTTGAGACCGAACAGGTCTATGGTGAGAGTTTTTTGCGCTGGGCCTATGGCAACCCGCTCGGCGGCCTCGCGCTCGCGGCCCTCATCAAGCGTCCGGTGTTTTCCCGATGGTATGGGCGGAGGATGAGCAACCCGGCTTCCGCAGCACGTATAGCGCCCTTCATCGCCCAATACGGACTGGACCCCGCCGAGTTCGCCGACCCGGGGGATTCTTATGCGAGCTTCAACGAATTTTTCTACCGAAAACTCAAGCCCGCTGCGCGGCCGATTGATGCGGACGAGGCGAGTGTGGTGCTTCCGGCGGACGGCCGCCATCTCGGGTTTGAACGGGCGTCGGACATCAGCAGCGTGTTTGTCAAAGGCCAGCACTTCGACCTGCCAGCGTTGTTAGGTGATGCCGGGTTGGCCGCCCGCTATGCGGCGGGCACGCTGGTGCTCTCGCGCCTGTGTCCGGTGGATTACCATCGGTTTCACTTTCCAGTGGCGGGAATCCCGGGTGAGACCCGCCCTATCGAGGGGCCCTTGTTCTCGGTGTCCCCCATCGCCTTGCGCCAGCACCTGTCCTACCTCTGGACGAACAAGCGCACCCTCACCCATCTTGCAACCCAGCGGTTTGGCACGGTCTTGTTGCTGGAAATCGGCGCCACCTGCGTCGGCACCATCGCGCAGACGTTCCGCCCTAACAGCCCGGTGGCCAAAGGTGAAGAGAAGGGCTATTTTGCCTTCGGCGGCTCCTCCACCATCACCTTGTTTGAGCCCGGAGCCATCCGCCTGGAAGCCGATCTTCGCGAACAATCCTCCCAACAAACCGAACTCTACGCCCGCTTCGGCTCCCGCTTGGGCTGTGGCTCTTGATTGTCGCGACGCGCAGCCGCACGTGGCAAGTGCCACTCCTTGAATGAAGACGGGACGGTCGGGACTTGCCAAGTGTCGTCTATTGCTGGATGCTCCGCGTCCATGAAAATGCACCGCCTTCTAGCAGAAGCCGCTTCTGCCATTGCCAAATCCGTTTTTCGCGAGCACCGGGTGCTTGACCACGTGCTGGCAGAGGCGTTTGAGGCCAACCCGAAATGGGGCAAGCGCGACCGATCATTCATTGCGGAAACGGTGTTCGAAGTGATGCGCTGGCGACGGGTGCTCGGGTTTTTGGTCGATAGCGAGGAAACCACCGCGCTGTGCGCCGCCCAATGGGTGCGCATGGGCTTCGACCTCCCCGAGTGGTGGACATACAAGGGCGCAACTCCCGCGGAAATGGCCGCCCGCGAGTTGCAGGTCGCCACCCAAGCTCGCGCCGTGCGCGAATCCATCCCGGATTGGCTCGATACCCTTGGCGAGGCGGAATTGGGCACCGCGTGGAACACTGAACTCGCCGCCCTCAACCAGCGCGCGCCGGTTTTCCTGCGCGTCAACACCCTCAAGGCAACCCGTGAGAATGTCATCGCCTGGCTCGCCGCGTCCCATATCGATGCCAGCGCCGTGCCCGGCTTGCCGGACGCGCTGGTGCTGGCCACCGGCAAATCCCTGCCCAAGGCGATGCGCCTCGATGGCCGCGTGGAAATCCAGGACGCCGGCTCCCAACAAATTGCCGCTTTGCTAGATCCACAACCCGGCGAGCGCATCATCGACGCCTGCTCCGGCGCGGGCGGCAAGTCGCTGCATTTGGCCGCGCTGATGGGCAACGACGGCCGCGTCTTCGGCATGGATGTCGATGTCAAAAAACTTGGCGAACTCGAACGCCGCGCGAAGCGTGCCGGGGCCACCTGCGTCAAATCCAAGCCGCTCACCGCCGCCACCACCGCGGACTTTGCCGCGGTGGCCGACCGCTTGCTCATTGACGCGCCATGCTCCGGTCTCGGCACTCTGAAACGCCAACCCGACCTCAAATGGCGCCTCAAACCCGCCCAACTCGAGCGCTTGCGCGGAATCCAGGCCGATTTGCTAGAAAGGTATCCGGCGATGCTCAAGCCGGGCGGGCGTCTGGTTTATGCGACCTGCTCGATCCTGCCGTCGGAAAACCGGGGACAGG
>JBAXPF010000099.1:0-12551 GCA_037132955.1 Verrucomicrobiota bacterium | reverse complement strand
GCAGTTTGCGCCGGTGCGGCTGCCAACAGATCGGAATTGATCCATGAACCCAACAATTGCAAGACAACGCCGACGCCTTCCGCGATGGTTGATCATGGCGGTTATTCCTTGTGTGATTTGCACCGGCGGATCGGCAGCGGATGAGTTGGAAGAGATGTTTGTCAGACCGCCGGACGCCGCGCGCCCCGGGGTTTACTGGTATTTCATGGACGGCAATATCAACGGCAAGGAGATGACCGCCGACCTGGAGTCGATGAAAAATGCCGGGCTTGGCAACCTGGTATTTTTGGAGGTGGATATCGGCATGCCAAAGGGGCCGGTCAAATTCATGAGCGCGCCGTGGCAGGAGTTGTTCGCCAAGATGGTCCATGATGCCGAGCGACTCGGGATCGACGTCTCGCTGGGCACCGGCCCGGGTTGGTGCGGCAGCGGCGGGCCATGGGTCAAGCCGGAACAGTCCATGCAGCATCTGGTTTCCAGCGTGGTCGAGGTCAAGGGGCCGCAAAACTATTCGGCAATTCTGCCCTTGCCAGCGCAGCGCTCAACCGAGTTCCACACGCTGGCCAGCCCTTATTACGAGGATGTGGCTGTCTGGGCGTTACCTAACAGAAAGGCGCGCATCGCCGACATCGACGACAAGGCGCTTTTCCTCAGGGGGCCGTTTTCCATCTGGAAATCGGTTAAACCCTATCTGCCGGCTCCGGCTTGCTATGCGGAGCCAGGGCCGTCGGGCGTCATCCAGCCCGGCGAGATTGTGGATCTCACGCCGCGGCTCAAGCCCGACGGATCCCTCGACTGGAGGGTTCCCGACGGGGACTGGGCGATTGTGCGCATGGGCCGCAGAGTGACGGGCGCCAGCAGCCGGCCCGCACCGGAATCCGGAATGGGCTTGGAATGCGATAAGTTCGATGCCAAGGCGCTGGACTTTCACCTGAACCAATACGTCGGAAAACTGCTCCAGAGAATCGGCCCGCGCGCCAAGGAGCACGGTCTAACCACCCTGCACATCGACAGTTGGGAGATGGGGTCGCAGAACTGGACGGCGGCATTTCTGGAGGAATTCAAGCAGCGGCGCGGGTATGATGCCCGGCCGTGGTTGCCGGTCTACACGGGGCGCATCATTCAAAGCCTGGAAATGTCAGAGCGCTTCCTGTGGGATGTTCGTCTAACGGGCCAGGAGTTGGTGCTGGAGAACCACGCCGGGGCCGTGAAGGCGTGGGGACGCAACCAAGGGCTCTCGCTGTCGATAGAACCCTATGACATGGATCCCGCAGGGGATCTGGATCTGGGCGCGGTAGCTGACGTGCCCATGGCGGAATTCTGGAACACCTCGGTTGACTCGGCCTACAGTTGTTTCGAGGCGACATCCATCGGCCATGTCATGGGCCGGCCGATTGTTTCCGCGGAGGCCTTCACCTCCGAAGGGGCGTTGGACGCCTATCCGTGGTCGCTGAAGAACCAGGGCGACTGGGCGTTCGGCGTGGGCATCAACCGGTTTGTGTTTCACACCTTCGCTCACCAGGCACTGGGAGATCAATACAAACCCGGCATGACCATGGGGCCCTATGGCGTGCATTGGCACCGCAACCAGACGTGGTGGCCCATGGTGTCGGCATACCACCTCTATCTCAGCCGCTGTTCCCAGCTCCTGCGCCAGGGCGTCACGGTTTCCGACGTGTTGTATCTAACACCCGAGGGCACGCCCCATATATTCCAGCCTCCGCCAAGTGCGTTGGAGGGGAGCGGCCCGTTGGCCGACAAGAAGGGTTATGGCTTCGACGGTTGTTCCCCGAAAATCCTCATGGCAAGGGCCGGGGTCAAGGACGGGCGGATCACCTTCCCGGGAGGTAGCTCATACCGCCTGATGGTCCTGCCGCAGGTTGACACAATGACCCCGGCGTTGCTCGCCAAAATTCGGGACCTGGTGCTAGCCGGGGCCACGGTGGTCGGCACGCCACCGATCAAGTCGCCCAGCCTGGCGGGCTATCCAGCCTGCGACCGTGACGTCCAAGCGCTTGCCAAGGACCTCTGGGGGAGCACGCACGTGCCCAAGATGGCGATCAAGCGCAGTTATGGCAAAGGCTTTGTCCACTGGGCCGGCAAGCTGTCGCCGGAGGTCGCGCCACTCCCACAAGGCGGAGAGAACAAGACTCTGCCGCCGCTCTATCCGGCGTATGATCTAACCGCCGGACTGCTGCAGGGCATGGGCGTGAAGGAGGATTTCACCGCGACGGGTCCCGTGCGCTACGGCCACCGGCGCACCGCCGACCGGGATATCTATTTCGTGTCTAACCGAACCAACGATTCAATCAAGGCGGACTGCCGTTTCCGGAACGCTCAAGGCAGCCCGCAACTCTGGGATCCCGTGACCGCCGAGTTGCGGCCGCTGGGGCAATTTGAGCGTGCTGATGGCCTGACGAGCATTCCGATGGAGTTCGACGCTTTCCAGAGTTTCTTTGTCGTGTTCGGCGGGACGGACCAAGGGACGATTGCGAAAGCAGCAAAAAACTTCCCGGAGTTCAAGCCACTCCAGGAACTTTCCGGCGCATGGGATGTGGCATTCGATCCGCAGTGGGGCGGGCCCAAGAATATTACCTTTGAAGCCCTTCAGGATTGGACGGCCCGGCCGGAGTCGGGGATCAAATACTATTCCGGCATCGCCACCTATCAGAAATCATTCAACCTGGCGCAGGCACCGGAAGGTGAAATGGTTCTGGACTTGGGAGTCGTCCACGACATGGCGCGCGTCAGACTGAACGGACATGATCTCGGCGTGGTGTGGTGCGCACCGTGGCGGGTGGATGTGACCACAGCCATCCAACCCGGCACCAACCAGCTTGAAATCGAGGTGGTCAACCGCTGGGCCAACCGGCTCATCGGCGACAGGCAGCCTGCCGATGCGGGCGTGCGCACGGTGGATTGCCCGCCCGGCTTCCTTGGCGGAAAACAGTTCAAGGCGGGCCGCTACACTTTTAGCACACAGAGTCCGTATCGGCAGCCCTCGCCGTTGCATCCATCCGGCTTGCTCGGACCGGTGTCGCTCATGCTCTCGCTAAGACTTCACCCCTAACTTCCGCAAACCAACAAATGAAAACACTCACATTGTTAGTCGTACTCATCGCCGTGGCAGGCCCACTTGCGGCCGCTGACAAATATCCGGACGGGCGTCCGGAAGCCGGTTTGCGCATCGCCGCCAAGGACACCGGGCCGGTTTTCCGGCATGGCAGCGGGCCGGGACAATGCGATATCCTCGGTGCCCGCGATATCTGGGTCTACGAGGCTGATGGCACGTTCTACATGCACTACGACGGCTCCGGACCCAAGGGCTGGCTGGCATGCCTGGCCACCAGCAATGATCTAACAGAATGGCAGGCCAAGGGTCCAGTGCTCGACTTCGGGGCCAAGGGCGAGATGGACTCGGCGTCCGCATCCTATGGCGTGACCTATTTCGACGGGCAGAGTTGGCATATGTTCTACCTCGGCACCCCCAACGTCACGCCGGCGCCGGACTTCATCCCGTCGTTTCCCTATCTCACGCTCAAGGCCAAGGCGGCGTCACCCGCCGGGCCGTGGGTCAAACAAAAGGAGGTGGTGCCTTTCACCACGAAGCCCGGCACCTATTACTCGATAACCGCCAGTCCCGGGCAGGTGCTCAAGCATGAGGGGGAATACCTGATGTATTTCTCGGCCACCACCCGCAAGGCCGGCAATCCATATGTGCAGCGCACCCTCGGTATCGCCCGCACCAAAAACCTCGACGGCCAATGGACGCCCGATCCGGCGCCGATGGTCCCGATCGAGGAACAGGTGGAGAATTCATCTATCTACTACGAGCCTGCTAACAAAACCTGGTTCCTGTTCACCAACCACATCGGCCTTGACGGGGGCGAGTATACCGATGCCATCTGGGTATACTGGACACAGGACCCGAACAAGTGGAATGCCAGGAACAAGGCGGTCGTGCTCGACGGGCAGAATTGCACGTGGTCGAAAAAGTGCATCGGCTTGCCGGGAGTGCTGAAAATGGGCAACCGTCTGGCCATCCTTTACGACGGTCCCAGCGGCAGCAGCCACATGAAGCGCGATATCGGGCTGGCGTGGCTGGATCTGCCACTCGTGGCGCCTTGACAATCCATGCCACCAACGAGGAGATCCGGCAGTTCTGCTCGAGCAAATTCAATGTCACCTTTCCGCTCTTCGATAAAATCGCTGTCAATGGTGACAAGCGCCACCCGCTCTATGCAGCCCTCGCCGGCAAGGACTCGCCGTTTCCCGGAGACATCAAGTGGAATTTCACCAAATTCCTCATCGCCAAGGACGGCACAATCCTCAAGCGCTTCGAGTCCGCCATCGCCCCCGAATCGCGCGAGTTCATGGATGCCATCGACGCCGCACTGAAGTAACACGGGCAATTGCCAAGATGGCTGACAGAAAGAGTGGGACAGAAAGAAAATTTCTTCTGTCCCCATTTTTCTGTCAGCCAGTAGGAGCGCGGTGCTGCGGTTTGGTTGTAAGATCAAGCGTTGTGTGGCGGTATCCGGAAACCTGTATTCGGATACCCGTCACCCCGCGCTCACACCCCATGCATCGCCATCTCATCGCCGCCGCCCTGTTGCTCCACGCAGCATCCGCCTCCGCTGCAGTCCACCGCATCCAAAATGACCGGATGTCCGCGGAGTTCGATGACGCGAGCCGTGCCGTCAGCGCCAGGCTAACGGGTGCGGAGGCGTCCTATCTAACCGATTGGCAACTGCCGGCCGGAGGCGCCAAAGTGCAGGTCGCATCGGCCACCGATCCGGTGTTCGGCAAGGGCCAACAGATCCGGGTGGCTCTGGCCGATGGCGGAGTCATCTATCTATCACTGTGGGCTCATGCGCCGTTCCTGTTTGTCAGCGAGGATATTTTCAACAACGGCGCTGAGACGGCTGATCTGCCATGCGTCGTGCTCGCCGATTTCGCCCTTGACCTCGGCAAGCCGGTGTCCGATCTCCGCACCCAGGGCACTGCCGGCCTGACAAATCCTGACAAGAATCCCGGCAGCTACGTGTTTCTGACCCTGGCCGATCCGGCCACCCGCAAGGGGGTCGTCACCGGCTGGTTGACCCATGACCGGGCCAGTGGCGTGATCTTCTCCCGCCTCAAGGATGGCAAGGTGCGCTTCGAGGCGCGCGGCGATTATGGTCACCTCAGCATCCCCGCCGGCAAGTCGGTCCGCTCGGAAACATTTGTTATCGGCTGCTTCGATGACGCCCGCCTAGGTCAGGAACAATTCGCCGACGCCATGGCGCAATCCTACAAGATCAAGCTGCGGCCGCAATCGGCAGGCTATTGCACATGGTATTCCGACCAACATGGCGGTGCCGGCGATGAGAAATCCATCGTCGAGCTGGCAAAATTCGCGGCCCGCGAGTTGCGACCGTTCGGGCTGGGGGTTGTTCAGATCGACGACGAGTGGCAGGACGGCGGCAAGTTCAACGGCCCGGCCCGTGGCTTCGACCGCGTCAAACCCAACGGCCCCTACCGTGGCGGCATGCAACCGGTGGCCAGCGCCATCCGCGATCTCGGACTTACCGCCGGTATTTGGTTCATGCCGTTTTCCCGCAACTATCAGGATCCGGAATACAAGGACCGGCAGGATTGGTTTGTGAAACGCAAGGATGGCAAACCTTATGAAACCTCATGGGGCGGCACCACACTCGATCTAACAAAGCCGGAAGTGCAGGCCCACCTCAAGTCGTTGGTCAAAACGCTCCACGGCTGGGGTTACGACTATTTCAAGATGGACGGGCTGTGGACCGGTTCGGCCACGGCCCAGAGCTATGTTAACGACGGCTACAAGGAAGATCACATCGGCGACAACCAGCCGTTCCATGATCCGGCCGTCACTAACATCGAAATGATGCGCAACGGCTTGAAACTGGTGCGCGAGGCCGCAGGGCCCGAGGTCTTTTTCTCCGGCTGTAACCTGAGCCAGAACCTGCGCAGCTTCAGCGGCGCGGTCGGCCTGGTCGATTCCATGCGCATCGGCCCGGACAACGGCCAGGGCTGGCAGGACTACCGGCGCGAGATCCGCGGCAACGGCAGCGGCACGATCATCACCGGTCCGGTGCGCGGCACACGCCTGTATTTCCTCCACGGCCGTATCTGGTGGAACGACCCGGATCCGGAATATGTCCGCGCGTCGGTGCCCATGGAACATGCCCGCTTGATCACCTCATGGGTCGGCATTAGCAGTCAGTTCCACCTTAACAGCGACTGGATTCCCGCCTTGCCCGCAGAGCGGCTCGAATTGCTCAAACGCACGATTCCGGCTCATGCCGCCGTCGCCCGGCCGGTCGATTACTTCGACACGGAAATGCCCTCGATCTGGCTGGTCAGCGACACGCAGGCGGGCGTGCGCCGTGATGTGCTCGGCTTGTTCAACTGGGATGGTGCGGCACGCACGATCGAATGCGGCGCCGCCAAGGCGGGTCTCGATCCTACCAAGACATATCACGCCTTCGATTTTTGGAACAAGCTGCCCTTGCCGTCGTTCCAGGGATCCTTCAAATACGAGATGCCGGCCACCGCCTGCCGGGTGATCGCAGTGCGCGCCGCAGAGGATCATCCGCTCGTTGTTAGTACTTCGCGCCACGTCACCCAGGGCATCATCGACCTGCGCGATGAACACTGGAACCCCGCCACCAAGACTCTATCCGGTTGCAGTCAGGTGGTCGCCAACGATCCGTACGAGATCCGCATCGCCGGACTAACCGATGGAAGCAAGACCTGGCAACCTTCATCTATCAAGGTATCAACCGAAGACCAAGCGGCCGGCGTCACCGCCGCGCTGGGCGATAGCAAGGATATCCTGCGCGCCACTCTCCGCTCCGCACAAAGCCGCACGGTTCGCTGGGCGCTCAAGTTCGAGTAAGGACCGCCGCCCATCGTTTTCCAACCTGCTTATGCGCCCCGCCCGTAACTGGCATTTCCCAGCAACCCATGCAGTGGCCACCCTGCTTGCTTGCGGTATGACTCTGCTCGCCGCCGCGCAGGTCATGGCTGCGACAGCCAATGCTGACAGTACAGTGCATTCTGATAGGATAACAGGCTTCCAGCCTGTTATGGAAGACAGCGCGTCCCGCCTGTCTGCGGTGGAAGCAACAGCCGAAGATCCGCTACAGGCCTTCACGCAACCGCCCGCGACAGCGAAGCCACGTGTCTGGTGGCACTGGATGGGATGCAATGTCAGCAAGCAAGGCATCACCCGCGATCTGGAGGCGTTCCAAGCCGCCGGCATCAGCGGTGCGACGATTTTCGGGATGGCGGATGTGTGCACACCGTGGGCAGGGGATATTCCTAACAGCCCTAATGATGGCTTGCTGGCATTTACGGATCCCTGGTGGCAACTGGTGCGCCATGCCGCCGCTGAGGGCAAGCGGCTGGGATTGGATATCGGCGTCCACAATTGCCCGGGCTACACCGCCAGCGGCGGAGCGTGGATCACGCCCGAACTATCGATGCAGGAAGTTTGCACCGCGAGCATCTTGGTGGATCGCGGCGTGCGCTTCACCGGAACGGTGCCGCGGCCACAGGTCGATCCACGGGCGGTCATGGCATTTCCGGTCATCAACAAGGAAACCGGACTAACGGAAAAGCCGATGATCGAGGGCCGCAAGACATTCTATCGGGACATCGCGCTGCTGGCCATGCCGGCCGACGGCGTAGTCGGCAAGGAGCAGGTCATTAATCTAACTCGAAAGATGGATTCCGAGGGACGCCTCGACTGGTCACCGCCCGCCGGGAAATGGGTCATCTATCGGATCGGGCACACCACGCTGGGGTCGATGACCCAGCCTAACCAGTGGGAGGTCCGCGGGCTCGAGTGCGATAAAATGAGTGCCGCGGCCACCGAATTCCATATCCGGCACGTACTGACGGCCATGCGGCGCAACCTCGGCGACCTTGTCGGCACGGGCCTGCAGCATGTGCTCTTCGACAGCTATGAAGCCGGCACTCCATCGTGGACGCCGAAGATGGCAGAGGAATTTGCGGCGCGCCGCAACTACGACCTCACGCCCTATCTCGCCACCTTTGCCGGGCGGGTGATCGGCAGTGACCAAGAGACCAAGCGGTTCCAGAGGGACTTCAGCCGGACAATTGCCGACCTGTATCGCGACTGCTACTTTGCCACGGTGTCGCGCTTGCTCAAGGCGGCCAACCTGCGCTTTGTCTGCGAACCGTATGGCGGCCCATGGTGGCAGTGCGAGGAGGTGACGCCTTACGTTGACCGCGTGATGACGGAGTTCTGGAATGGCCCGTCCTATCAAGGGAGCGGGACCGGCGGCATGATGCAAGCGGGCGGTGGCAAGCTGCACAACATTCTGGAGGCCGAGGCATTCACCGGGTCGCCCGAGCAAAGCCAGTGGACGGAAACGCCCGCCGGACTCAAACCCGCGGGCGACGGAGCGTTCTGCGCGGGCATCAACCGTTTGGTTTTTCACAGCGCTACCCATCAACCATGGGATGATCGCTACCGCCCGGGTAACTCCATGGGCCAATGGGGCACCCACATCGGTCGTCTCCAAACGTGGTGGGAGCCGGGCAAAGCCTGGATCGCCTACCTGCAACGCTGCCAGGCATTGCTGCAATGGGGAGCGGCTGCACCGGAGGAATTCAGCGTCACCAGCGGACTCGCCGTGCATGGTATCCACCGCCATGCCGACAATGCGGATGTTTTTTTTGTGTCCAACCCCACTTCTAGCAAAGGCGTTGCTCGCTGTGTGTTTCCGGTCGCCAAGCGCCAACCGGAGCGGTGGGATCCGGTCACCGGGGCGACCCGTGATTTGATGGACAACGAGAGCGCCGGGGGCAGGATCTCGCTGCCGTTGGAGTTTGCACCTGCGCAAAGTTATTTCGTCGTGTTCCGCCGGAATGTTGGGGAAAGGCCGGCCACCGAGCGGGCGAATTTCCCGCGCGTGGCGCCATTGCTGGAACTCGCAGGTGCGTGGCAAGTCAGCTTCGATCCGCAATGGGGCGGACCGGACAATCCGGTGACCTTTGACAAGCTCGACGACTGGACCCATCGCGCCGAGATCGGGATCAAGTATTTCAGCGGCACCGCAGTCTATCGCAAAGCGTTCGATGCCACGCCAACGAAAATCCCAAATCCCAAGTCTCAAAATTCAATTCTCAATTCCCCATTGCAACTCGACCTCGGCACGGTCCGCCATCTCGCCCGGGTGCGCCTCAACGGCCGGGATCTCGGCGTTGCATGGTGTGCGCCGTGGAGTGCGGCCATCCCGGCGGGTCTGCTCAAGGATAAGGACAACCAATTAGAAATCGAAGTCACCAACGTTTGGGCGAACCGCCTAATAGGCGATGAGCAGGAACCAGCGGATTGCGAATGGCAGCCCCGCGCCACAGGCGGGGCCTGCCTGAAACAATTTCCGGATTGGTTTGTGAAAAATCAAGCGCGCCCGTCCAAGGGCCGATTTTGCTTCACGCCGTGGAATTACTTCACCAAAATCTCGCCGCTGGTGGCATCCGGCTTACTCGGCCCGGTGCGCGTGATGCAGGAAGACTGGCGCCATAGATCACCATAGCTTCGCACCCCACCGTGACATCCCTTAACCCCTCAATCATTATTTTCTCATGCACACCAACCCCTATACAAATTTGTTAGTAAGAACCATTGCGCTTGCAGCGCTGCTGCTGGCAGCTGCCGCACCGGCGTTGTTCGCGGATTCCAACTTGACAGCAATCCACCCACCCGGTGTCGACATCCTCGCGGGCCTTCGCTGCGAACACCGCGACAACCCGCTCGGCATCGACGTGCCCAAACCGCGGCTGGGATGGGTCATTGGCGATGTGAAACCTGAAATCTCAAATCCAAAATCCAAAATCCAAAATTCAAAATCAGAACTCCCCAGAGGGGAGCGACAAACTGCCTATCATGTGCTGGTGGCCACGACGCCGGAGTTGTTAGCCAAGGACCAGGGCGACCTGTGGGACAGCGGCAAGGTGGAGTCAGACCAAAGCAATCAAATTGAATATGCGGGAAAGTTGCTAGAATCGCGCCAGGTGTGTCATTGGAAAGTCCGCGTGTGGCCTGGCACGGGAGATGCGACGCCTTGGAGCGTGCCCGCCGCCTGGTCGATGGGCCTGCTCAAGCCTGAAGCCTGGCAGGCAAAGTGGGTCAAGCCGCCGGGAGCGGAGTCCTCGCCCTGGCTGCGCAAGGAGTTTTTACTCACAGGAAAACCCGGTCCGGCAAGCGCCTTTGTGAATGTGAAAGGCTATTACGAATTGCATGTGAACGGGAAGAAGGTTGGCGACGACGTGTTGGTCCCGGCGGTATCGAATGGCAGGCAGCGGTCATTCTACATCACTTATGATATCAGCAAGTATTTGCGGGAGGGGCCCAACTGCGTGGGCCTGTGGCTGGGCAATGGCTGGATCAAGGGCGGTGCGTGTGCCCGGGTCGAGTTGGATATGTTAGCCGGCGGCACACAGGTGGGGGTCGGGACGGATGCCACGTGGACGTTCATGCCGAGCTCCTATACTGAATTTGCCTGGAAGAATGCCAGCAATTGCCGCGAAAACCTTGATGCCCGCCGTGATATTCCGGATTGGAGCGCGGTCGGCTGCACCAACGGCTCGTGGAAACCGGTGGAGGAAATTGCCGCGCCGTCCGGCGTGGCGACGGCCCAGTCATGCCCGCCGAACCGCATCACCAAGGTCATTCCCGCGGTGGCCTGTACCGCCCGCGGCGCCAATGCCTGGGAGCTTGACTTCGGCACCAATCTGACCGGCTGGCTGCGGCTGCGCCTGCCGCAAATGGAGGCCGGCAAGACTCTAACCATTCGCTTCGCCGACAAGCGTTTCCGCAACCCAGATGGCGATGACACGCCGGCCGGCCGGATCAAACCCGACTCGGCATTCAGGATCGATGGTGTCAGTTACAACGGGCTCAACCAGGTGGCGCAATACACGGCCTCCGGCAAACCCGGCGAGCAATACTGCCCCAAATTCAATTACTTCGGTTTCCGCTATGCCATCGTCGAGGGATTGCCGGCCCAACCGGCGCTTGGCGATGCCGAGGCGCTGTTGATCGAATCGGACCTCACACCCGTCGGTTCCTTTGCCTGCTCTAACGACCTGTTCAACCGCATTCACCAACTCAACCTGTGGACGATCCGCTGCCTGAGCCTGGGCGGCTACATGGTGGATTGCCCGCATCGCGAGCGCCTCGGCTACGGCGACGGCCAGGTGTCCATCGATACCCAGATCATGAACCGGGACGCCGCCGCATTTTACTCCAAGTGGGCAACCGACTGGTCGGACGCACAGGATCCTGGCACAGGGCGGTTTCCTCACACCGCACCCTTTGTGATCAACTCCTGGGGCGGACCGGGGTGGGGCGGGCTCGGCAGCGTGCTGCCATGGAAAAATTATGTGTATTACGGCGATGTTGGATTGTTAGACAAATCCTACGGGCCGATGCGCCGCTATGCTGAGTATCTGGACAGCCAGTCCGAGGCCGGCCTGCTGCGTGGCAAGGCTGGCAAGGAACAATTTCTTGGCGACTGGGTGCCGCCGGAGCGGGGCATGGAGACAAACAACTGGCCGGCCAAAACGGCCTGTGAGATTTTCAACAACTGCTATCGGGTGTACTTGTGGCAGATCCTGGAACGCAGCGCCCGCACTTTGGGCAAGGCCACGGAGGCGGATGATTACAAGGCCAAGATCGATGCTGCCAGAAAGCTCATCCACACGACGTATTTCGATGCGCAGAGACAGATCTATGGACTCGATGAGCAAGCCTATCAGGTGATGCCGCTGCTGACCGGTTGTGTCCCCGATGATCTGGTGGCCAGCGTGCAGAAAAACCTCTCGGGGATCATCCTGGAGAAGAACAAAGGTCACCTAGACACCGGCATGCTCGGCACCTATTTCCTCATTCAATACTTGCAGGAAGCCGGCCGCGATGATCTGCTATACACCATCTATAACCAGCAGACCTATCCGGGCTGGGGCTACATGCTGGCGCAGGGGGCCACCACATTGATGGAACAATGGAACGGCTATGCCTCCCAAATCCACTCGTGCTTCGCTAGCCCCGGCAGCTGGTTCTATCAGGGGCTGGCCGGCATCCGCCCCGATGCATCCGCCCCAGGATTCAAACAGATCATCATCAAACCCGCAGTCGTCGGCGAGCTCACCTGGGTCAAGTGCGACTATGATTCCATTCACGGTCGCATCGCCAGCAACTGGCAACGCGACGGCGACAAGCTCACAATGGAGGTCACGATCCCTGTCAACACCAGCGCCACGGTGCATGTCCCGGCCAAGGATGCTGCTGGAGTGACCGAATCCGGCAAGCCCGCCGCGCAAGCCGCGGGCATCAAATTCCTGCGCATGGAAAACGGTGCGGCGGTGTATGCAGTGGGGTCCGGAACCTATCAATTTCAAGCCATCCTGCCGTCCCGCCGCGAGCCATGAGGAGATTCGGATTAAAGCCTCTTCCGCTGAATCCGTGGGTGAAATGTGATTCTAACGGCATGAGTTTTGCG
>JBAXPF010000098.1:0-12584 GCA_037132955.1 Verrucomicrobiota bacterium | reverse complement strand
CAGACGGAACCGTCGCCCCAGTGGCCAACCTTCGGGTTGAAGCTCGTATCGTTGAGCGCAATCATCGGCAGTGGAATCGGGGTGAAGAATTGTTGCGGATCAAACATGGCCGCCACCAGAGCGTCCTTCTGGCGCTTGTCAGGAATCCCTGCCCACAACAGCCAGAAGGCAACGTTTGACCGCTTCATCAGCTTCTTGCCGGTGGCACGAACTACAGGGTAGTAGAATTTGGTCTCTTCATCCCATAGGTTCTTGTTAGCCCAGTCACGCACTCGGTTGTACTCAGTGGTAAAATGGACAGCCTCACTTTCGAACCCAAGTTCGCCGGCCATGAAAGCGAGGTCTTCCGCCATGCGTGCCTGGCATGCGACGATGTCAGGCAAATAGACGCGGTTGGGACGACCGGCAATTTCCGGCGTGCGAGTGAGCGGGTTGCAACTGTTTTCAAACTCTTCCGGCTTGGCCGGGTCAGTCGAGTTGTCCTTATACTCGCAGATGGCGTTCCACAATGTCTGCGAGTCCGTGCCCACGGCGAGAATCCCATCGCCCGTCGGATTGCGTTTGGCCAGCCACCATTCATACCAGCGCCTGAGCCGCGGGTAGTATTCCTTGAGAAAATCGCGGTCGTGTGTGAAGGCATAGTAATCGCGCAGGCAGGGTGAGATGTTAGGGATTTGCGAGTTACGCATCCAGTGCTCGTGGCTGGTATAAACGCACTGAGGCACTCGTCCATCATCCGCCTGCTGGTCGAAGAGCGTTCGCATGGAATTGGCCCAAAACGAAGGCTCGATCCAGAGGGCATACCGGCAAGCCGGCTGGAAACAAACCCACACCGCGTCGGCGTTGTGCCACTCGGGCGCGAAAAACTCGACCATTGACGGGGACCGCATCATGCCCCCGCCGCGCGCGTTGCGGAGCACACGATTCACGCAGCCTGCGATGAGATTGCGTTCCGCCGGGGTCTCTTTGCCGGCCAGGAACGGCGCAAGGTCATGCGGGCGGGCAAGTTTCGCCCATACCGCGTCGAATTGTGATGCTTGTTTGCGGCCGTCGGCCAGCGCGGCAGTAAGTTCGTCCGCGGTGGCGGCATCGTATGCAACGACCGCCAACGCCTCCCCGGAAGCTCGGCCCGGGATGAGCTCAACGCCGTGCCAGCCGCGCATGTTGCCGACGACCCATGATCTATCAACCTCTGACTTGCCGGAATTTCCGTCGGGAAACTCCTGGGGCGCGCTAACCGACAAATCCAGCCGCAAGATGGCCGGCACCTTGCCAGCCAAGCGCACGCGCAACAACAGCAAGCGGTGCGAAACCACAATCATTTCCAACGAGCGTGCCACAGGCTCTGACGTATCCACCAGCCGCAAAAGATTGCCGACACGATACGCGATCTGCGCCTGCTGTCCGCCGCCATACAATGGCACATTCTTCTCCCCGTAGTCCAGGGACAAGCGAACAACCGGTTCCCAGGTCTCGAGTGCCTCATCCAGCGGCAGCTTCTTGGCGATGGTCACCCCGGTTTCACGCTCATTGACAGGCGCCACATGGAAGCGCGGGAATTTGGGTTGTGGCATTGACGGATCCGTCGGCCACATCCCCTGAAACCAGTCGGTATTTCCAAGGGCATCAAGCGGATGCTCATCAATGGCAATCAGAGCGGCGGAGTCCGGTTCTAACCGGATTGTCAAAGCGCCATTCTGGGCGGATACCCACTCGCCGGCAGAACACGCGGCAATCAGCATCGAGAGAACTCGGGAAGAAGAGGTTTTCATTGGGGGTTATATTCACATTCCTGACTGAAACCGATAGTGGCCGGAGCCGACACGAAAAACCGCGGCGTCACCTTCCATCCGGAGAAAGGTGACACCTTCTGCTGTCGAGGCCGGCTTGCCTGACTCGCTCACTCCGGCAGCGTCCTTGGTCGGCACATACACTGTGGCCGTGGTGTTGGCCGGTATCGTGACATCCATCGTCAATTGGTTGCCTTCACGTTTCCAGGCGCTGGCAACACGACCGAACGGGGACTCGTGATGCGCGTCCACCCACGTCAAATCACCGACAATCGCCGGCTTGATAATGATGTGCTTGAAGCCGGGTTGTGCCGGATCATAGTTGATGCCCGCAAGTGTCTGATAGAACCAGGCATTGAGATTGCCGGACAAGATCAGCAGGGCCTCGCAGTTCATCTCCGGCCCCTGGGTGTCCATGTCCCATTTCTCCCACACGGTGGTGGCGTCCTTGGAAATCATGTAGCCCCAACCCGGCCGGGTGGTCTGCGTGACAATCGTATAGGCCACCTCCGGATGGCCGACGTTGGTGAGCGTCTGCATCAGCCACTGCATCCCGATAAGGCCGACACTCAGATGACCCTTGTGCTTGACCATGATGTCATCGACAAGGTTGGAGATGACTTTTTCGCGATGCTCGTCCGGCACCATGCCGAAGGCCAGCGGCAGGACATAGGCACACTGGGTGCCACTCCAATACTTGCAGGTCTTGGGATCGAAGAAGCGTGCATTGAAGCCGGCCTTCACCTTGGCAGCGAGGTCGGCATATTTTTGTTGGTCGGACGACTTGCCAAGAATGCCGGCCATGCGCTCCATGATCCGGCAATTGTTGTAATGATAAGCGGTGGAAATGAGCGGCCCGGACGTCGCGCCGAACTCATAACGCCTGGGGTTGCCGTCGGCATCGGGGATTTCATCCTTCTTGTCCATTGTCAGGGCATCGCACCAATCACCGAATTCATTGTGGTCGATGGTGCAGTCCGGCTTCATCTGGCGGTTGATCAACTCCATCCACTTGACGCATGGCGCGTAGTTGTTCTCAATGATGCGGCGGTCCCCATACAATTGATAGAACGAGTCCGCGATGATAGTGGGACAACTTTCCCATACCAGATCGGCGGTGTAATCGCCGCCTTTGAAATAGATGGGGGCATTGAGGAGGAAAGCACCTTGGGCGGTCTGTTGCAGCCGGATGTCATCGAGCCACTTCGCGTAAAACGTGGCAACCCGGAAATTCCAGGCGTCGCTCTCCGCATCTTTTGCCGGATCGCCGAGCCAGCCTTGGCGTTCGTCGCGGTCCGGATCCAGCGGTGCGCTGCGCTTGTACAACTGCTGCGTTCGACGCACGTTGTCATAGATCCGGTTCACTAACGGATTCGAGCAAGTGAACGCACCGGCGCTCTCCAGGTCGCTGTTGATGGCGAGCCCTTCGAAGTTATCCAAAGTTGGCACGCCGGGAAAGCCGGTGACCTCGATGCGCCGGAATCCCTGGCCTTTGAAGCGCGGACTCCAGATCTCGGCACCTTGGCCATTCATGATGTAGGTGTCCGTACACAGTGCCTGGCGGTTGGCTTCGGTCTTGAGCATTCCATCAGGCTTGAGGCTGCACGCGCTGCGCAACCCGATCCTGGTGCCTGCCGGGCCGGTGACCGTCAGTCGGTAGTTGCCATAAAAGACGCGGCCGAAATCCACAATATAAACACCCTCCTTCGGGTGGGTGATGGCCACCGGACGGATCCGCCCGACCACCCGCATCGGTTCGATCATCTGCGCCTGCAATTTGCCCTTGGGCGCCTCAACCTGTTGCGCCGCTTGCCAGGCGGCATCATCAAATCCGGGAACCGTCCACCCGGCCATGGCCATGCGGGCGTCGTATTCCTCGCCATCATATTCGTTGTTGGCGCGAACCGGACCCCGTGTTGTTAGCTTCCAACTGGTGTCGCTGGTGATAAGCTCAGCAGTGCCGTCGGTGTAGTCCACCGCCAGGTGCAGCAGCAACTTGGGAAACCCGAAGTTGTAGTGCACCTGGCCGCGCAACGGGAAAAACCGGCCGTTGCCAAGCACCGCGCCAAGCGCGTTGGCCCCCTGGCCAAGTTGTTGCGTGACATCGTGGGTGACATAGAATACGCGCTCGTTAGGCCCGCTCAGGGCGGGATCCATGAGATGGTCGCCGACCTGCCGGCCATTCAGATAGATGTCGTGGAACCCTTGCCCGCAAACATAAAGGGTGGCGCGCTTGACCGGCTTGAAAATCCTGAACTCATGTCGCAGCATGCGGGCCGGCAGCTGCGTCCGTTGCTGGTCCCACGGCAGCTTGCTCATCGCCTTCCAGTCATTCAACCCTTCGTCGCTATCAAATCCGATCCACTGGCCTTGCCAGTCGCCGGGCTTGAGCAGTCCCATCGTCCAGACGGCCGGCGCGCTCCACGGGGATGCCTCTCCCGAGCCCAGCCACACCCGCGCTTTCCAATGGCACGCCTGCCGTGACTCTAAAGCATTTCCCGCATACTCGATTTGGTGGCTCTGGTCGGACACCACCTTGCCGCTGTCCCACAGGTCTCCCTGGTCCTTGGCTAACAACTCAGGAGTGGAAGCCACCAGCACCTGATAGGCAGTTTGTCGCTCCCCTCTGGGGAGCTCTGATTTTGAATTTTGAATTTTGGATTTTGGATTTGAGATTTCAGGTTTCACATCGCCAATGACCCATCCCAGTCGCGGCCTGGCCACGTCGATGCCGAGCGGATTGTCGCGGTATTCGCAGCGCAGATTCGCGAGGGTGGAGGCGGTGGCGGTGATGGCGGCCAACGTCGCGACGGTGGCAATGAGGCAGGCCGCAAGGCGACGGGTCGTGGGGAATTTCATGGGGCTTGCCGGTGGTCGAATATGCGCTGAGTCCCCTTACTTCCCGAGTTGTTGTGCTCTTTCAGCGCGCGGAAAAATCCCCGGGCGCAAACGTGAGTTCGACCTGCGCGATCCCACCTTCGGGTAACGAGAGTTTTGTGCCATTCAACCGCGCGGCATGAACCGTGTCAGTGGCGTCTTGACCACACATCCTTGTGGTCTGGATGCGGACGCCGGTCGGGAGTTGAAGGGTGACCGTTTGTTCCTTGCCACTGGTCAGGCTGAGGCTGAGCTTGCCACCCGGGATGTCCCATTTCAATTCCTCAACCCGGATCTGCCCGCGCAACAGAATACCCTTGATAGATCCTTGCGGCCATTCCTTGGGCAGCGCGGGAAGGAGTTCCACAGTATCGTTCCACGAGAAAATCAGCGAGTTGTTGAGCACATCGGGGATGGTTCCTACCGGGTCGAAGCCAAAACCATTGAGCCCGGGCCAGTAGGAGATCATGAAGCTCGGGAAGACATAACGACGGGTGGTCAGTCGTTCCAAAACATCATAAACCACATCGCTCCTGCCGAGGCGTGCGGCGCATTGACCCTGGTTCATCATGCCATGGGTGATGTGATTGCTGTCTGAGTCTGCGGCGTTCCAGAGCCAGTGTCGGGTCTTCTGCACAAAGGCCAGCCCGCTGGCTTTCCATAACCCGGGCGTCCGCTCCCGGGAAAACTCGCAGAACTGATAGAGGGGAAGGAACTGCGAGTGGTGGCGCTGGTTGTAATCTTCCCCGGCGCCGGGCCACGCCCATTCCTGGAGTTCGCCGCGCTCGTTGCACAGGTACG
The DNA here is from genome assembly GCA_037132955.1 of Verrucomicrobiota bacterium. Classification (GTDB taxonomy): domain Bacteria; phylum Verrucomicrobiota; class Verrucomicrobiia; order Verrucomicrobiales; family Akkermansiaceae; genus Luteolibacter. Next base: position 7,116 of record JBAXPF010000098.1, on the reverse strand, counting down.
GCGGCATCTTGTCGAGCATAGCCTGCCATTCCGGCAATTTGTCACGGTCGGTATCCAATTCCTTGCAGGCAGCAATCAGCGTGGAGAGCACATTTTTGGCGATGGAGATGTCGAAGGTGGTGTTGGCGGTCATGCCGTGCTCCGGCGAGTAGCCCATGTAGAATCGGTATTTGCCATTGGCGTCCTCGGTGCCGGCGAGAAAATCCGCGTAAAAAAGCGCGATTTCCTTCGCCAGCGGCACAAAGCGCCCGGCGAGGAATTTCCGATCGCCGGTAAATTGATAGAAATCGTGGAAAAAATGCAGCATCCAGCCCGCCAGGCCGATGGCGCACTGCTCGCCCGGCCATTCGCCTCCCCAATGCAGAAGCAGGCAGGTGCTGGATGCCCTGGCATTTGAGACCACGCCACGAAAGCCATAAACCTTCCTGGCGTTGAGCCGCCAATCGGGCAACCAGGAATCTATCAAACGGAAATAGGCATCCATGAGTTCCGGCATGTTGCAACTCATCATGGATTGCACTTCGAGTTGAAGGTTGGAGTCCGTTGTGTAGTCGCCGCTCCATGCGGGACTCCAGGTGCCGGTCCAAATCCCCTGGAGGTTGGGCGGGGTGTCACCGCTGGAACAAATGATGAGATAGCGGCAAGCGTTGTAGAGGCGTTCCGCGAGGGCCTTGGACATCGTGTTCTCCTTGGCGGCGCGTGCCAGAAGTTCTTCGGAGGTCGCCTGGCGGTCCTGGCCGCCGCCGAGGTCGATGGCCACGCGGCCATACAGCATGCCGTGCGCCCTGGCATGCGGGGCTAACAGTTCTGCGTAATCGGCAACCAGGCCGGACAGGAAATCTTTCATTTTCGGCAGCGGGTTCGCCTGCTGCGCATCGCGATAGATGGGATTCTCCGGCGACCACGCCCAGGCTTCGCTTTGAGTCTTTAGGAGTGGCGTTTGCCAGCGCTTCACCTGCATGATCATCACCAAGCTGTCGGCACCACGAACGGTTAGCTTGTCGTTAGTGGCCGTCATGTGACCGCCGGACGGGACCACGCGGATGAGGTTGTCGTAGCCACCCTTGCCCTTGACATAGGTGTTGTGAGCGGTCAACCAACCCGCCTCGACTCTGGCCTCGGCCTTGACCAGCGGATGATTCACTTGCATCTCGACGTCGCAGTCGACTTGGCCCTTGGGTCCGGTGAGAGACAGGACGATCACATCGTCCGTCCGCGAAACAAAGAGCTTGCGTGTCCAATCGCCTTGGGCATTGGACCAACTGGCCTGCAGTTCGCCCGTGGCGAAGTTTTCAGTAATGCGGTAATTGGAATAGGGCTCTGATTGTTCTTTCATGCTCATTTGCAGGAAAAACGCCGGATGGAGTGGGTCGGTGTTGACCAACACCTGGCGGCTTTTTTCCAGCATCAGATTGTGCACCCTGGCAGGACCGTCCTTGCCTGCGGCCAGTCCTGCCTGCTTGAACTCATCCCTGAATGCGGATAGATCGGGCATGATTTCCTTGGATCCCGTGGGCAGATAGAGTTTGCCCGTGATGACCAGCGATTCGTCCCAAGGGTTGCCACACATGATAACGCCCATGTTGCCGTTACCCGTTAGGAATCCGGAGTGCCAGTCCTTGAGGGGAGTGGTGGATACCGCCGAGTGGGCCATGTCCGGGGCCCCGGGGAGATGTTCGGCCGCCATAAGGCGGGCGGTGCATACACCGGCAAAAACGGCGAGAAAAAGCAGGAGTTCATTCATAAGAGATGTGTGACGATTTCGGGTCGCACCTGCCAGGTTGGAATTCCGGTCAAACAGTGCCGACACCCCCGGCAGGTAATCATTTCCCATGCATCAAAATGTTGGGCCCCGTGGCAGGAAAATTGCGGGGCCGGCGGGGTCGGGTGAGCAGGGGGATGCCCAGACCGAGCAGGGTCAGCAGGATGATGCCTCCATCACCGATGAGCCCGTAAAGCGTGAAGGATGGCTTGAGTGGCACGTCCAACTCGGCCAGCAAGGAACCGCGGGTGAAGTGGTTACCCATGGCATCGGCGAGCACCTGCCGGGCACCGGTATCCGGATGGGCGGTGGAACCGCAAGTGTTGACGGCGGCGCTGACTCCGGTGTTGGCGCAGCGCAACATCGGCCTGCGCAATTCGATGGCGCGGAAGCGGGCGTTGGCGAAATGTTGGGCTGCTGCTGTGGATTGCTTGAACCAACCGTCGTTGGTGACATTGATGATGACTTGCGGGCCGGGCCGCACGAATTGACGGGTGAGACGCGGGACGCTGTCCTCAAAGCATACGCTGGGGATCACTCCGACATATGTGCCGTCGACCTTCACCGGCATGGGCTCGAACGAGTCGCCGGAAGTGAAGGAGCCGCCATATTCGACGCCGGCCTGCTGGGCATAGATATTTTTAAGGAATGGCAGCGAGTCCACATACGGAATGGTTTCCCCGAAAACCACTAGGTGATGCTTGCGGAAGGTCTGCAACTCATCGTCCGGAGACATGATCGCCAGCGAGTTATACATCCGGCCGCCGGGGGTGGCAATCAACTGCTCGCCCTTGGGCTCCGCCTCCATTTCGTTCACCCCGAAAATCAAACTGAAGGGGCCGGCCGTGCGGACTTGGGCGATGGTGTCGAGGTTTTCCTGCCAAGTTCCCCAGCCACCGTCGGCACTGCGCAGAAGGCGGCCCTGCAACGCGCTTTCCGGCCAGATCACCCAGTCCGGCCAGCGCAACGCGGGCGAATCGGACTCTTCCGGTGTGGCTGGCGTGTTAGAGTAGGTGGGTTTAGCGAGCTTCGCGAGCGCGCTGAGCGTTTCATCTTCGTAAGCGCGATGGATGGTCAGGTCGTCCCAGAGCATGCGGGCGGCATCTTGCGGAATGTTGAGTTGCACCAGCAACGCCTTGATGCGCACGGTTTTCCGCAGTCCTTCCGCATGGATCCGCGCGAGGCCATAACACGGCAGCAACCCCATGAGCAAGGCGGCGACGCTTAGATCCCAACGCGGGCGGCGCTTGCCGTCACTGCGGCTCAGCCACATGCGCCGGCCGACCAGCACCAGCACGGATTGGAAAAACACCAGGGCCAGCGACAGACCGTTCACGCCTAACAAATCCGCCGCCTGTGCCAGCACCTCGGTTTCATGAAACGCCACACCCAGCCCGTTCCAGCCAAATCCTGTGAACAGCCAGCTGCGCAACCACTCGGTTCCCGCCCACACCGCACCGTGACAAAAGGCGGTCCGCAAACTCAGGCGGGCGGCGTTCGGCGCTGGGGCCACCACTGGCGCGGCCGGCGGGTGATGAGTCCCCTGAGTCCCCTGATGCGCTGTGGCCTTGCTGTTAGGCGGACGCTTGTGCCAAGGGTTGCCCAAAGTGGCGGCAAAGGCCCCGAATAAGCCCCAGAAGAGCCCCAGATAGAGCGGCAGCAACACCGCCGCCAAGGGCGAGACCACCGCCATCCAGGAAAACTGCACGCCGCTGCTCACGCTACCGGCCAGCCAGGCCAGTCCGAAGCCAAGCCAGCCCCGGTGCTTGCCATCCAGCGACCACAGGCAGGGCAGCAGCGGAACCAGTGCCACCCACGCCAATCCCACGGCATGGTACGGGGGAAAGAGTCCGGCCACCAGCAAGCCGCTGCTGCCGGCACCGGCCAATCGAATCCATCCTGCACGCTGCCACATGCAGGCATCATTGCCGGAAGTCGCGCACAGGTCCACTGCAAATTGGCCGGCCGGGCTTTCCAAGGAGCGGCGATCTCCGAATCGCCGTTGCCTATGGTGAGTCAATGAGTCGCGAAAATCCGTTGCCATTGGCCTCGCATGGTCGAGGGCGATTCGGAACCGGAGCATAGCGAAGATGGCCTGACTGACTCATTGGAATTCATCAGGCAAATCGCGCCTCCTTGGGTAGAGGGCGATTCGGAGATCGCCCCTCCTTGATTTTCCCGTGCCCTTGGCCGGCTCCGGCCTTGGCAAATGGGCCGGATGTGCCAGACTCATCTCGCATGGCCGATATCATCCCACCCGAGGTCTTGCTCAATGCCTATGCCCAAGGGGTGTTCCCGATGGCGGATGCGGGCGAGATTTCCTGGTATCGCCCGCAACGGCGCGGCTTGATTCCGCTTGATGAGCGGTTTCACATTCCACATGGCTTGCGCCGCGCGCTCAAGCGCCGACCGTTTGAGTTGCGCTGGAACACGGCCTTCAGCGAGGTCATGCGCGGGTGCGCGGACCGCCAGTCCACCTGGATCGATGAGGTGATACTCGAGAGCTATACCTTGCTCCATCAACTTGGCTGCGCCCATTCCGTGGAATGTTGGGATCAGGACGGCTTGCAGGGTGGTCTCTATGGGGTGACCCTGCGGGGTGCCTTTTTCGGCGAAAGCATGTTTTCCCGCAAAGCCGACGCCTCCAAAATCGCCCTGGTGGAATTGGTGACACGCCTGCGCCAAGCCGGGGTTGTCTTGTTAGACACGCAGTGGATGACCGACCATTTGCGCCAATTTGGCGGCTACGAGTTGCCACGCAGGCAATACGAGCAGGCACTGGCTGCGGCGCTTGAGCATGATGGCAACTTGTCAGCCCGGCTGAGACCCCCTGCGAGAAATGATGCGACCCTAAGGGTTTCAGGGGAATTGAACCACTGATTTCACTGATAGAAGAGGATTCTCTGAGGAATTAGAAAAATCAGTGGTTTTTACCACCTTGGATCGGGGGCGTCTTTCTATTGAAAGTGGCATGACCCCGGCGGTGTGGCGGACGCACTCATTGCTGCCACAGCCCCATAAGGCACCCCTGCGATGCGCGGATTTTGCGCTTTTCCGTGCGTTTTTGCGTTTTCTCATGAGCAGGGTTGACGTCTGGCAAATTGTCCGTAGCATTCCGCCGCGCGGGCGGAAGTGCCGCCCAGCGCACCCCTAACGCATCCCCCCAACACACAGCCATGACCACCATTGCCATCAACGGATTCGGCCGCATCGGACGCCTTGTCTTCCGTGCCCTCGTCGAACAAGGCCACCTCGGAACCACCTTCAATGTCGTTGCATCGGTGACATCGTTCCCGCCGACAACCTCGCCTATCTCCTCAAATACGACTCCACCCAAGGTCGCTTCGCCGGCACGGTTTCGTCCAAGAAATCCTCCCCGGAGCTCGAAGAAGATGACGTGCTCGTCGTCAATGGCATGGAGATCAAGGTGGTCAGCGCCAAGAGTCCTGCCGATCTGCCGTGGAAGGCGCTGGGCGTGGAAGTTGTCATTGAATCCACCGGGCTGTTCACCGATGCGGAAAAGGCCAAGGGCCATCTCACCGCTGGTGCCAAGAAAGTCATCATCTCCGCCCCGGCCAAGGGCGAGGACGTCACCATCGTCCAAGGCGTGAACGATGAAACATACGACGCCGCCAAGCACCACATCATTTCCAACGCAAGCTGCACCACCAACTGCCTGGCCCCCGTGGTCCACGTGTTGCTCAAGGAAGGCTTCGGCATCGCCGAAGGCCTCATGACCACCGTCCACTCCTACACCGCCACGCAGAAAACCGTGGACGGCCCGTCCAAGAAGGATTGGAAGGGGGGGCGTACCGCCGCGCTCAACATCATCCCCTCGACCACCGGCGCCGCCAAGGCCGTCGCGCTCGTCTGCCCGGAAGTCAAGGGCAAGCTCACCGGTATGGCCTTCCGCGTGCCGACGCCGACCGTCTCCGTGGTGGACCTCACCGTCAAGACCGTCAAGCCCACCACCCTTGCCGAAATCAAGGCCGCGATGAAGAGAGCCTCCGAAACCTACCTCAAGGGTATCCTCGAATACACCGAAGACGAAGTGGTTTCCTCCGACTTCATCCACGCCAAGGCTTCTTCCATCTTTGACGGCGGCTCCTCGATCGAGCTGAACCCCACCTTCTTCAAGCTCATCAGCTGGTATGACAACGAGTGGGGTTACTCCAACCGCGTCATCGACCTCCTCTCGGATGTCGTTAAGAAAGGCATCTAACATTTATTTGGTTATTCCTGGTTTCACTCAAACGGCGGTCCGCACGGGCCGCCGTTTTTTTTCGCTTGGCGCGCTGTTGCGGCGGTCTGTGACCGTCGCTGGCGATGGCCTCGCGCAATTCTGGCAGACAACACTCACAGAGAGGCGCTGGAATGCGGTTCCCGCACGAGCGGAATTCGCCAGCGACACTCATCGAGTGCCGCTACAAGGCGGTTCCTGGACGGCCGCGTCCCTTCGCATACCGTTCCTACTTGAAAAGCGCCCGTTCCACGCCGAAGCTGCGGCCATGTCCGCACGCGATGCCGCCCTCACTCTTGCCCGCCGCTTGGCCGCTGCCGGGCATCAGGCATTGTTTGCCGGCGGTTGTGTGCGGGATAAATTGTTAGGCATCGAGCCCAAAGACTACGATATCGCCACCTCCGCGCGCCCGGCGGAGGTCACCAAGCTCTTTCCCGGTTCCAATGAGGTCGGCGCCCATTTCGGCGTCGTCATCGCCAAGCACGGCGGCCAGCATGTGGAGATTGCCACCTTCCGCACCGATGGCAGTTACAAGGATGGGCGCCACCCGGAAGCTGTCACCTATTCCACCCCCGAGGACGACGCCCGCCGCCGTGACTTCACCATCAACGGCCTGTTCGAACACCCGGAAACCGCTGAGGTTATCGATTATGTGGGAGGTCTCACCGATTTGCGCGAGGGGATTCTGCGCGCCATCGGCGAACCCGCCGCCCGCTTCCGCGAGGACGCCCTGCGCCTGCTCCGCGCCGTGCGCTTCAGCACCACCCTCGGCTTTCCCATCGATTCTAACACCCGCGCCGCACTCGCGGATTGCGCCGATTTGTTAGCAAGGATCTCCCCCGAGCGCATCCGTGATGAATTCTCCAAGATTCTGACATCGCCGCGGCGGGCGCATGGCCTGCAATTGCTGGTGGATTCCGGGCTAATCCGTCACATCGTGCCGGAGGTGCTGGCAATGACCGGATCCGACCAACCTCCGGAATGGCATCCCGAAGGCGATGTGTTCATCCACACCCCCATCATGCTCGACATGCTCGCACCAGAGCCGCCGCTCGAACTTTGCCTTGCCGTGCTCCTGCACGACATCGCCATGCCACCCACCCAATTGTTCGAT
>JBAXPF010000097.1:0-12622 GCA_037132955.1 Verrucomicrobiota bacterium | reverse complement strand
TACGGCAACGTCCACAAGCGCTTGCGCGGGACGGCTGCCGCCGAGCGCTACGCCACCGAGGTGGCCGTGCTCAAAGTGCTCGAAGAGCGCGGCTGCCCGTATGTGCCCAGACTGTTGGAAGAGCGCCCGGACGAATTCTATTTTGTCTCCACCAATTGCGGCCAACCCGCCAGTCAAATCACCAAGGAGAAAGCCGACCGCATCTTTGCCAAACTCGAACGCGACTACGGCGTGCGCCACCTCGATGCCGAGGCCCGCAACATCACCTACTCTGACAAGCTCGGCTGCTTTTGCGTGATCGACTTTGAGCTGGCGGAAGTTCTGCCCCCGCCGCCCGGTCTGGTCATGCCCGAACCAAACGCCCCGCCTGAATCCCCCACCCCCTAACGCCGCCATCGTGCCCACCGCAGCGCTTCTCCATTGGGCGGCCCGCTCTCACAGCGGGTCCCGCAAGCCCCGCAACGATGATTCTTTTATTGCCTTCGCCTCCGGTTCGCAAGGGGCGGAGATCCTTGCCGCCAACGGCAGCCATTCACTCGCTACCCACGACTTGGTGTTTGCCGTCTCGGATGGCATGGGCGGCGGCAATGCCGGCGATCTGGCGTCGTCTATTCTCCTCCAACAAATGTGCGAAATCATCCCGGAAACCTTCAAGGCCGCAGCCGCAGGCTTGTTTCCGGATTGCCTCAGTCATCTCGATGACGCCCTCCACTCGGTCCATGAACACATCAACGCCGCCGCCGCCGGGCGCGACGATTGCCGCGGCATGGCCGCCACTCTGGCCTTGGCTTGGTTCACCCCGGAAAACCTCTACCTCGCCAACGCCGGCGATTCCCGCATCTACCTCTCGCGCGAGGGCGATCTGATCCAACTGACCCGTGACCACACCTCCGCCTGGGGCCAATGGCAACGCGGGGAAATCTCCGAAGTGGAATACCGCAACCACCCCCGCCGCTCCGCACTCTATGAAGTGGTCGGTGGCGGTCACCTCGACGTTTGCCCTTACCTCGCGGCCATCCCCTATCATCCCGGCGACCGCTTGCTGATTTGCTCCGACGGTCTGATCGACGGACTCTGGGAGCGCCACATCACCAACGCCCTGGCCAATGGTGCGGACAGCCCCGCCCTGATCGCTGAAACACTCCTCAAGCGCTCGCTTGACAATTGTGGAGTCGACGATACAACCCTCATCGTCGTTGCCGTCACCGGCGTTAACGATGCCCTCCAAGCCGAAACTTGAGCCGCTGGAAATATTCTTCGGCAATTGGCACGGAAACTGCTGGCAATGGCTGGGAGGATTCTGCAAACGGCACTCACTGTTTCACTTTCACCCACCCCACAACCAACAACACCAAAAGCACACCCCCCCATGGCTAAATACAAATTGGAATACATCTGGCTCGACGGCTACACGCCCACCCCGAACCTCCGCAGCAAGACCTTGGTCAAGGACTTCGACAGTTTTCCGACTCTCGAACAACTCCCGCAATGGGGGTTTGACGGCAGTTCCACCCAACAGGCGGAAGGCCGCAGCTCCGACTGCATGCTCAAGCCGGTGGCGGTCTATCCGGACAGCACGCGTCGCAACGGCGCGCTGGTCATGGCCGAGGTCATGATGCCGGATGGCACCACGCCGCACCCCTCCAACCATCGGGCCACCGTGCTCGATGATCCGGGCGCATGGTTTGGCTTCGAACAGGAATACTTTCTCTTCCAGGATGGCCGCCCGCTTGGCTTCCCATCCGATGGCTTCCCGCCGCCGCAAGGGGTCTATTACTGCGGTGCCGGCTACAAGGCCGTCGGCGACGTCGCCCGCCAAATCGTCGAAGAACACCTCGACTTATGCCTCGACGCCGGCATCAACCATGAAGGCATCAACGCCGAGGTCGCCAAAGGCCAGTGGGAATTCCAAATCTTCGGCAAGGGCTCGAAAACCGCTGCCGACCAAGTCTGGGTCGCCCGCTACATCCTCAACCGGCTGTGCGAAAAGTATGGCGTCGAAGTGGAATATCACTGCAAGCCGATCCGCGGCGACTGGAACGGCTCGGGCATGCACGCGAATTTCTCCACCACCTATATGCGCGATATCGGCGGCAAGACGTACTTCGACGCCCTGATGGCGGCCTTTGCGGAATACCGTGAGGAACACATCGCCGTCTATGGACCGGACAACCACCTGCGCCTGACCGGTTTGCATGAAACCCAATCCATCGACAAGTTCAGTTTCGGCCTGGCGGACCGCGGGTCCTCGGTGCGCATTCCCCACAGTTTCATGAACAGCAACTACAAGGGGTACCTCGAGGACCGCCGCCCCAACTCCCAGGGCGACCCCTATCAGATTGCCTCGCGCATTCTCAAGACCATTGTCACGGTGCCCACACCCTGAGACAGCGGTTTTGCCAATCCTAACAAAAGCCGTCGCCCGTCACCATGGGAGGCGGCTTTTTTGCGTTGGAAATAGATTTGGATTACGCCTATCATTCGAGAGTCACTCGCGCTGCGGCCTGCGGCTGGAAGCCGCAGCTACGACCGCCGTTACAGCGCACGGATGAACGCCTCAAAGAACGCCGCGGCGCTTTCCAAGGCGGAAGTTTCGATGAACTCATCGGCAGTGTGCGCCTGGTCGATCGAACCCGGGCCGAGGCAGATGCTTGGCACCCCGCCATTTGATAGATGGGCCGCGTCCGAGAACCACGGGGCACCGGCCAACTTCGTCGCCGGATCCACCGCCAACAACGCCCGGATCATCGGATGATCGGACGGGGTTTCCATCGGTGGGTTCTCGTTTGATCTGACAAGCTCCACCGGCAGTGCGTGATCCTCCAGCAGTTCAGCCAACAAGCGCGAGGCGCCGCCCGCCGCGGCCAAGTCCGGGGTGACGCGGATGTCGATCTCCGCCTCCGCGATGTCTGGCACAATGTTAGGCCGCGAGCCGCCGCGGATCACTCCCACATTGAGCGTCGAGTGGCCGAGCACCGGGTGGCTGAATCCCGCCAGTGCATGCCCGAGGTGATGATCCAGCGTGTCCAGCGCGCGGATGAGCTTGAGGATGGCATTCTCGCCACGTTCTGGCTGCGAGCTGTGGGCGGCCTTGCCGGTCGCCCGCAGGGTGGCCCATAACGAGCCCTTGGTGACATGCACCACCTGCATGGATGTCGGCTCGCCCACCACCGCAAACATGTATTCATCGGCGTGGCGATGGACAAAGTCCTTCGACCCCCACTGCCCGGATTCCTCACCCATGAACGCCACAAAATCAATCGCCACCGGCAACTTGGAAAGCACGCCGCGGGTTTGCCGGAGCGCCCACAGCATGGCCGCCATCGGGCCTTTGGTATCCGACGCCCCCCGCCCCCACACGCGGCCGTCGCGAAGCTCGCCACCGAACGGCTCGATGGTCATGCCACCCACGCCCACCGTGTCGAGATGGGGACCTAGCAAAATCCGCGGCCGACCGTCCACCGGCCCGAATCTGGCAAGCAGGTTGGGGCGTCCGGCTTGCACTTCCTCGAGCACCACCTCCGCACCGAGCGCCTCGAGCCAACCCCCAAGGAAATTCGCGATTTCCTCCTCACCTGACTGGGCGGTGCCGGGTGCGTTGTCGGGGTTGACCGAGGGAATCCGCACCAGATGTTGCAGCAGGGAAATCACGCTGGCAGGCATGAACTGACCCTGCCGCAGGCTGCCGGCAGGGGCAAGCGGAAAGTGAGGGCCGGCAGCCTGCCGGACCCCTGGCACGGAGAGGCACCCCTGCGCACGTCCTGCGGCCTTGCCTAGGTGCCGCGCACGGGCTAGGATCTCCATCAGCGATGGCATTCCAACTGGTCAGCGACTACCACCCTGAGGGCGATCAGGCACAGGCGATTGAAAAGCTGGCGAAGTCGATCGCGGCGGGCAACCGCCACCAAACCTTGTTAGGCGTGACCGGTTCCGGCAAAACCTTCACGATGGCCAATCTGATAGCCCGCCACGGCAGACCCGCGCTCATCATGAGCCATAACAAAACCCTGGCGGCCCAACTCTACTCGGAGTTCAAAAACTTTTTTCCGCACAATGCCGTCGAGTATTTCGTGTCTTACTTTGATTACTATCAGCCGGAGGCCTACATTGCCCGCAGCGACACCTATATCGAAAAAGATTCCTCCATCAACGATGAGATCGAGCGCCTGCGCCTGAGTTCGATGGGATCGGTGCTCACGCGTGAAGATGTGATCGTGGTGGCCTCGGTTTCCTGTATCTATGGCCTGGGTTCGCCGGAGGATTACGAGAACATGATGGTCCCTATCCACACGGGCCAACAACTCAGCCGCGAGGACTTCCTCAATTCCCTCGTCACCATGCTCTTTGAGCGCAATGACATCGAGTTTGGCCGGGGCAAGTTCCGCGTCCGCGGCGATGTGGTGGAAGTCCATCCGGCCTATCTGGATGAAACCGCCATCCGCGTCGAGTTCTTCGATGACACCATCGAGCGCATTGCCAGCATCCACACCCTGACGGGAGCCGTCATCGACCGTCTCGATCACCACACGTTTTTTCCGGCCAAACAATTCGTCACCCCGGCCGACAAGCTCAAGCGCGCCGCCACCGCCATCCGCGAGGAACTCGAAGAGTGCATCGCCGGGTTTGAAAAACAAGGAAAACTGCTGGAAGCCCAGCGCCTGCGCCTGCGCACCGAGTATGACCTTGAGATGATGGCGGAGATGGGGTTCTGCCAGGGCATCGAGAATTACTCGCGCCATCTAACAGGTCGAGAGCCCGGGGCCAGACCTAACACCCTGTTGGATTTCTTTCAGCGGGATTTCCTGCTCTTGGTCGATGAGAGCCATGCGACCATCCCGCAGATCGGCGGCATGTATGAAGGCGACCGCAGTCGCAAAACCGTGTTAGTCGAGCACGGGTTCCGGCTGCCCAGCGCGCTGGACAACCGGCCGCTGCGGTTTGACGAGTTCATGCAAATCACGGGTCGGCGCGTGTATGTTTCCGCCACGCCGGGGCCGTTCGAAATCCTCAACTCACGCCCGGAAAACACCACCTATATCCCGGTCCTCTCCCGCGCCGCTGCCGGCCGCAGCAACCCATTCGACCGTCGGCAAATCCGCGCCATTCCCAGCGGTAATGACCAAGCGGTCGCCGACTTCGATCCCTCCAAACGCGGTACGCCGCTGGTTGTCGAGCAAATCATCCGCCCCACCGGTCTGGTCGATCCCAAGCTCACCTTGCTCCCGCTCAAGGGGCAGATTGATGCCACCATCGAATTGTGCCGCCAACGCGTGGAACGCAGGGAACGTGTGCTGGTCACTACCCTGACAAAGAAAACCGCCGAGGACCTCAGCGAATACCTGAGCGGCACCGGCCTCAAGGTGCGCTATCTGCACGCCGACATCGACGCGATCGAGCGCGTGGAGATCCTGCGCCAACTCCGCGCGGCGAGCTTCGACATCCTGGTGGGTATCAACTTGCTGCGGGAAGGTCTGGATCTGCCGGAAGTATCGCTGGTGTGCATCCTCGATGCTGACAAGGAGGGATTTCTGCGCAATGACACCTCGCTGATTCAAACCGCCGGCCGCGCGGCCCGCCATCTCAATGGCGAGTGCGTGTTGTTCTGTGACACGGTGACCGATTCAATCCAGAGATTGCTCGACATCACCGAGCACCGCCGGTCCCGCCAGTTGGCATACAACGAATTGCATGGCATCACGCCCCAAAGCGTCACCCGCGCCGTCCAACAAAGCCTGCATACCCACGAAAAGGAACTGGAGCATGCCGACAAACTCAACGCCTCACTGGTGTCAGATAGAGAGGAAAGCTACGACAAGCTGCGCGTCATCGCCGAGTTGGAGGAGGAGATGCGCGAGGCGTCGTCGCGGCTGGAGTTCGAGCGGGCCGCCCACCTCCGTGACCAAATCCGTGCGCTGAAAGATCACACGGCGGCCCCCCCCGCTGCCCCGCTCAAGCCGTTGCGATATCCAACAGGCAGGGGTAAGAAGCGATAGCAGCCAACTCACCGCACCGAGTGACAGATAAGCCTCTTAGCAGCAACTTAAGGATTGTGCAGCAAGCCGAATGGCGCAGCATCGCCTCCACCGGATCCCCCCCGAAAGAACCCCATGAAACACCTGTCCCCCACCCTGTTGTTAGTTGCCGCGCTGCTGTCTGCGTTCCCCGCCATGGCGCAAGCCAAGCCAAGCGCCAATCCCTATCAAGGGTGGCAACACACCGGCACGCTCACCATCCTCACCACGCCGGAGGGCGCGAATCTGCCTGCAACGGCGGCGGAAGACAATTTTCCCTTGTTAGTGCGCCTGCACAAGGACTTCTTCGATTTCAAGCAGGCGCAGGCCAACGGCGGGGACCTGCGGTTTTCCAGCGGCACGGGCACGGCGCTGGCCTATCAGATTGAGGCATGGGACGCTGCGCAGGGCACCGCCAGCGTCTGGGTGCGCATCCCCCATATCACGGGCAATGCGCGGCAGCCTATCATGTTGCATTGGGGCAAGGCGGATGCCGTCAGCGAGTCCAACGGCAAGGCCGTGTTCAACGAATCCAACGGCTACCTCAGCGTCTGGCACATGACTGATCCGGTGAAAGACGGGGTCGGCACGCTGGAGTCCAAGGATCTGGGCACCTCGGCCACGGCGGGCATGATTGGGTCGGCCCGGCATTTTCCAGGTCAGAAGGGCATCAGTTGCGGGGAAACCATCCAGAATTATCCCAGCGCCGCCAGTCCGCACTCCACCGAAGTGTGGTATCGCGCCGATGCTGCCAACATGGATCTTGTCTGCTGGGGAAAAGAGGGCACGCCTGCGGGGAAAGTTAGAATGCAGTTGCAGAGTCCGCCACATATCTATGTCGATAGCGACGGCGGCAGCATTCATGCCAAGAGCGCCTTGCCAAAATCCGAGTGGGTGCAGGTGGTTCACACCTACGACGGACAACTCGGACAGATCTATGTCAACGGCCAGCTGGATGTGACGGCTCCCACCCAAACCACCATGAAAATCCTCGTTCCGGCCCGCTTGTGGCTCGGCGGTTGGTATAACGGCTACAGTTTCGTCGGCGACATGGATGAGGTGCGGATTTCCAAAGTGGCCCGTTCCGCCAACTGGGTGCGGCTGCAATATGAGAACCAGAAACCCCTGCAAACGCTGGTGGGACCGGTGATCCAGGCAGGCAATGCCTTCAGTGTCACACCGACCCAGCTCACCTTGCTGGAAGGCAAGAGCGCCTCGTTCACCGCACAAGCCGGCGGCGCCCAAAAAGTCTATTGGTCGCTCATGGACAATGGCAAGGAAGCCCTGCTGGCAACCGACCGCTTTGCTTTCACCCTCGACGCGGGACGCGTCTCATCTAACAAATCTGTAACCCTGCGCTTCAAGGCGGTCTACGCCAATGAGGTGAAGACCAAGGACATTCCCATCACCCTCAAGGAAGACATCCCGGAGCCGGTGTTCACGCTCAAGGCACCCGCCACCTGGGATGGCCGCACGCCGATTGAAGTTGTGCCGCAGGTGAGCAATCTCAGCGCCATGCAGGCGAAGGGGGCCGGCCAATTGCAAATGGAGTGGAGTGTGTCAGGCCTCGCTGTCATCAAAAAAGTCGCTCCGGACAAACTCATGCTCAAACGCGCCCAAAACAGCGGCAAGGCGCTCGTGACCGTCACGCTGAGCAATGGCGGCAATCCCATCACGCAGACCGCAACCATCTCGGTTACCGAGCCCAAGCGCGACGCATGGATCGCACGGACACCTGCCAAGGACGAGAAGCCGGAGGATAACCAATTCTATGCCCGCGACGATAAGAACGAAGGCACGCTTTATTGCAATGGCACGCTGGACGAGGCCGCCGATGCGGTCTTTCTCAAGGTCTATGCCGACGACAAGCCGTATAAGGGCGAGAGCGCCAAGCCGGATGCTAACAAATCGTACGCATTCGCAGTCAAGCTCAAGCCGGGACTGATCAAATACAAGGTTGAGTTCGGCACCAAGAGCGGCGGCACCGAGAAAATCCTCCACACGGCTAACAATCTCGTCTGCGGCGATGCCTATATCATTCAGGGGCAATCCAACGCGCTGGCCACGGATACGGGGGAGGAATCCCCGCCGGAGACCAGCGAGTGGATCCGCAGTTATGGCCGCCCGCCCGGCAACCCGCAAGCCGCCCGCTCCAACCTGTGGTGCAACCCGGTGTGGAAAGCCAAAAAGGGCGAACTCGCGGAACTCGGTTACTGGGGAATGGAATTGGCCAAGCGCCTGGTGGCCAGCGACAAGTTGCCAATTTTCATCATCAATGGTGCCGCCGGTGGCACCCGTATCGACCAGCATCAACGGAATGAAGCCGACCCCGCCGATCTAACCACAATCTACGGACGGACGTTGTGGCGGGTCCAACAGGCGAAGCTCACCCACGGCATCCGCGGCATCCTCTGGCACCAGGGCGAGAACAACCAGGGTTCGGCGTGCCCCACCGGTGACTATGACTGGAAGTCCTATCAGGAATACTTCATCGCATTGTCCGCAGCATGGAAGCAGGACTTTCCCAACCTCCAACATTACTATGTCTTCCAAATCTGGCCTAACGCGTGCAGCATGGGAGGCAACAGTGGCGGCGGCGATCATATCCGAGAGGTCCAGCGCAGCCTGCCACGGCTCTATTCCAACCTCAGCGTCATGTCCACCCTGGGTATCAAGCCACCCGGCGGCTGCCATTTCCCGTTGGTCGGCTGGGCGGAGTTCGCACGCCTGATCCAACCGCTCATCGAGCGCGACAACTACGGCAAGACATTTTCCGAGTCCATCACGCCGCCCAATCTCAAGCAGGCAGCCTACACCAGCGCAGCCAAGGACGCGATTGCCCTCGAGTTCGACCAACCGGTCATCTGGATGGATTCCCTAACCCGCCAGATCTATCTGGACGGGCAGACTGACAAAGTCGCCTCGGGCAGCGTCAGCGGCAACGTGGTCACCCTCAAGTTGAAGGCACCGTCCACCGCACAAGGCATCACCTATCTGAAGGAATCCTCGTGGAACCAGAATGACCTGATCTTCGGCGCCAATGGCATCGCAGCGCTCACGTTCTGCGAGGTGCCGCTGGCATCAGGCAAGTGACGCCAACGTGTGACTTTCAACAGGGAGCACCCTCATGAAGCCAAGCCTCCCGCCGCCGATGCTGTGGGTTGACGGCTAGCAACTCGCCGATGTGCAGGATGAAAAAATGGGCGCGAACATTGGCGGCCAGACACTGGATCATGGCGGCATCGGGTTTCAGACACCATGGGAATGCATGATCTGGATCCGCAATTTCTCGGTTAGTTCGCTGTGAAAGAGAAAAACCTGTGCCCATGAACCAGATCTTCCATGACCAAAGAAGCCAAAATATAGCGAACCAAAGGAAGGGGCGCGCTGGCACACTCCATCGCTTGCAAGCCCTTCCGCAGGATGCGGAAGGAAGCACGCTGGAAGCGTGCGCCACCCCCAATTTTTCAGACAGGCCACTTCGCCAGACGATTCCTTGACCCGCGCCTGAGACTTATCCAAGAGAGTGCAAGCGCAATGAGGCGCGAGGTCGCGCCAGCCACTTAAGCCTTCCACAGATGAACCAATCTCGAGCCTCGAATCTTCCGGTCGTGGGTAGCAAGCGGGAGCTTGAGCGCACGCGCAGTGGCCACAATCAGCCGATCTGCCGGATCCCGATGAAAGCCCGCAGGCAGTCGGTTCATTTCCGCAATGATGGCAGGGGTGATCGGCTGGATTCGCACGGTCGCTGACGATGCCGCAACTTGCAGCCAAGCACTCACCTCACCCTCGAGCTCCACCCTGCCAAGATCCACCAACGTGCCAAACTCCCACAAGCTGATATCACACAGTACCGGCCTGCCGCCCGGCGGCAACGCATCCAGTGCTTCACGCTCGGCTGCCTTCAGCCTCGTGTCGCCAAGCATCCACCAAATCCACACATGCGTATCCAAGACGGGTGGCCCATTCATTTCAGCGCATCAATTTCGGACTCCCTAACCACCACCTCAAACGGATCGCCCTTGAAGCATCCCTTGCCCCGCAAGGACAACCACGGTTTGGATGCCTTTTCGGCCACCACCCGGGCCACCGGCCGGCCGCGCTTGGAAATGACCAGCTCCTGCCCGGTGCGCTGGACTTCGTCGAGCAAGTGGAGACATTTGGCCTTGAATTCAGTTGCGGTAATCACTGTCATGTGACCAGTCTAGATGACCAGTCCCGAAGTGCAAGCAATTTCCCGCCAATCCCTTGATGCACCCGCCTGCAAATCAGCCACCTCAAATCACCCGCCTGCGAGGAGCTCTCGCACAGCATGCTCCGCCGCGTCTCCGCCGCCCAAGCATGCCCGCGTGAGTGGGGTACTCGTGGCGCAAGAATCCCTGGCTTGCCGCCGTATGAGCTTGGCCTGACTTGATCACAGCCGCTGATCGAACGCGACATGTATGGCAAGCAAGCCGGCGAGTCCATCACCGCACCCAATCTCAAGAGGGCAACCTATGCCAGCGCGGCCAAGGACACGCTCACCCTCGAGTTTGACCAGCCCGTGATCTGGCTGGAGGCCCTGGCAAAACAGTTCCGTCTGGACGGGGAAACGGACAAGGTCGCCTCGGGTGCCGTGAGCGGCAATGTCATCACACTCAAGTTGAAAGCGCCTTTCGCGGCGACAAAGATCACCTATCCCGGGCCTAACTGGAACGAGAATGACCTGATCTTCGGCACCAATGGCATCACCGCTCTCACGTTCTGCGAGGTGCCGCTGGCACCAGCCAAGTGACGCCACCGCGTGACTTGCACCAGGATGCGGCAGCGGCGCGCCGGCGGGACATCTACTGAGGATTCCCCGGGGTTGAAATCCAATGATTTAGCCGACTCTCTCCTGCGCATGCCACGCGGCATAGAGCTTGGGGGAAATCTCCGAAGGTTTGATTTCGGAGCGGCCGCCCCAAAAGACATTGGTGTAGGAAACCGGGAGGCCGATTGCGGCAAGGTGACGGTCAATGGCAGCCTTGTGTTCTAACACACGCTCCTTCTCGGTGCCATGGACCACGCCCATGATATTGACGTTGCCAAACTGCGACCCTCCTTCGCGCCAGTAACAATGGGTCATGCAGAAGTGACGACCCACCTCGGCCCCTGCCTCGATTTCGCGGCCTTTGGGGACAGCCCAGTGGAACAAGCCGTTGAAGCGCGTGACCCGCTCGCCAGTGGCGGAGGGTTTCACATGTTCCAAAAAGGTCGAAAACCGCCCGATCACCCGCTTCGTATTGAGCACTTCCCCCACCTCGCAAAACCGTTCGTGCGTCACGCCCGCGCTCGCCGCACGCTTCAGCCATGGATTTTCGACCATTTCATCGAGTGTGAGTTCCGCCTTGAGCGCCAGCAACACCCCCCACTCTTCAGCCGTTAGATCGACGGTGGCCGTGGTCATCATGGCGGCGGGGGCATCGGCCTTGTCACCGGGTTGTAACGTCTTGCGGCGGACATGGCCGACGCCCAGCGCAAACACACCGTTGGCGGGCATCAGCAGATATTCGGTGGCTCCGGTTAGGCGCAACAGCGCCGTGGCATGATGGTCGAGCGACTCACCTACCGGCACCTTGAGCGTCGTCCACAGCCGGTAACCGGAACCGGAGACCTCGCCATCCGTCGAGCGTATCACGACGTGTCCCGAGAACGGGTCATGTTTTGCCATGAAATCAAAGGCATCGTTGAGCTTATCCTCGGGCACTTTCCACGCGACAAGGGCACCATGGGCGAGTTTAGTGGCAAGCAGGGTTTGGCGGACGCGACGCACGACGCCCACCTCCATCATGGCGCGAATGCGTTCGATGACGGTTGCCAACGGCACCCCGGATTTTTCAGCAATGGCATGAAACGGTTGCCGCTGGAAACCGGAGATTAGGTCTTCGGAAACGGCCAGGATAGAGGCATTGATCGGATCGGTATGGTCGGTGGGGAGCATGGGGCAGAGAGTTAAGAGTTATGAGTGATTGGGAGAGAGACAGAAGACCGCTGCGCTACTAGACAAAAGACATAAGACAAGAATTGGAGGTGCCTGTGGCTCCTTGTCTTCTGTCTTCAAGTCTTCTGTCTTCAAGTCTTCTGTCTCTCCGGTAGGAGTTGTTCGAGATAGGCGAGTGCGCCGTCTCGGTCGGAGAGACGGCCTTCAAGTTGTTCGGTTTGGACGGCATCGAGGAGGTCCTTGAATGCGGGGCCGGGCGTGAGGCCGCGTTGGATGAGGTCGCGACCGCTGACCAACGGCGGCGGAATCAACGGCTCTGCGGCGAATTCGACGGCCTTGGCTTGGAGGAATTCGTAGTTATCGGTGAAGCCGTTGGATGAAGCGCAATCGACCCGGTGCAGCTCCATTTCCATCTGGAATGTCGGCTCAGCCATGAAGCGCTTGACCTTGGCCGTGCGCATTTTCTGCACCGCCATGAATTGCATGTGGCGGGCGACCATTGGCACCACGGCG
Source organism: Verrucomicrobiota bacterium (assembly GCA_037132955.1). Lineage (GTDB taxonomy): Bacteria > Verrucomicrobiota > Verrucomicrobiia > Verrucomicrobiales > Akkermansiaceae > Luteolibacter. Next base: position 136 of record JBAXPF010000097.1, on the reverse strand, counting down.
GCGATGGTATCGTTAGAGTAGCGCAGGCGGCGGAGGATCTTTTCGGCCATGGTCGCGCCTAACGTGTCGTGACCGTTGAAGCGGATGCGTCCGGCGTCTTGATCGAAACATTGGGTGGGTGGCTTGGCGATGTCGT
>JBAXPF010000096.1:0-12622 GCA_037132955.1 Verrucomicrobiota bacterium | reverse complement strand
GCAACAGCGTCTGCCGGTGTTTGCGACGGCCTTTGCCGCCGCCAGTGTGTTGATGCGGGCCAACCGGTATGTGATTGATTTGGCGGGCGACCAACCGCTGCTGTGGAAAAAGCTGGATGAGGCGGATGGGGTGGCGGGCATTCCGCGCAAGACCTTCACGACGATGTTCAAGGCGGCGACCCATCCGGCGACCCTGCGGCGCTTGCTGGCGGCGACGGACTTTTATTTTGCGCAGCACGCGGCCATCCGCGGGCTGGCGGCTGACCCGCAATTGCGGCCGGTGGTGGAATTGTTGGCGGTGGAGCAGCCGCTGATGGAGCGGCGGCGGCGCGATGCGCTCAAGCGGGTGTTTGCGTATCGCTGGTTTGCGTTGTGGCGGCGGCAGCGCTCGGCATGGCGACAGGTGATGTTTGGAATCTTCGAGGTGTCCGGGCGGGCGATTTCCGAGTTGCGCCAGCCGGGGGGAAAGCCTGGCGGCGCGCCCAAGCGGATCACCGACGCGATACGGGTGGCGGTGGTGGAGCATCTGCGGCCGGGCGATGTGTTTGTCACCCGCCATGAGGATGCGCTGAGCAATTGGTTTTTGCCCGGCTTCTGGCCGCATGCCGCACTCTATCTCGGCTCGCGGGAGGAGTGCCTGCGGCTGGGACTGGAATTGCCGTTAGATGTTGGCCACCGGCATTGGTTTTTAGAGGCGAAAAAGGACGGGGTGCGGGTGCGTCCCCTCGGGGAGACCCTGCAGGTGGATGCTTTTTGCGTGCTGCGTTCGCCGCTGACTGGGACGGATCTGGTAACGGCCCTCAAGCGGGCGCTGGGTCATGTCGGCAAGCCTTACGATTTCCTGTTCGACTTCCGCAGCGCGGATTGCCTGGCATGCAGTGAGGTGGTCTATCGAGGGTTCCACGGCATCGGTGCGCTACGGTTCCAATTGCAGGAGGTGGGCGGACGCTTGTGCCTGCCCACTGAGGCCTTGGTCACGCAAGCCCTCGGCTGTGGCTTCCAGATTCTAATCACCGCAGGCACTGGCGGTGAGGGGTTGCAACTTGGCTTGGCGGCGGCGGCGGCCTACACATTGAGCACGGATGCGGGAAACAAAGATTCAAAAGTCATTTGAAATCAAGGAGTGCGCAGCAAATGTGAAGAATTGCGGGAAAAAGGCTTGCCGACTCAAGGCGCAGATATAGACTCCGCCCTCCCGGTTCATGCGTTCGATTTTTCCCACGTCCATTCTTTGGTTAGTATCTCCCCTCATGGCTTGTGCTGGGGAAGAGGGTGGCTTGGCCCAGCATGCGGAAGAACTCTGGCCGGGGGTGCCGATCACCAATTCGATGGTGATGGTGTGGATTTCGGTGGCCATTATCACCTTGTTTTGCCGGGCCGCCACGAAGCAGATGGCGCTGGTGCCTGCCGGATTTCAAAATTTTGCGGAGTGGGTGGTGGAAGGTCTCTATGACTTCATCGGCAGCATTTTGGGGCCCTACATGGTGAAGAAGACCTTCTGGTTTTTTGCCACGATATTCCTCTTCATTCTGGTGACCAACTGGGTCGGTTTGATTCCGGGGGTGGGCACCATTGGTCGCTACAACGAGCACGGCGAGATTGTGGGGTTTCTGCGCGGGGGCAATGCCGATTTGAACATGACCATGGCGATGGCGTTCATCTTCAACATCCTGTGGTTGTATTGGGCGATTGCCGAAAATGGCGTGCGCGGCTTTCTCGCCCACATCTTCGCGCCCAAGGGCGAGTTTCACGGGCTCATGCGCATTTTCATGGTGACGATGTTTCTTGCTGTGGGCTTGCTTGAGGTCATCTCCATTTGCATCCGGCCGGTGGCCCTCACCTTCCGTTTGTTTGGCAATATCTATGGCGGCGAGCAGACGCTGGATAAACTCATGGGGTTGGTGCCCAAGAGCCTGGCGTTTTTGCCGGCGCTGCCATTTTTATTTATGGAATTGTTCGTGGGTTTTGTGCAGGCGCTCGTTTTCATGTTGCTCACCGCCGTCTTCCTGCGCCTCATCTGCGAACATGTCGGGGAGGAACCCCACTGACCCTCTCGGCGCTTGGACCATGCTGGATCGTGGGAGGCGCCCGAAACCAACACACACCCCCAACCAACTGATATCATGACTCTAATCCCCATGCTTGCTGAAGCCGCTTCCGGAATGGTCGGCAACATCCACATCGCCGGTGCTGCGCTCGGTGCCGGCCTAGGCATCGGCATCCTCGGCTCCAAAGCCGCTGAAGCCACCGGCCGCAATCCGGGTGCCTCCACCCCGATTCTGGTCAACGCGATTATTTTCGCCGCCTTGGCCGAAGGGGTGTTCATTCTCGCCGCCTTTGCCATCAAGTAAACGCGGGAGTTCATCTTGCCGCCGGGGGGGGGATGATACCCCAGCCCCTGCGGTATGCTCCTGGTGTTTCCACTGCATGTTCCCAACCTATCCGCCATGTTCACGCTCCTTGCTCTAGCCGCCGAGTCCCAGGAATCCGTCGTTTCCGAGATGTTCGGCAAGTTCGGCGTCAATTGGCCCTATTTCATTGCCAGTTGCATCAACTTCCTGCTGGTGCTTGTGGTCCTTAGGAGGTATGCCTTCGGCCCGATCCAGGCGATGCTCGAACAACGCCGCGAACGCATCGCGGAGGGCGAGAAAAAACTCAAGCTCATCGAACAACAACTCGCCGAATCCGAGCAGACAACTGCAGCCGCCATTGCCAAGGCCCACGCCGAAGCCGTGCGCATGATTCAGGAGGCCAAGTTGGGAGCCGCCGCTTTCACCGAGCAAAAAGCCCAGGAGGCCATCGCCCAAGCCCAACAGATCCTGATCAAGGCGGAAGCCGCCGCCAAGGCCGACCGCGAGCGGCTGAGCCTCGAGTTGAAGCGCGAATTCGGCCGTCTGGTAGTCTCGACCACCGCGCAGGTATCCGGCAAAATTCTAACATCCGACGACCAGCGCCGCCTCAACGAAGCCGCGCTGGCCGAGGTTGAAGCCTAGTTTTACGTTAGATCACCCGTGCTGTCATGAAGATCTCAAAACTTGCCACTGCCAGTGCCCGCCGCCTGTTTGGGTTATGCCAGACCGACGGGCGGCTGGACGAGGCGAAGTTGCGGTTGGTGGTGGCGCGCCTGGTGGAGGCCAAGCCGCGTGACTATCGCGCGATTCTATCCGCATTGCACCGGTTGACCCGCCTTGCCGGTGAGCGCCGCAAGGTGACCGTGGAAAGCGCCGTGGAATTGGATGCAGCCAGCCAGCAGCGGGTGCTGGCCGATCTGACGAAAAAATACGGGCCGGACCTGGTGCCCCAATATCAAGTCAACCCTTCCCTGCTTGGTGGCCTGCGCATCCGGGTGGGCAACGATGTTTTCGACGGTTCCGTGCGGGGCCGCCTTGACCGCTTCGCCAATGCGCTGTGATTCTTTCCTTAGCCCCTGACAACCGTCCCCCTAGCAAACTTCTCCCATGAGCAGCATCCTCCAGGAACTCGAACAACAGATCGCCGGCATCACCACGTCCGTCGAAAAATCCAATGTCGGCACCGTCATTCAGGTTGGCGATGGCGTCGCCAAGGTCGAAGGCCTCTCCGACGTCATGCTTAATGAAATGATCGAGTTTGGCGGCGGGGTCACCGGCATGGCGCTCAACCTCGAGGAAAGCGAAGTCGGGGTCGTACTATTGGGCAACTACGCCGCCGTCAAGCAAGGTCACGAGTGCCGCACCACCGGCAGGTTGTTGTCCGTTCCGGTCGGGGTGGCGGTGCTCGGTCGCGTGGTCAACGCGCTGGGCGAACCGATTGATGGCAAGGGAGACATCGCCGCGGCCGCGTTCTATCCGATGGAGAAGATCGCGCCCGGCATCATCAAGCGCAAGTCGGTTTCAGTGCCGGTGCAGACTGGCATCATGTCCATTGATGCGATGATTCCGATTGGCCGCGGCCAGCGCGAACTCATCATTGGCGACCGTTCCACGGGCAAGACCACCATCGCGGTGGACACCATTATCTCCCAAGCCCAACAAAACAAAGCCGCGGAGCAGGGCAAGTTGCAGAACCACAAGCCGCTGTATTGCATCTACGTGGCCGTCGGTCAGAAACTCTCCAACGTCGCCCGCACCCAGAAGATCCTCGAAGATGCCGGGGCGATGGAATACACGACCATAGTTTCGGCATCCGCTTCGGACGCCGCGGCCATGCAGTATCTGGCTCCCTATGCGGGTTGCGCCATTGCCGAGTATTTCATGGATCAGGGCAAGGACTGCCTGATCGTGTTCGATGACCTGTCCAAGCATGCGGTGGCCTATCGGCAGGTGTCGCTGATTCTGCGCCGCCCGTCCGGGCGCGAGGCCTATCCGGGCGATGTGTTCTATCTGCATTCGCGCCTCCTCGAACGCTCCGCCCGTTTGTCAGAAAACGCCGGCGGCGGCTCGCTCACCGCACTGCCCATCATTGAGACCCAGGCGGGTGACGTTTCCGCCTATATTCCCACCAACGTCATCTCCATCACCGACGGTCAGATCTTCCTTGAGACCGACCTGTTCTATCAAGGCATCCGGCCGGCCATCTCGGTCGGTCTGTCGGTGTCCCGCGTCGGGTCCGCGGCGCAAACCAAGACCATCAAATCGGTGGCCGGCACCACCAAGCTTGACCTCGCGCAATTCCGAGAGTTGCAAGCCTTTGCGCAGTTCGGGTCCGACCTTGATGCCTCCACCAAGAAGAAGCTTGAGCGCGGGGCACGCATCGTGGAACTCTTCAAACAGAATCAATACAGTCCGCTGGCCATGGAGATGGAGTCGATCTATCTTTTCGCCATGCAAAACGGCTACTTCGATGACGTGCGCGTCGCCGATGTCCGCCGCTTCCAGGCCGGTCTCGGCGAATTCTTCAACACCCGCAAGTCCGAGTTGCTCGATAAGATCCGCAACGAAAAGCCTGACCTCAAGAAGGATACCGCCATGGTTGAGGCCGTCAAGCAGGGCGTGGCCGACTTCAAAATGGGATGGAAATGATATTAGATGTTAGATGTTATTTGTTTAAGGTTATTCGATGAAGACCTGGCACCTGCAAATGGCTTGTTACCCATAACATATAACCTGTAACCCTTAACTCCACCTCTCCCAATGGCCAATCTCCGAGACATCCGCCGGCGCATCAAGTCGGTGAAAAACACCGCGCAAATCACCCGCGCGATGCAGCTTGTCGCCGCGGCCAAGATGAAGAAGGCGCAAGATCAGGCACTGGGCGGGCGTGCCTACTCCAAACACCTGTTGCAGGTGTTGTATGACATCCGCAAGGACTTCCGGGATGAGCTTCATCCGTATCTGGAGCAACGGCCTGGCAGCCGCGAGTTGGTGCTGGTGATTTCCACCGACAAGGGGCTCTGCGGCGCGATCAACACCAACCTGGCCCGCAAGATTCAGGCGCAGACATCCCCGCAGGCGGACTTTGTCACCGTCGGCCGCAAGCTGCGGGTGCTGTGCGAAAAGCTTGGCAAGAAAGTCATCGCGGATTTCACCGTCAGGGATCCGGTGCCATTCAGCGAGACTCGTCCGATCGCCAGTTTTGTAGGGAAGCAATTCATGGAGCGCAATTATGACAAGGTCTCCCTAGCCTTCACCAATTTCTATAACACGATGCGGCAGGAGCCCAAGGTGGTTACGTTGTTGCCGTTGCAGGGCCACCGGCCGGATGAAGATCAAGCCTTTGAGATGATCGGCGGCGGATTCTCCCTAGAAGCTCACAAGAGCGATCCGGATCGCGACTTTGAGTTTGAGCCCAATCCGGCGGAGGTGCTGGCCACGATTCTGCCGCTCTACCTCAACTACGAGGTGTTTCAGGCGCATCTGGAGGCGCGCGCTTCCGAGCATTCCGCACGCATGGTCGCGATGAAATCGGCCACCGACAACGCGCAGAAGTTTATCAAGGAACTCACCCTCGAATACAACAAGCTGCGCCAGGGCGCCATCACCTCCGAGCTTCTCGAAATCACCACTGCCATGAAAGCCATGGAGTGACCGAGGGTTGTTCCATTTGCTTCTTAGCCACCTCCATCCTTGCAACCCGCAAACTTCTTTCCCATGAACAACACCGGAACCATCGTCCAAATCATCGGCGCCGTCATCGACGCGGATTTCTCCAAGGCCAGCAACCTGCCCACCATCTACAACGCGCTGGAGGTCCAATACGTCCTCAACGGCGTGGACACCAAGCTCGTGCTCGAGGTCCAGCAACACCTCGGGGACGGATGGGTGCGCGCCGTCGCTATGTCCACCACCGACGGTCTCAAGCGCGGGATGATCCTCACTGACACCGGCGAGTCCATTTCAGTTCCGGTGGGCAAGCAGGTGTTAGGCCGCATTTTCAACGTCACCGGGGATCTGGTGGACGAAAACGTGCCTATTGCCGATGCTACGCGGCGTTCCCCCATCCATCGGTCTGCGCCAACGCTCACCGAGCAATCCGCCAATACGGAGGTGCTGGTCACTGGCATCAAGGTGATCGACCTGATCTGTCCGCTGCTCAAGGGCGGCAAGGGCGGCATGTTTGGCGGTGCCGGCGTCGGCAAGACAGTCGTCATCATGGAACTCATCAACAACATCGCCAAAGCCCACGGCGGGTTCTCCGTGTTTGCCGGGGTGGGCGAGCGCACCCGCGAAGGCAACGACCTTTACTGGGAAATGATCGAGTCCGGCGTCATCGCCACCGAGCGCGATGACAAGGGGCATCCTAAGCTAGACGCCAAAGGCAACCCGGTGTTGACCGACGGCTCGAAGGTCGCCTTGGTATATGGCCAGATGAACGAGCCGCCCGGCGCCCGCCTGCGCGTTGCGCTTTCCGCCCTGACCATGGCCGAGCACTTCCGCGATGAGGACAACCAGGATGTGCTGCTCTTCGTCGATAACATCTTCCGTTTCTCGCAGGCCGGCTCGGAAGTGTCAGCTCTGTTAGGACGCACGCCCTCAGCCGTCGGCTATCAGCCGACCCTCTCCGAGGAAATGGCCGGCCTGCAGGAGCGCATCACTTCCACTAACAAAGGATCGATCACCTCCATCCAGGCGGTCTATGTGCCGGCCGACGACTTGACCGATCCAGCGCCAGCCAACACCTTTGCGCATTTGGACGCCACGGTGGTGTTGGAGCGTGCGCTTGCCGAGCAGGCGTTGTTCCCTGCGGTGGACCCGCTGGCGTCCACCTCCAAGGCGCTGGCCCCTGACATCATCGGGGAAGAGCACTACCGGGTGGCGCGTGGCGTCCAACAAGTCTTGCAACGCTACAAGGACTTGCAGGACATCATAGCCATTCTGGGCATGGACGAGCTTTCCGATGATGATAAGATGAGCGTTTTCCGCGCCCGCAAGATCCAGCGCTTCCTCACCCAGCCCTTCAATGTGGCCGAAGTTTTCACCAACGTCCCCGGCGTGCTCGTCTCCATCGAGGAAACCGTCAAGGGCTTCGCCCAAATCCTTGATGGCAAGCTCGATGACGTCCCCGAAGGCAATTTCTACATGAAGGGCGGCATCGACTCCGTCCCGCGCGAGTAAGAATTTCAAATCTGAAATTTCAGCTTTCAGCTTTCAGCTTTCAAATTTCCCCCCCATGCCCCTCCACCTCGATATCGTCACGCCGGAGAAAATGGTCTTTTCGGACTCCGTGGACAACGTCTATCTGCCTGGCGCAGACGGTGAGTTGGGAGTGTTGCCGCAGCATGCCGGTCTGGTCACCGCGCTGCAACCCGGCGAACTGCGCTACCTGCACAATGACAAGGTCATCACCCTGGCCATCGGGTCCGGCTTTGCTGAAATCACCCAAACCCATGTCGTCGTTCTAACCGATATGGCGCTGGGCGAAGCCGAGATCGACATTGCCCAGGCCGAGGCCGCCATCCAGCGCGCCCGCGAGGACCTTCACGGGGTGGGTCACAGTCTGGATGCCGAGGAAGTCGCTTTCCTCCAAGGCGTCATCGCCAAATCCACTGCCGCCATCAACTTCAAACGCAGGCACCAGTCGTAGCTGCGGCTCGTAGCTGCGGTTTCCAGCCGCAGACCGTGGCTGAGTGCCTCCAGCCGCAGTGCGAACGGATAGGCGATAGGGCGAATGCCCGGCTCTTCATCCCCGATCCAGCCTGCAATTTTCCTGCCCGGCATTTTTATGCCTTACCGCATCTCATATATGTCCCCTCACTTGCCTGCCACGCCACGGTCTTTTCTACGATTTATCCGGGGTCGGATTTGATGGCTTGTTAGTGGCCGCCGGTCGGTCCGCTCGAGGTCGGCTTGGTGGCGCAAAACGCCCGGTATTTCAGCGCATAGAGCATGACGATTGCCAGACAGATCATCGGGACTACGAATGAATAACGGATTGCCATGTCCACACGCAGGCCTTGGGTCTTCTCAAGATAGTCGATAAGCCAACCTTGGGAGTAGGAACAAGCCGCACCGCCAAGGATGGCCATGATCAGGCCGGAGGCCCCGATTTTCACTTCCGGGCCGAGGTCGCGCAGCGCGATGCCATAAATGGTCGGGAACATCAGCGACATGCAGGTGGAAACCAGCACCAGGCAGATGACACCCGGCCATGCGGGCAGCGCGATCGCGCCCACGGTCAGCACGATGGCGGCAAACGCAAGCGTGGACATCATCGAGGCCGGATTCAACTTGCGCATCAGCGCGGTGCAGATCATGCGCCCCACCGTGAAGCAGACCATCGAGGCCATCAGGCTATACCAGGCGTCGGCCTCGGTCATGCCCGGAATGACCTTGCCATCGGCACCGACGGAAAAGAACGCGGCTTCGCGGGTGTATTTGATGATGAAGGTCCAGATGGCGACCTGCACACCCACGTAGAAAAACTGGGTGACCACACCGGAGGCGTAGCGAGGGTTGGTCAGGAGGCGCTTGACCGAGAGCAGGATATGCGGCGCGTGTTCCGTGTCCTTGCCTTCCGGCATGCGGCGCATCAGCAACGCTACGGTCATCGCCACCGTCACGGCCACCATCACCGCGTAGGGCAGCGCCAGCCAATACAGCTCGTGGGTCATGACCTTGTCTGCCATATCCTTGGTCCAAGTCGCACGCGTGGCGGCTTCGGCCGGGTTAAGGTTGCCTAAAATGAGGACTTTGGCCACAAACAGCCCTAACAGGCAACCCACCGGATTGAGCGTCTGCGCCAGGTTGAGGCGGCGGACGGCGGTCTCTTCCGAACCCATCGCCAGCACGTAGGGATTGCAACTCGTTTCTAAAATCGACAAGCCACTGGCCATCACCCCGATGGTCACTAACAGCGGCGTGAATACCTGCGACGCCCCGGCCGGCACGAAGCCGATGGCCCCGACGCACAGCAGCATCAGCCCGAGAATGACCCCGGTCTTGTAATTAAAACGCTTCACCAACAAGGCGGCTGGAAATGCCAGCAAGGCATAGGACGCGTAATTCACCACTTGGATCAGTGATGACTGGGCCGTCGGAATGCTGAAAATCTTCTGCACGGCGGGCACCAAGGTATCGGTCATCATGTTGATCATGCCCCACAGCCCGAAACACGACGCGATCAAGATGAACGCAAAGCGGTTTTCCTTGGGAATAATCGGCGGGGCGGTGGTGGCGGATGCTGGCAAACGGGTTTCCATGGTTGAATAGGGTGGGCAGAGTTGGCTTATCAAGCGTGGCGGCTCCTTGCGGGCTGCCGCCACGTTAACTTTTCAGACGCGAAATTAGCCATCCTATCCGCTTTGCCAAGAAATATCATTGGGAAATTAGAGGGGTCGACGGGCACTTGGAGGAGAGGGTGGTTAGAAAGGTGTGGATTTGGGATGAATCCATGACCGGCGGGGTCGCTTGCGGCACATGGGAAGGGGCCATGCCGCACCTCCGCATTATCTTGAATTTACCTGCCTAACATTTACCTGCCGTGGTTCTTGGGCTGGAAGCCGCAGCTACGGCCGCAGCTACGGCCGCAGCCACGCTCAAGCCGAGCGCTCGTTGGCGAGGGGTTTGCGGATTTTAGGTGGGGCGGGGGATTTGTTGGGGATGACTTTTTCGAGAGTGGCGGTGGGGACCCAGCCGCGGGTTTTGCTGGCAAACGCGATGTAGGCCCAGTCGCCACTGAGGCGGATGATTTCGCACAGCGATCCGGGCGGGGCGTCGATGACTTCCGGTGAGGTGCGGGCGGCATCGCTGTGGAGCACGACTTTGTCGGCGATGATGACGGCTTGCGCGGCCACCGGTGCAAACTGGGCATCGTCAGGGTAATAGCGCCAGCCGAGGAGGCCGCTGGCGGCGAGCAGCGGGGCTGCGACAAGGGCGCAGATGGCGGCGATGCGGATGGGCGCGCCGTTGCGGGTGGCGGGAAATACTAACAAGGCGAGGGCGCCCAGCCAGGCGGCTGTCCACACGACGCTTTGCCAGAGGCGGAGGGGGAACCTGGCGAGGGCGTATTGGTATTCGGGTCGCTGCACGCTGAGGGAGCCGCATTTGCGCTCGATGAAGCGGAGGTTTTGGCGGGACTCCGCATGGCCTGGATCGCGGGCGAGGGCGCGGCGGTAGTAGAGGGCGGCATAGCCGGGAGACCCGAGACGGTAACAGGCGTTGCCGATGTTATAGAGGATGGCGGGAGAGAGTTGGGTGTAGTCGCCTGCCGCGAGCCAGAGTTGGATGGCTTCGTCGTATTTGGCCGTGTCATAGGCGGCGACGGCCTGCCTGACAGAATCTTCCGCGGCGCGGGCTTGGGGCAGGCCGGGCAGGGTGATGGCGGCAAGCAGGAGGCAGGCGCTGATGGCCTTGCGCAGGCGCCTGAGGATTTCCTTGCGGCGTTTGCCGAGGTTGGCCTTGGGCTGTTCCGCTACAAAGCAGAGGTGGTCTCTCTCTGTTAGAATGTCTTGCAATTGAGGGTCGCGCCGTGTGCCGAGCCAGCGTTCGATGAAGGCACCGGCATTTTTGAGGAAGAGCGTGTCGTCGGAGGCCGGGGTGCGCGCGAGTTCCTTCAGGGCGCGCAAGGCGGCGGCTTGCACCGGGGCTTGGCGCAGCCGGGGGCTGCCATGCCGCCACAGGGCTTTGGCTATCAGGCAGCAGGCAAGCAACGCGCCCAGGGCATGACCCAACCACGGTGGCAGCGCTGGATTGGGAGGGATGAGCGGTTCGGCGGGACGCAGGATGGCGAGGATATCGGTCATGCGTTCGATGGGCACGGGCAACGTTTGCGGGGGGCCGGGCGGGGCGGCGGCAGTGGCTGTGGAGGGCAGGATTTTCAAGGGGATGGCCGCGGTGGTGACGCTGCGGTATTGATTCAACGCGGGATCGAAGAAGGCCAGGCGGAACGGGGGGATGGACGTTTGCAAGTCGAGGGGTTTGATCAATTGTTGGAAAATGACCGAACCGGAGAGGCGGCGGCGTTCGTCACCGCGTTGGGTGGCGGTGGCTTCATAGACTTTCCAGCCCTTGGGTTCTTGCAGGCGTGGTGGGCGCAGGGTATCGAGATTGCCGCTGCCGGTGACGATGATGTCCACCGAGACCGGGTCGCCTTCGCGCACTTCCGTTTCGCTGCAGTTGGCGATCAGGGCGAAGCTGCCGATGGCATTGTCAAAGCCGGCAGGCGCGCCGGGCGGCAGCGGTGTGGTTTCAAATTCCAGCTTGGGAAGGGTGAGGAAGGTTTCCTCGGTGACGCGCCGGAGGCTGCCATCGAGGATGAGTTGGGTGGAGGTGAGACGCACCTTGGCGGGGCCGATGCCAACCTTGCCGCTGCGGGTGGGGGTGAGGGTGCTGGGGTAGGCGAGAGTGACGCAGGGACGGCCTAACACATTGAGCTGGCCTTTCATGTCGGTGGGTTCCAAGCGCCAGCAGGCGACCCCATCGCGTTCGAATTCCGGGATGCCCCAGTCTTCCACGTTGTCGGCAAGTTCTTTGGGGATGACGATTTTGATTTCCGTGGGAACGGCCTCGCCCTCATACGGGCGGTCCTTGATGATATGGAAGCTGGCGGCGTAGCGCTGGGTGCGCCCGGCCACAAGGATTTCCTTCCACTGCAATTCATCGGCATTGAAGACGACAAACTCGATCGGCTGGGTGCGCGACTTGAGACCGTTGATGACCATTTCCACGGGTGGGATGGTGTGGCGCCCGACGGCATAACTCTCGACCGTGTATTGATAGAAATATTCGATCCTGCGGCCGGGCATCTGGCGTGGGATGGCCGAGGGAATGGCCGCCCGGATGGAGACATTCGGGATGTTAGGTATGACCGGCAGGGTTTCCGGTGGGCGTCCGGGCAGGATGATTTCCAGATAGGCTTGCTCGCCCCTGGCGAGGTGGCGGGTGGTCAGTTGCGCCGAGAGTTGGGCGGACGCCGGTGCGGCGCAGCCGAGGCCGAGGGTGGCGAGGGTGGCAATCCGCTGTTTCCAAGTTGTCATGATGTTACCAATCTTTTTCCGGGTTGTTGTATTCGATGCGCCCGGGACGCATCGGGCCTTTTTCCAAGTCGGCATTTTCACCGAGAATCCGCCGCGCGCGTTCCTCCGGCGTTTCGTCGGGTTTGGCCGCATCCGTGTCGTTGGGGGTTTCCTCGCCATCCTTGGCGTCGCCCGGGTTGGCGTTTTTCTCGGGGTCGCCGTCGGGTTTGTCGCCCGTCTTGTTCTTGGGGG
>JBAXPF010000095.1:0-12662 GCA_037132955.1 Verrucomicrobiota bacterium | reverse complement strand
GGCTGTGCAAATACGATGGCCGCGGCACCAAGATTCTGAGCGCCCGGGACTTCCGCCAGATCTGTGGCCGTGCCGGCCGCCGCGGCTTCGATGCCATCGGCTATGTGGTCGCCCAAGCGCCCGAACATGTCATCGAGAACCTCAAACTCGAGGCCAAGGCCGCAGGCAATCCTAACAAAAAACGCAGCCTCGTCAAACGCAAGCCGCCGGAGCACAACTTCGTCCACTGGGACGAGACGACCTTCGACAAACTCCGCGCAGCACCGCCCGAGCCGCTCACCTCCAGCTTTGCCATCGCCCACCACACGCTGCTCAACGTGCTCTCGCGCACCACCGAGGACGGCTGCGCCGCCCTCAAGGACCTCATCCAGCGCTGCCATGAACCCCCCTCCAAGCGTGCCGATCTAACCAAGCGAGCCTGGCAACTTTTCCGCGGCTTGGTCGGTTCCAAGATCCTGCACATCCTGCCGGTCGCCGCCCGCGGCGGACCTAACAAAGTTATCGTGGATGTGTCGCTGCCCGAGGATTTTTCGCTCAATCACGCGCTGAGCCTGTGGTTGTTGGATGCGATCCCGCAACTCGACCCGGCCGCCGACGACTACGCGCCCAACCTGATTTCACTGATTGAGGCGATCCTGGAAAACCCGGACGTGGTATTGCGCAAACAGGTCGATCTGCTCAAATCCGAGCTGATGGCCCGCCTCAAGGACGAGGGCGTCGAGTATGACGCGCGCATCGCCCGGCTCGAGGAAGTCGAGTGGCCAATGCCCGGCAAGGACTTCATCTACACCACCTTCAATGCCTTCAAGCTGCGCCACCCGTATCTGGGCAGCGAGAACGTCCGGCCCAAGTCGATCGCCAGGGAGATGTTGGAGAACTATCAGTCGTTCGAAGACTACATCAAAACCTACAAACTCGAACGCGCCGAGGCGGTCCTGTTGCGCCACCTCAACGAGGTGTATAAGGTGCTCTCCCAGACCGTGCCGGACGCCGCCAAAAACGAAGCCGTCCACGAGGCGGAATCGTTCCTCGAACTCATCGTCCGCCACACCGACTCGAGCATGCTCGATGAGTGGCAGAGCATCGGGGTGAAAGACGCCCCATCTGGAATCCAAAATCCAAAATCCAAAATCCAGAATCCCCCTCCCCCCTTCACCCGCGACCGTGCCGCCTTCAGCCGCCACTTGCGCAACCACCTGCTCACCCTCGTCACCGCACTCTCCCGTTATCAAACCGAAACCGCGCTTGGGTTGTTAGAACCGGCCGATGCCTCCGGCAAACCGTGGACCCACGAGCGTCTGCTCAAACTCTTGGATGCGTATCACGCCGCCCGCCACCACATCCGTCTCGATCCGGAGGCGCGCAACGCCCGCCACACCCACCTGCCGGAGTTGCCAAAACCATCCGACACCCAGAAATTCCTGCCCGTCGAGCAATCCCTCATCGATCCCGACGAACTCAATGACTGGGCGATTTTCCTCACCCTCGACTTGGAAAAATCCAACCTCACCCGCACCCCGGTGCTCCTGTTGGAAACCCTGGCGCCACGCTGACGCCCGGTCTGGGTAGGCGCGTTGGTGAGAACGCAGGGGAAAACCTGAGAAAATTTCCCTCGTTTCTTGACAGCTGGAAATATTCACCCATATTAATTTTCGTATGACGTCCTCACTTCTATCCCCCAAATACCAAATTGTAATTCCGAAAGTGATTCGCCAAACCCTCAATCTCAAACCCGGCCAAAAGCTCAACGTCACCCGCAATGGCGACCACATCGAACTGCACCCCATCCTCACACCGCAACAACTTGTCGGTTTCCTCGCTGATTGCCGTCAGATTGAATTCAAACGTGAAGCCGACCGCAAGCTGCCATGACCCGTCCCTGTCTCGACAGCTCCGCATGGATTGAGATATTTCACAACGGCGCCAACACGAAAGCCTTTCTCAAAGCCCTTGGAGACCCGGCCAGTGTCATTGTCTCCACCATCTCGCTCTATGAAGTGTGGAAGTACACCGCGCAACATGCGGATGAGAACCGCGCGCAACGCCTCATCGAGGCCATGCAACAGGGGGTGGTGGTTGACGTTGACCCGGCCCTCGCCATCCAAGCGGCCGCACTCAGCCTCCAGCACAAAATCGCCATGGCCGACAGCCTCATCTATGCCACCGCCCTCAGCCACAACGCCACCCTGTGGACGCAGGACGACGATTTCCAACACCTGCCCAACGTGAAATACTTCCCCAAGCGGAAATCCTGAGCTTTTCCTATCGCTTGCCCCTGCGGACCTTGCGGACGAAGGCGTTCATCTGGTTCTCGCGGGCCTCGATGCGCTCCACGAGCTTGAGTTGGGTGCGGCAGCGGTCGAGATTGTGGTTGGGCCGGTGGGTCTTGAAGTAGACGTCGCCCTCGATGTGGTCAGTTAGAAAGCGGATCCCCACTTCCAAGGTCATCAGCTTGCCGGCAAACGCCAGGTGCTCGATTTCCGTGTCGTTGATGAAGGCGCTGGCGGAATCCAGATAGCCTTCGACGAGTGCCTCGAACATCGACATCTGCATTTGCACCTTGGACAGGTCCGTCTCGTCCTCGGCGGCAGGACTGGTGGCACTGCGCACCAGATCGCCGAAGTCATAAAGCGCCAGGCCGGGCATCACGGTGTCCAGATCGATCACGCACACCGCCTCATCGGTGTCCGCGTCAATCATGACGTTGTTGATTTTGGTGTCGTTGTGGGTGACGCGCAGCGGGATGGCTCCCGCCGCGATGCCATCTATCAGTGTTCCTGTTAGCACTTCGCGTTGGCAAACGAAATCGAACTCGGAACGGACGGCCGCGAGGCGTCCGCAGGGGTCTGCGGCAGCCACCTCCAGCAGGCGTTGAAAGCGCTTGCGGGTGTGGTGGAAATCCGGAATGGTTTCGCGGATGGAGGTGGCATCCAGGTCGCTGACCAGGTCCTGAAAGGAACCGAAGGCGCGGGCGGCCTGATAGGCCTGCCGGGTGTTTTCGACCACATCATAGGTGACGCAGCCCTCGATGAAATTGTAACAGCGCCAGACGCCGCCGGCGGCATCTTCCACCCAGGCGCCGCCGCTGCGGGCGGGAAACAGGTTGAGGGTTTGGCCACCGAGATCCTTTTTCACGCGCAGCACCTTGTCGTTGATGTGGCGCGTCACGCACTCAACGTTGTGCATCACGGCGTAGGGATCCTTGAACACATTGCGGTTGATCGACTGGAAAATGTAGCGCCGCTGGGACCCATCCGCCTGACGGAAGGTCCCGCTGTAAGTGGAGTTGATGTGCCCGCTGTCGATTTCCTCGCCGCACAGAAAACTCCCCTGCACTGCAAATTGATCGCCGATGGTGGCCACAAGTTGCTGAACCTGCAGGTCTATTTTTTTAGCGGGGAGAGTGGAGTCAGACATGGGTGTGCGGCAAGGGTAGGTGAAGGGGTTCCGCCTATGCAATCAGGAAATCCATGACTTCCCCCGTAGGCGCATTTGTTAGAATGCGGACGGCAAAGCCCGCATCCCCGGATGCCTCGCCATCACCCGCCGCGTTGTCACCCACGCGCCTACGAAGAACCCGCGGGCGCAGCGCTTTCCCGCAACCCACTATCTAACAACCTGACCATGGCCTGCGCGGCCTGGCGGCCGACCGCCAACACCTCGTGATGGTCGAGCGCCGCGGGCGACATCCCCGCCGCCCAGTTGGTGAGACAGGAAAAGGCCGCCACCCGCAGGCCCAGCGCGCGGGCCTGGATGGTCTCCAGCACGGTGCTCATGCCCACGGCATCCGCACCCAGGCTGTGCAGCATGCGGATTTCCGCCGGGGTTTCATACTGCGGGCCGCGCAACCCGGCATACACCCCTTCGTGCAGCGTCATCTCCTGAGCCATGGCGGCAGCACGGAACGCGGCACGCCATTGCGGGTCATACGCTGATGTTAGATCGATGAACTCCGCGCCCTGCAGCGGCGAGGCGGCGGTCAAATTGAGATGGTCCGCAAGCATCATCCAACTTCCGGGCGCAAAGTGCGGGTTGAGCGTTCCGGCGGCGTTTGTTAGAACAAACCGCTCAACCCCCTGCCGCGCCATCCACCTGACGCCGGCGGCCACCTGCTGCGGGCCGTGCCCTTCGTAAAGATGCAAACGCCCTTGCATGAGCACCACGGGGGAGCCGCCGAGCGTGCCAAAGACAAATTTGCCGGCATGTCCCGGCACCGTTGAGGCGGGCAGACCGGCCTCGCCAAACGCCACTTCACGATGAATTTCCACGACCTCCGCCAGCACGCCAAGGCCCGAACCTAACACAATACCTGTCAGTGGTCCATTCATAGGCGGTGACCTGTTCAGCCGGGTTGTTTGGCCATGAGCGCTTCGATCTCGTCGGCTTCGATGGGGATGTTGGCCATAAGGTCGAGATTGCCGTCCTTGCCGATGAGCACATCGTTTTCCAGGCGCACGCCGAGGTTTTCCTCGCGGATGTAGATGCCCGGCTCAATGGTGAAGACCATGCCCTCGGCAATCGGCTCGTGCGGCGGAAACACGTCGTGCACATCCAACCCGAGATGGTGCGAGGTGCCGTGCATGAAGTATTTCTTCACCAACGGCTTGTCCGGCCCTTGCTCCTTGGCCGCCTTGGCGTCGATCAAGCCCAGCCCGATCAGCTCGCCTTCCATCATTTCTATGACTTGCTTTTGGTAATCCAGGATCCGGATGCCGGGACGCAGGATGGCATTGGCACCCCGCACGATGCGCAACACCGCATCATAGACTTGGCGTTGCCGCGGAGTGAAGCGACCGTTGACCGGCACCGTGCGGGTCAAATCCGAGTTCCATCCGGCATACTCGGCTGCCACATCCATGAGCACCATCTCCCCGTCCTGACAGATCTTGTCGTTTTCCACATAGTGGAGCACGCAGGCCCCCTTGCCGGAACCAATGATCGGCCCGTAGGCAAACCCGCGCGACCCGCGGCGGAGGAATTCGTGAATGAACTCCGCCTCGATTTCCCACTCGCCCACACCGGGTTTGATAAAGCCGAGCACCCTGCGGAAGCCGGCTTCGGTGATGTCGCAGGCTTTCTGGATGATCTGGATTTCCAACGGCTCCTTGATGATGCGCAGGCGGTTCATCAGCTGGGCCAGCCGTTCGTAGCGATGCAAGGGGTAGCGGCGCTGGCAGTCCTTGATAAGGCGGTCATTGGCGGTCTCAACCACCACACTGGCGCGCAGGTGCTCGTTGGTGAACAGATAGATGTGGTCCGCCTGCGGAATGAGCCGGTGCAGGGCCGCTTCGAGCTGGCTGTTCCACTCCACCCGCTCGATGCCGGTGGCCGCACGGGCCGCTTCCTTGGTCAGCTTGTCGCCTTCCCAGATGGCGATCAACTCGCTGGTTTCCTTGACGAAGAGCAACTCCCGGTCTTTCGGATCCACCGCGCCCGACATGAGCACCAACACGGTTTCCTCCTGATCCACTCCGGTCAGATAGAACAGGTCGCTGTTTTGTTTAAAAGCCATCGAACCATCGGCATTGGTCGGCAAAATATCGTTGGCACATAGGATCACGATGCTGTTGGGCTTGAGCAAGCCACCCAAACGCTCGCGATTGCGGATAAAAAACTGGGGGTCGATTGGTTCGTAACGCACGCCGGGCATTTCATGCCATTCCGCCGCTACGGGCAACCTTCATTTTACACATTTTCCTAGCCAACCAGACCCAACCCAAACCGATGGCCCCACCGACCGTGTCCACCAGCACATCTGAAAACTGTCCGGTGCGTCCCGGAACAAAGCGCTGATGGATCTCATCGCTGGCCGCGTAAAGCACCACCAAGGCCAGCGCCAGAACGGCATCACGCCAAGCCCAGTGCCCCGCCGCACGATCCTTGGTGCGGCGGATCGCCCACCAAAACAACCCGGCCAGAACGGCAAATTCAGCCATGTGGGCACATTTGCGAAACACATAATGAATCTCCTCGATGCGCAGTTGCGACATCTGCGGAAACAGCCAACGCATCAACGGCTCAAACAGAGTCGAGGAATGGTGCGCGGACTTCACGTCACTGGACGCTGAGAAAATCACGACCATCCAGGTGAGTGGCGGCAACCAGGACTTCCACACCTGTCGAGTGCTTTGCATGCCGGGAAAATGCCTGATTTGGCACCCGTGGCAATGGGAATATGCATGTCTGCGGCTTGGGGGGGGGCCGCCGTTGCTTCCCGAAAAAAATTTCCCAAAACCACCCCCATGGTTGACAGCCTCAAGATCTCCCACCAAGTTGCCGCCCGAGCAAGCAATACACACCCCTATGTCCGACTCCTCCCCCGGCTTTCGTGAGATGAATTCAGTGGTTATCCGTTTCGCCGGAGATTCTGGCGACGGCATGCAGATCGTTGGCGAACGCTTCACTGACACCAGCGTCACCATTCCCAATTCGATCGCCACCTTCCCGGACTTCCCTGCCGAAATCCGCGCCCCAGTCGGCACCATCGGCGGCGTTTCCGCCTTTCAGATCCACTTCGGCAGCACCAAAGTTCTGACTTCGGGTGACGCCCCGGACGCGTTGGTGGCGATGAACCCGGCCGCCCTCGCCGTCCACCTGCAGGACCTGGTCACAGGCGGTCTGCTGGTGGTTAATACCGCCGCCTTCACCGAGGACAATCTGAAGATGGCCGGCTTTGCCAGCAATCCGCTGGATGACCCGGCCCTGGCGGAAAAATATATCCTCATCGCCCTCGATATCACCGGCCTGGCACTCGACGCCCTGAAGGAATCGACACTAACCAACCGCGAAAAACTCCGGTGCAAGAATTTCTTCGCCCTCGGCTTCATGTATTGGGTGTATAGCCGCCCGGTCGAACCGACCTTCGATTATATCAATACCAAGTGGGCGAAAAAGCTGCCCGCGCTGGCGGCGGCCAACGTCGACGTGCTCAAAGCCGGCTATTTCCTGGGGGAAACCTCCGAACTGACCATCGAGCGCTACCGGGTGGCGCGGGCCGATGTGGCGCCCGGCATCTATCGGAAAATCTCCGGCAATGAAGCCACCGCGCTGGGGCTTATCGCCGCCTCGCAGCGCAGCGGCCGCGAACTGCTGTTCTCGGGCTATCCGATCACCCCTGCCACCTCGGTCCTCGAAACCCTCGCCGGCTACAAACACTTCGGCGTCACCACCGTCCAAGCCGAGGATGAAATCGCCGCCATCGGCGTCGCCATCGGCGGCAGTTATGCCGGCAAGCTCGGGGCCACCGCCACCAGCGGCCCCGGCATGTGCTTGAAGAGCGAGTTCATCGGCTTGGCCATCACCACCGAACTGCCGCTGGTCATCGTCAACGTCCAGCGCGGCGGACCCAGCACAGGTCTGCCGACCAAAACCGAACAATCCGACCTCCTCCAGGCACTCTACGGCCGCCACGGTGAAAGCCCGCTGCCGGTGATTGCCGCCAACTCTCCGTCGGATTGTTTCAGCGCCGCTTTCGAAGCCGCGCGCATCGCCATCCAATACTCAACGCCCGTCATCCTGCTCACCGATGGCTATCTGGCCAACGGCTCCGAGCCTTGGCTGGTGCCCGACGAATCGACTTTGCCGGATATTTCCAAACCGTTTGCGGATGAATCCAAACCCTACGTCGCCTTCGCCCGCGACCCGCAAACCCTGGCCCGCACCCACGCCATCCCCGGCCAACCCGGCCTCGAACACCGCATCGGCGGCATCGAGAAAAATGAAAAGGGTGCCATCAGTTACGACCCGGAAGTCCACAGCCTGATGACCTGCCTGCGCGCCGCCAAAGTGGCCGGCATCGCTCACAGCCTGCCGCCGATGGAAATCAATGGCACCCGCAGCGGTAAGCTGCTCGTCCTCGGTTGGGGCGGGACCCACGGAGCCATCACCTCAGCCGTGACCGCCCTTCGCAGTGAAGGCCACGCGGTGAGCAGCACCACCCTGCGCTACCTCAACCCCCTGCCCCCCGACCTTGGCGCACTCATCCAAGGCTTTGAGCAGGTGCTCATTCCCGAACTCAACAACGGCCAACTCAGCATCATCATCCGCGCTGAGTTCCTGATCGACTCTCTCAGCATGGGCAAGATCAAAGGCCAACCCTTCAAGATCAGCGAAATCCGCGAACGCATCCTCGAACTCCTCAACGCCTGACCGCCATGACCCTCGCTACCCCAAACCTCCCCGCAGTCCCGGAATTGAGCCGCAAGGATTTCGTCCCACCTAACGAAGTCCGCTGGTGCCCGGGCTGTGGCGATTACGCCATCCTTAACTCGCTGCAACGCACCTTCCCCGAGCTCGGCGTGCCCCGCGAAAATTTCGTCATCATCAGCGGCATCGGTTGCTCCAGCCGCTTCCCGTTCTATATGAACACCTATGGCTTCCACACGATCCATGGCCGCGCCCCCAGCGTCGCCACCGGCGTGAAAGTCGCCAACCCCGACCTCTCGGTCTGGATCATCACCGGCGATGGCGACGGCCTGAGCATCGGCGGCAACCACCTGCTCCATTTGCTGCGACGCAACATCAACATCAATGTCCTGCTCTTCAACAACCGTATCTACGGCCTAACCAAAGGCCAATACAGCCCCACCTCACCGGTCGGCACCAAGACCAAGACCTCGCCCACCGGTTCGCTGGAAAACCCGCTCAACCCGGCGCTCTTCGCCCTCGGCGCGGAGGCCACCTTTGTTGCCCGCACCTTGGACACCAACCCGAAACACATGGTCGAGACGTTCAAGGCGGCCCATGCGCACCAGGGGATTTCTTTCGTCGAAATTTTGCAAAACTGCGTCATCTTCAACGATTCCACCTGGGACTCGATCTACGGTAAGGACAACCGCGACGAGCAAATGCTCTTCCTCGAAGCCGGCAAACCCCTGCTCTTCGGCAAAGACAAGAGCAAGGCCATCCGCCTCAACGGTCTCACCCCGGAAGTTGTCGATGCCGCCACCACCGCCCCAGGCGAGCTCCTCACCCACCAACCCGGACAGGCATCCCCGCTCTATTCCCATCTGCTCGCCACCATGGGCCAACCGGATTTCCCCACCCCCATGGGCATCATCCGCCAAATCGAAAGGCCCACCTACGAAGCACTCGTCCACGACCAAATCGCCCAGGCCACCATCAAGCGCGGCCCCGGCACCTGGCAGGAACTCCTCCACGGCAACTCCACCTGGACCGTGGCGTAGGCCGCGGCTACCGCACCACCTCGGTACCGATGCCGACATCGGTGAAAATCTCTAACAAAAGAGCGTGGGGCTGACGACCATCGACAAAGTGCACCTTGCGCACCCCGGCCTTGAGAGCGTCCATGGCGCTGCGCATCTTGGGAATCATGCCGCCGGAAATGGTGCCATCGGCGATCAATGCCTCCGCCTCCCTGCAGGTCACCGATTGGATCAAGGATGCCGGATCGGAGGCATCAGCTAACAATCCTGGCACATCGGACAGATAAACCAACTTGGCCACGCACAGTTCCTTGGCCAGCGCCGCCGCCGCAAGATCCGCGTTGATATTGAGCGGGCCCCCGCCGCCCATCTCCGCCGCCAGCGGCGAAATGACTGGCAACATACCCGCGGCAAAAGCCTCGTCCAATGGTGCCAACCGACACCCGACAACTTCCCCCACGCGCCCCAAATCGACGCGCTGCCCCAGTGCGTCAGTGCCGTGGATTTTCTCCCCAAGAAAGACCTCGTGCCCGGCAATGCCCACCGCTTTGCCTCCAAATTCGTGCATCATCCGCACCAAACCCGGATTGATCTCTTCCGACAAGACCCGGGCGACGATGTCAATCGCCTCATCCGTGGTGACGCGAAACCCGCCCACAAACCTGGCCTCCAACCCAGCCGCCGCCATCGCCGCGGAAATGGCTTTGCCGCCACCGTGCACCACAATCGGCTTGATGCCGGCCACTTCGAGAAAGACAATGTCGCGCATGACCATGGCCACCAGCGCCGGATCTTCCATCGCCGCACCGCCCATCTTGATCAGAAAGGTCTTGCCGCGAAAGGCTTGAAGATAGGGCAACGCTTCAATGAGCGCATCGGCTTTCTTAATCGGGTCCATAGGGAGTGATGGTTGGATGTTATAGATCGGTTGCTCGCTTTTCGACGCTCAATATTCGCCCCGTAATCAGCGGCGCTTCTTTCTAACGGACGATGCCTTGTGCGCGGCTTTTCGCATCGCCTTCGTTGGCACGGGTTCTTCCTCCGCTGCTTGGGAGGATATGTCAACGGCCTGAATCACTTCGCTCAGATCAGGAGCCACTTCGCCCGCAACCGTGTGCGCTTCGCTTGCAAGCGGGTTCTCATCCCCCACGCTCGCCCCCCTGCGCTTCATCTCGTGAATCCCGTCCGGTCCCCGCCGCATCGTGACGGAGCGGAAAAACCTGCGCGTGCCTGGAACGACCAACCCGGCCCTCACCGGAGGGCGACCCGCCACAGGCGGCACCACAGGCGGACGGGTCGCCACCGGCCATTTACCTAACAAAAATACACCAAGCCCTCCGGCCAAAATCGCAGCCAGCACCGGCATGCCCGGCAGCCAAACCTGCGCCGTGCCCAGGGCCAGCCATTGCGCGGCCACTGCCAATGCGGCAAGAACTCCAATGCCAAGTCGCAGCTGAAACCGGGGCCAACCGGCCATCACGGTTAGCAGCACCCCCACTAACAGCAGCAGTGACACCTCCCATGCCTTGGACAGCCTGCGGTAATAGTTAGATGGACCCAGCCCTGCATCCGAACCTATGGCAGCAATCGCGGACGTTAGAATTGCGGAAAACTCCCGCGTCGCGCGGGGCGCGTTGCTTTGATCGTCGCGCACCACAATCAGCCCGGACGTGGCTGGCAAAAGATCCGGCGCGCCGTCGATCAGCGCCTCTGCCGCAACGTCCCCACGTGAGGCCATGGCTTTGCGGGGCAGCGACATGCGCCCGTCTTGATCAATCGCCACCACCGGTCCCGCCGGACCAAGTTGAATGCATTCCCCTAGCTTCACTTCGACCCCGCTCAACGGCAGATCATAACGGGCCAACACCACAAGCAGCGGAAAGGCCAGCACCACCCGCTCATCATCCTCCCAGCGGGCCAGCAAGGGCAACTTGTCACCACCGGAATCCGCTCCATCCAAGAAACTGAAACCCGCAATTGCATTCTCGCCGCCGAAAATCACCTCAGAAACCCCCACCCGGTTGACGAGCGGCAGCTTTGACTTATCCCCTTGAATCGATTCTAACGGCAGCGAGGCACGGCGCAAGACCGACGGCAGAGCCTGCCCAACCGTTCCGCGTGCGAGTGGCGTCGCTTCAATGACCTTCTGGAAATCATTGAGCACTAGATCCAGTCCTTTCAGAGCCACGGCATCTGGATTCTCCCATGCAAGAACCATCGCGATCGCCGCCTGCTTCGCGCCG
Source organism: Verrucomicrobiota bacterium (assembly GCA_037132955.1). Lineage (GTDB taxonomy): Bacteria > Verrucomicrobiota > Verrucomicrobiia > Verrucomicrobiales > Akkermansiaceae > Luteolibacter. The sequence goes on along the minus strand of JBAXPF010000095.1, from coordinate 1,255 downwards.
AGTCGTTGCAGGTTTTTCAACACCACGGCCAGATCAACAGGCGATGGCGGCAATGATTGAAAAACCCCCTCAGGATCATCCCCGATGGATACCACAACGGGGGCCTTGCGCACATCCAGCGTGGTCATCTCCGCACGGGTGCGCACCGCCCACGCCCCCTCACATGTGCCCTTGACCGAAACGAAAAACGGTGGATTGGCAAAGCCTCGCAGCACCCCGGTGAACGCCAGTCGTTCACACCTCGTTCCCGCAACCAGAACCCAGCAGGCAAACCCGGCGAGCACCGCTGATAACGACACCAACCAACGACGATGATAAAAAACAGTCACAACAAAAAATCATTGCAGCGCCTTGAAAACGGCCACCAACGGTATTTCCAAGGGCGTCCCGTCCGTCACCTCCTTAAGCAAGCGGCCAGCGGTGGCTATGTGCGACCGATACCACTCGTCCCCTCGCTTGTGGACGATATTGGCGTAGGCACCCAGTGCCTGCATCAGACGCTGGGCGGCACATTCATGAAACAAGCGAGGCTCAGGCCGCTCATCGGAAATCTCCTCCCACAAACCCAACAAGGCCTCACGTTCGGCGGCCGAGTGGTCCAGATAGGGATCGTAAACCAACGACGCAATGTCGTATTCCTGTCGCCCGCGGCGCAGGCCTTGGAAATCGATGAGCCACACTTGTCCATCCTTCACCAGCAGATTCTGCGATTGAAAATCGCGGTGCACCAGATGCCTGGACACCTTGCCAAGACGCTCGGCCAGATCTGCAAACACCGGATTCTTGCGCAATGGACCCGCATCGAGCCCGAGATGATCCTCCACCAGAAACTCAAAAAAATACTCCTGCTCCCATCGATACAGCGCGGCATCAAACGGCGGCATCAGCACAAAATCCTTCTCCGGCTTGGCATAAAACAAGCGGTCCACCTGCTCCAGTGCTGACCGGTAGAACGGCAAGCGCTCCTCAAACGGGTGGTTCTTCAGTGAGAGCAAATCCTCATCCCCCAAATCCTCAACCAGCACCACATGCCGCTTGGGGTTCTCATGCAGGATCGCCGGCACCCGCAAGCGGCATTTCTTGAGAAAATGCCCCACCGGGATATACTGCTCATTGTCCTCCCGCTCATCGGTCCAATGGATGCCGATGAACGCCTCGTGCACCTTCGACTTCACTCGCAGAATCGTCCGCCCCGAGGCCCCGCGTTTGATCGGCTCCAGGGTGATGGAAACGGTCGGATCCACACCAAGAAATT
>JBAXPF010000094.1:0-12829 GCA_037132955.1 Verrucomicrobiota bacterium | reverse complement strand
TGGGCGATTCGGAGATCGCCCCTCCTTGATTTTGTGGCAGACAGCCGGGACGGCTGTCTGCCCGCCGCTTACGGCTGCACCGGCGCTTGCTCTTCCGTTAGAACAATGGCCTCATTGCTGGCGGTGGGGATGGTGAGCAGGTCGCCTTGGATGGATAGGGACGGCTGGGCGAAGCGCGAGACCTTGACGTTTGAGCCGGGCCACGGGTTGCGCAGGCGCAGGGTTTCGCCGAGCCGTGATTCCACCGTGACGAGTGGCACCACGCCGCGCGTGCGCACCGCGGAAATGGCAAAGCCGCCCGGTGCCAGCAATTGAAACTCCCCATCCCAGGCGGCGGGCAGCGCACCAAACAAGCGGACCACCGGATCCTGTCCGGGTGCCGGTGGAGCCGCCAGCAGCAAGCCGCGCAAGAGCCCCTGCACCGCCCGTCCCTCATGTTCCGCGGTGGTGCCGGGGAACTCCTGATAGTCGCCCTCCACATCGCACAGCCGGTTCGGATAGATCAGCACGTTGGTCAATTGCGAGACCAGTGCCGCCCCCAGATCCTCGCCGCGACCCATGTGGGCCGCCATGAGCGCATGCAAGTCCAAGGGACCGACCTCACCCGGAGCGTAGCTGCGCGGAGCCGGTCCGTAGGTGGCCGCGGCCAGTTCGGTCATCCGCGGATCGGCGGTCTCACACGTGTAGAGGTCATGGAAAATAACCGGCTCAATCCCGCCACGCCCCGCCTTGGCCACCGGTTGGAGACCCACGTCCCACTTCGCGTCTTCCCCCTCCCGGCGGGGATGGATTGCCAACGGATGGTCAGTCGTGGGCAACGGCGCGAGCCTGGCTAACAAGTCAGCCCATTTTTCCCGCATGCCCGCATCGACGCCAAGGATTTCCGCGGCACGGATTGCCACGGGCAGGATGGCATACATGGCGCCCAACTCGCCGATGGTATCCTGTGCGTTCCACGTCGGCTCATGGTTGTTGACGTTGTGGATGTGATATTTGCCGTCGGCCTCAAGTTTAAGGTTGGGGAAATTCCGATAGAATTCGGCGGTGCCGCGGATGACCGGATAGGCGCGGCTGCGCAACCATGCCGTGTCGCGCGTGTATGCGTAGCGGGCCCAGAACAACTGCGCGATCTTGGTGCCGCTCGACAGGATGTGCGTGGTATAACTGAACGGGCCGTGGCCTTGGGTGCGGAATTCAAACCGGCCGCTCTTCCAGCAATCGAAGGCCAGGTAGTTCCAGCAGGGATGGAGCGGATTGCGCAAGGAGGCAAAGGTCTTGAACGACTCGGAGAGTTCGTCCACCGGCTTGCGGCACAACAGGAACTCGCGCAGTTCGGTGGCAATTTCCGGCGGCAGCGTGGGCAAGCCGTTGAAATGCACGGTTTCCGGAATCCACAGCCCGGCGCTGCCCCAGACCTCCTTGGCCGCCCGCTCACAGCTTGGCAACATGCCTGAATACATGTCATACACCGGATCCATCAACTCCCACTTGCCGGTCGCCGGCAGCCCGTCATAGAAGCAACTCAGGTTGTGCCACCAGTGCATGTCTCCCCACCGGCGGAAGTCGCCGCGCGTGTTCCAGAGCATGCCGTTGAACTTGGGCGGCAACGGTCCGCGGCTGCTGGCAGCCATCAGATAGAGGCAGTAATAGTAATGGGTCTGGACCATGGCGGCGGCGGCATTGACTGCGCCATCAGGGCCGCTGAGTTTCACATACGTCCCCTGCCAGAACCGGTGCCACCAACTGGCGGTCCCTTCGGCCAGTTGCGCAAAACCCTCCTGCCCGGCATCCGCGCACAGTCGCAGCGCGGCGGCCGCCACATCCCGGTCCGGTTCGAAGCTGGCGGCACTTGCCACGTAGAATGTCAACTTCCCCTTGCCCGGCGCTTGCGGGCCGATGCTCAACCGCATGCCCGTCTCATCCCGCGGGCCAACGCTGGATGGCGCACCGACGCATGAGACCGCCACGGCCGTGCGGCAGACGAACTTCCCTTCCTTGAACTCCTGCGTCAGCACGATGCGCCCGTCTTTTTCAAGCAACTCCGAGGTCGCGCTGTGGCCGGCTTTTCTCACACCCGGGGGCCGTAACATCCGCAGCACACCGCGGATGACCGCCGCCTCATCCCGCGCATCGTCGATTTCGATGGCGATGACATCCTTGTCGGGATGGGCCAGCAGGCGCGCGGTGACGCGGTCCCCTGATAGAGTCGCCAGCCCGTTGTAGATCGACAGGTCCTGGCGGGTGGCCGCGCCGCTGAAAATGTTAGACTCATTACCGAAATCCAGATCCACGAAGGCACAACCGCCGCAATAGTTTTCATGCGGGTCCTGAAAGCTCGTGGTGTCCCTGTCATTGGCGTAGACATCGGGGCGGTTGATCTGCAAATGAATCGTGCCGGGAGTCGTCCAAACCATCGATCCCATGCGGCCGTTGCCCAAGGGCAACCCGTGTTCCGGTCGCCGTGCCGGCCCCGCCATGTGCAAGTCCCCGCTGGCCACCAACCCCTCCCGCTCACCAGCCTTGGTTTGCGGCGTGGCAGGCTCCGTGGCGCACGCGCCCTGCCAAGCACCAAGGCTGATTAACAACACCCCGAGCCAGCGGGGCAGAAGAGGATTTCGATTGTGGATCATCACCGGGCGACGACTACGGCATGACTTCCTGTTGGCTTTCATCGCCGGGAAAACCATGTGCTTGCGCCTTACATTTTTCTTGCGGAGAAATCCGCCGGAAAATTACCAAAGACAATCGTGTTATCCTAATGAGAGTCCTAAGGTTGAATCACTGATTTCAACTTCGGATCTCGGGCGAACCACCGGCGCAGCAGGCTGGCGGCGAATTGCCCGAGGCCGAGGCCCGCCAGGTCGGCCAGCCAATCGAAGAAATCACAGGTGCGGGTGGGAATGAAGGCTTGGGCCAGTTCTTCTAACGAAAGAAACACCAGCAACACCCACGTGGTCAGCGTGATGAAGCGGGTCGAGCGCGTGGCGGGCCGCGGCGGGATGGCGAGATTGCACAGCAAGGAGAGCGTGCCGACGAGGCCGAGGTGGCCGACTTTGTCGCCGTAGGGGATGCGCCCGATGAAGGCCCACCACAGGTCGCCCTCACCGCGGTCCGCGATCCCGATAATGATGATGAAGAAGGCGATGAAGGCCAAAGCGGCCGCGCGAACGAGGGTGCGTTTCATGGGGAATTGACCGAATAACCAGGGACAGGCTGCAGTAAGACTTGTGAAACCGCAACCCTTGCCGCTACTTAAGCGAAATACCCGGCCCGCGCGGCGCGTATCAAGGCATCCCCATGACCGGCTTTGAACGCTACCTCGCCACCCTTGATGGACGCCCCACCGACCATCTGGCGCGCGTCCCGATTTTGATGCAGTTTGCCGCCGAACACATCGGCAGCTACTATGGTGCATTCGCCTCAGACCACAGGGTGCTGGTCGATGCCAACCTCGCTTGCGCCCGTGATTTCGGTCTCGACCAAGTCAGCACCATCTCCGACCCCTACCGCGAGACCCAGGGGTTTGGCGCGCAAATCATCTATGAGCGGGACATGGTGCCCTATTGTCTGAAGCCGCCGTTGGAGGATGATCCGGACATCAGCAAATTGCCACGGCCCAACCCGCTGGAAGCCGAGCGCATGCGTGATCGCATTGACGCGGTCAGACGCTATAAAAAACTCACGGGTGACAAGTATTCGGTCATGGGATGGATCGAGGGACCCGCGGCGGAGGCCGCCGACTTGCGCCGCCTGGATAATTTCTTCATGGATCTGATGGATGACGCGGGATACATCGGCGAGTTGATGGACCTGTGCGTGGATGTGGCGCTGGATTTCGCCCAGGCGCAGGTGGACGCCGGGGCCGATACCATCGGGATGGGTGATGCTGCGGCCAGCCAGATATCACCTGATCTCTACGAGCGCTTGGTTCTGCCGCGCGAACTGCGACTGGTGCGCGGCCTCAAACAGATGGGAGCCAAAGTGCGTCTGCACATTTGCGGCAACATCACCCGCCTGCTGCCGGGCATCGCCACCCTCGGGGTGGATATCCTCGACGTCGATCACATGGTGGATCTCCGCGCGGTGCGTGCCGCCGTGGGATCCGCTACCGTCCTTGCCGGCAACCTCGATCCCGTCGCTGCCGTCCTCCATTCCACGCCTCAGGCCATCCGCGCCGCAGTGCTGGATTGTTACCAACAAGCCGGCAATCCCTTCATGGTCAATGCCGGTTGCGAAATCCCGAGCGCCACCCCGCCGGCCAACCTCCGCGCCCTCTGCGAGCCGGTGCCATACCGGAGTTTCTGCCAAAACCCGCCCCCGGCATGAACCCGCAGACAAAAGTTGCAATCCGGGATTTGTTCTCGCAACCCTAACAGAGAGCCATTTCCGTCAGTTCCCGCTCTCGTCGATGGCGGTCTGATTCAGCACCTTCATCACTGTCTGATAGGAGCGGACCAGGGCATAGAATTCCACGCGAAAGGGGACTTTCCCGGTGCGGCCGTCGGCCCGGCCGCGGGCGACGCGGGAGAGGGCGCGGATGGTGGCGACCATTTCGCGAACCTGGGCATGGAGGTCGCGGTCGCGCATTTCCACATATCTCCCTAACCGGTCGACTTCCTTGACACAAAGCTCAAAGGAGTCGTTGAGGGCTTTGGCATTGATGAGTTGGACATTGTAAAGCTTGGGATCATAGTAGCCTTCGATGTTATACTTGGGAATCCATGCCATGGGCTGGATGGCCTTGCGCAGTTGGCAGGCCAGGAGGTTGCGCGGCAATTGGGTCGGCCGTTTTCCTTCACCCTGCAACGCGAGCAGGCGCGCTGAGGCATGATAGGAAGCGCCCTTGGCGACTTCTTCGAGACGCTGGCGGATGAAATGATTGACGATGTATTGCGGCACGGGCTGGCTGCCGATTTTGGAACGGATTTCAGCGAAACTGGCGGTGGCTTGCGCCAGGTCGGGCTCGGGTTCTTTGGCGGAGCGGGCGATGAGTTCTCCCAGGTTAGAGGCACAGAGCACTTCGTATTTGAAGAAAAAGTCGGGATCTTCCAGAGCCAGGATTGAGGGCAGATAGCGTTCCGCCTCAGTCGGCACGACCAAGCGGCCGCCCGGGCCGCCGGACAGTGCGCGCAGTTTTTCCCAAAACCGCGGCGGCAGGGTGAACCTGCCGTCCTCCTGGACTTCGCCGATGATCGTGGCATCGGGTTCACAACCGGTGATGGCGGCGTTGATCAACACCGCCGCCGCCCCGGAAATGGCGCTGCGATTGCGTGCCATCTGATAGTCGGCATCGTCGCCACAAACCAAGCCCACGGTCACGCCTGCGGGAACCTTGCCGTGTTGCTTGGTTAGAGCCTTGACCACGGTATCGGCGGTGGACTTGAACGCGTTGGTATCGGCATACGCATTGAGTCCGGAAAACCCCATCGCGCAGGAGAGCGGCTCCGCCTTTGCCATTCCGTCTTTCATTTTCGCCTGCATCCGGATCGGCACCGCACGCAACACGGCGGCTTTGGCGGCCTTGTCAAAAATCCACAACGGCGTGCTGACCACGGCTTTCTCCAACATGATGGGAACTCCCGGCGTGGGTTTCTTCACTGGCAGCAGCGGCGGTTGATTCTCCGGCGGATTGGTTTTCCCGAGCGGTGCGGGTTTTTCAGATTTTTCGAACGCGCTGAGCGGCTCAACCCAACCTGCCCATGCGCCTTGTTCGCCCGCTTTGCGCAGTGCCTCCACCCGCGGGTGTTGCGCATCGGCGATGATGAGGGCGTCGCCCAGACAAGCCGCCAGCGCGTGGCCGTCCTTACCGGCCGCCGCCGTTTCCAACCACCCGAAAATCCGCCATATCTGGGCACTCGCTGCGGTCAGCTGCGCGGAATCCCCCCATGCCTTTTGGATATCATGGTTGAATTTGTCGAGGATTCTAAGGGCTTCCGCATGGCCCGGCTGCAGGGCGAGTGCCAACCCGAGCATCTGGGCGACGGCCCGGCGCTTGAGCGCCTCGTCGCCACCCTGTCCGTTAGCCAGCACGGCGAGTTGGTCGGCAAGGTGGGTCATGGTATCCACATCCAATGGCAACCGGTCCCGCCGGAACACCACCGGCCCATCCGCCGGGGCCACGAAGGAACCCGCCAGCACAGGCAGCGCCGCCAGCAGGAGCAGCCAGGTTCCCAGCAGGATTGGAAGTCTCAGCCATTTCATGGTCACGTGAACTGTGAAATCCCCGGGACCAAAGTCAAGCCGGGATTGCGGATTGCGCGGTCATGGCCCATGCTGCGGCATGCCCAGCACCCCTCCCCACATCGAGACCCGTGAAGAAGTGATGTTTTTCGATACCGATTGCGGGGGTGTCGTCCACAACCTCGCTTATCTGCGCATGATCGAGACATGCCGCACCCGCCTCGCCGCGCTCATGGGCATGGACCTCAAAACCATGGCGGAGTCCCGCCAATTCCCGGTGGTCACCCGCATCGAGGTCGATTACAAACGCCCGGCCGTGCTCGGCGATTGGCTGCTCATCCGCGGCCGTCTCGATGAATTGTCCCGCGCCCGCTTCTGGTGCGCCTTTGAAATGATCCGCGAGGCCGATGGCCAACTCCTCGTCACCGCCCGCCAGGCGCTCGCCCTGATCCAAATGCCCGCCGCCAAACCGCTCCGCCTGCCGCCCGCCTGGTCCCAACAATGGCAGTGCAAGCGCCACCCTTGAACCCTATCAACTTCCCTGCCAGAGCCCTCCACCATTCAAGACTTTCTGCGCGCTTGCCGCTGGAAAGACCGCTTCGACGACGAACTCCTCGCCGCCGCCCGGCCACTGGTGCCTAAAGTCAGGGATTTGCGCCTCGATCCCTCCGCGCCCGGCAACCTCACGCTGCTGGGCAGCGTGGCCAACGCCGCAACCGCAGTCAATGTCTGGCAGACAGGCGGCACCTGGGACTTTGAAACCACCTGCTCATGCGAGATCGGCAGCTATTGCCACCATGCGGCGGCACTCTTGTTAGGCGCGGCGCGGCAACGCGACCCGCAACGCCTGTTAGGCCACAGCGTGGCGGCAGCCGTGGCCGCGGCCCTGCCCGGCACCCGCGAGGAGCCCCGCCCGCCGCCGCCCGAGGTGCCGTGGCTGGCACCCGCACCGGTTTTCGAGTTGCACGTCACGCGCGAACCGGCGGACCGCACGACGCGCCTGTTGCTGCAATCGCTCGGACTGCCGGATCCGGACCAGTGGATCTTCGCCACCGCGGTGGTCAACTACGATGGGCATCGGAGTTCGTTGCGGGCCTCCGCGCCGGATTGGACCAGCACCCTGACGCTGGCCGACGGCCACACCGTGATGCTGAAACACGCCGCGGCCGCGGAAAACGCCGCCGCCCAACATCTTCGCGATGCCGGCCTGTCGTCGCTGCAAGCCAACTCCGCATGGCGCTTCGCACTCAGCCTCAAATCCAGGGAGGCCGCCCTAACAACTGACCCGGACCGCTGGTTCCCCGATCCGGGCCGCGTGCCAGGCGACGCGTTCTGGTTCCAATTCCGCGGCGAGGGGGTCGCCCGGCTCGAAGCCCGCGGCTGGCATGTCACCGTCGACGACAACGTCGGCCACCGCGTGTTCGACGCCGACCCATCCAACTGGGAAAGCGCGCTGGAGCCGGCCCACGGCGGCTGGTTCAGCCTCTCGGTTGGCTTCGAGGTGGCCGGCCAACGCCACGACCTGCTGCCGATTCTGGCTGGATTGTTAGAAAGCGACTTCCTGGAGGAAACCCTCGACCGACCTAACAATAGTCACGTCTATGCGCCGCTGCCGGGTGGCGACGCGCTGCGGCTGCCGGTCGGCCGCGTGCGGATGATTCTCCAACATCTCGCGGCATTGCTCGACCCGAAGTTTCCCGGGCGTGCCCGTCTCCACGCGCTGGATGCCGCCACGCTCGCCGGGTTGGATGGGCTGGGCCTCACGCCACCGCCGGAACTGGCGGAACTGGCGGCCAAGCTGCGGGATTTTTCCGGCATCGAGCGGGTGGCACTGCCGGACGGGGTGAACGCCACCTTGCGCGACTATCAACTCGCCGGCTTTCATTGGATGCAATTTCTGGCGCGCCACGGTCTGCACGGGATCCTGGCTGACGACATGGGCCTCGGCAAAACCCTGCAAACTCTGGCGCATGTTCTAACCGACAAACTGGCCGGCCATGCGGGCGGCAAGCCGGTGCTGGTGGTGGCGCCCACCTCGGTGGTGCCTAACTGGCGGGCGGAGGCGCTCAAGTTCACGCCCGGCCTGCGGGTGCTGGTGCTCAACGGGGCGGAGCGCAAACACCACTTCCGCTCGATCCCGCACGCGGACCTTGTTCTAACATCCTACGCGCTGTTGCAGCGCGACCTCGAAAAACTGCGCGGCGTGGACTTCCACATGGTGGTGCTCGATGAGGCGCAATACATCAAGAACCCGCACGCCAAGGTGACGCAAGCCGCTTGCCAGCTCACGGCCCGCCACCGCCTCTGCCTGTCCGGCACGCCGATTGAAAACCACCTCGGCGAGTTGTGGAGTTTGTTGCGGTTTCTGATTCCGGGGTTTCTGGGCAGCGAGGAGGCGTTCAACACCCGCTTCCGCAAGCCGATTGAAAAGGACGGAGACGCCGAACGCAACACGGTGCTCAAGCGGCGGGTGGCGCCGTTGATCCTGCGCCGCACCAAGGACCAGGTGGCCAAGGAATTGCCGCCCAAAACCGAACTCGTGCACCTCATCGAATTGCACACCAATCAAAAGGACCTCTATGAGACCGTGCGCGCCACCATGGACCAGCGCGTGCGCCAGGCCATTGCCGCCCGCGGCCTCGGCCAATCACAGATTGTCTTCCTCGATGCCTTGCTCAAACTCCGCCAGATTTGCTGCGACCCGCGCCTGTTGCCGGAGGATTTTTCCAGCCACGTCCGCGACTCCGCCAAGCTGGCTTTTCTAACGGAATTGTTGGAGCTACTCATCGAGGAAGGCCGGCGGATCCTGTTGTTCTCGCAATTCACCAGCATGCTCGCCCTTATCGAGGAGCATCTCGTCGGCGCGCGCATTCCCTACCTCAAGCTCACCGGTGCCTCCAAGGACCGCGGCCAATTGGTGGATGATTTCCAATCCGGCAAGGCCCCGGTGTTTCTCATCTCGCTCAAAGCCGGCGGCACTGGCCTTAATCTAACTGCCGCGGACACCGTCATCCATTACGACCCGTGGTGGAACCCGGCCGCCGAAGCGCAGGCGACCGACCGCGCCTATCGGATCGGCCAGAACAAGCCGGTGTTTGTGCACAAATTGCTGTGCCAGGACACCGTGGAGCAACGCATCCACCAACTCCAACAGGACAAGGGCAAGCTTGCCGCCGGCATCCTCGCCGGCACCGACCTCGCCGCCACCCTCGATCCCGCCACCGTGCGGGCGTTGTTAGATCCGTAGGCGCCTCATGCCTAATCGATTTCCCGCGAGGGTCACACCGAAAGAAAATTTCCTAGCAGCACGACCGGCTATGAGGTAAACCAGCACCACCTCAAATGACACAAGCAAATGGACAGGCTGGATTGCTGGGTGCTCTTCGTGGCTGCGCGTCATGGCAGGACATCCAGAACAAGTGGAGTGGCTACGGTGAAAAGCTCAAGGGCGACCTGTTCGAGCAACTCGTCAAAGCCTACCTGCAACTCGAACCCGAGTATGCGAGCAAGCTCAAGCACGTCTGGCTCTACCGTGAAGTGCCGCAATCCGTGGCATGCAAACTCAATCTGCCCGCCACCGACCAGGGAATCGATATCGTCGCGCAGACCCACGATGGCGAGTTCTGGGCGATCCAATGCAAGTATCGCCAAGCCAACGATTGTTCCCTGACTTGGCGGGAAATCTCCACCTTCACCGGCCTCGCGTTCGGGGTGTGCGATGGATTTGCCTTCGGCATCATTTGCTCCACCACCGAACGCATCACCCATCTGCTCAAGAAGCAGCAACGCATCGGATTCTGCGCGCTCGATATCTGGCAGGCACTTGACACCGTTTTTCTAACACGCCTGCGGGCGCACCTCGCCCACAAGCCGGGTGCGCTCAAGCCGCTACGCCCGCACCCGCACCAGAAAGGCGCGGTGAAGGACGGTCATGAGCATTTCGTCATCGGCAAGGCCAGGCGCGGCAAGCTCATCATGCCTTGCGGCAGTGGCAAAAGCCTGACATCATATTGGATCGCCGGAAAACTCGCCGCCCGCCGCATCGTCATCGCCGTGCCGAGCCTCGCGCTGATACGGCAGACGCTTAAAGTCTGGTTGCGCGAAACCATGGCCAACCATCAGGCGGTGGATTGGATCTGTGTGTGCAGCGATGTATCCGCCGGGCGCATCGAGCGCTATGACACCCCAGTGCTGCGCCAGGATCTCGGCGTTCCATGCCTCACCGACCCGGACGAGATCGCCGCCTGGCTGAAACGGAAGCACCGTGGACTCAGCGTCGTCTTCACCACCTATCAAAGCGGCGAGGCCCTCGCCAAAGCGGCCCGCGCCGCCAAGTTCCGCTTCGATCTCGGCATCATGGACGAGGCGCACAAAACCGTCGGCGACAGCGGCAAACTTTTCTCCCACCTGTTACACGATGCGAACCTATCCATTCGCCGGCGCCTCTTCATGACCGCCACCGAGCGGCGCTACGCCGGCCAGAGCGACACCGTGCTGAGCATGGATGATCCCGCTATCTATGGTGAAACCTTCCACCTGCTCTCGTTCAAGCGGGCGATGGAATACGACCCGCCCATCCTCAGTGATTACAATATCATCAGCATCGCCGTGTCGCGCCAGGAAGTCGCCGACCTGATCCGCAATAATGCGTTTGTTAGACCGGACGCCGGCCCGTGGAATGATGAAATCGAAGCCGATATGCTGGCGTCCCTCATCGCCCTGCGCAAAGCGATGATGAAATATCCCATCCGCCACGCGGTCTCATTCCATGGCAGCATCCAACGGGCGGAATTGTTCCAGACCCACAACGACGCCTTCAGCAAAGCGTTCCGCAAATTCGGCAAACTCGAAACCTTCCACGTCTCTGGCAAGACTCCCACCGGCACCCGCGCCCGCATCATCGGCGATTTCGCCAGAGCCGATCACGCTCTCATCACCAACGCCCGCTGCCTCACCGAAGGTGTCGATGTGCCAGGCATCGACTGTGTTCTCTTCGCCGATCCGCGCCGCAGCGCCGTGGACATCGTGCAGGCCGTAGGGAGGGCTCTGCGTCCCGCCCCTAACAAGCAATTCGGCTATGTCATCGTCCCCATCCTTCACGATACCGACGCCACTGCGGAGGACCTCTTCAAATCGACAGCCTTCAAGGAGATTCTAACCACCCTGCGCGCCCTCGCCGCCAATGATGACCGCATCATCGAGTATTTCCGCGCCGTTTCCCAAGGGCAACAGCGCAAAGGCGGCGGCAGCGTCGAGTTCAATATCGACGAACGCCTCGCCAAACGCATCGATCTAACCGAGTTCGTGCGGGAAATCGAACTCAAGTGCTGGGACCGCCTGGCGAAATTATCGTGGCGACCATTCGGGGAAGCACGGGAGTTTGCGAGAGGGCTGGGGCTGCGAAACCTGACTCAATGGAACGAGTACTGCAAAGGTAATCTTCCCGAGAAAGGCTCTTTACCGCCAGACATTCCAGCATTTCCGAAAAGAACTTACTGTGACACCGGTTGGATTAGTTGGGGTGACTGGTTGGGTACTGGTAACATAGCACCCAGTTTGCGAAAGTATCGTTCCTTCCAAAGCGCACGTGCGTTTGTTCGCAGCCTCAGTCTCAAGAGCAACATAGAATGGAATGAGTATTGCAAGGGCAACCGACCAGAGATAGTGACGCTACCGCTAGATATCCCTGCCTATACTAACCAGACCTATGCCGAAAATGGCTGGGCTGGTATGGGTGATTGGTTGGGAAGTGGAAATATAGCGCCTCAACTGCGACAGTTTCGCTCCTTCCAAGAGGCTCGCTCATTTGCTCACGGACTAGGTCTCAAGAGTCAGGGTGAATGGAAGGATTTTTGCCAAGGCAACATGCCAGAGAAAGGCATATTGCCATCGGATATTCCCACCAACCCAAATAAGACATACGCCGACACAGGCTGGGCAGGGATGGGTGACTGGGTGGGCACTGGGACTATTGCGCCTATGCGACGGCAGTTTCGGTCCTTCCAGAAGGCCCGTTCTTTTGCTCGCAGTCTTGGTCTTAAGAGTCAGGCAGAATGGGATCAGCTCTGCAAAGGAGCCCTGCCAGGAAGAGGTTCAGTACCAACAGATATCCCGAAAAATCCAAAAGGCACTTATGCAAATAAAGGCTGGATCGGTTACGGTGACTGGCTCGGGACGGGAAACATAGCGGACCAATTTCGAAAGTATAGATCATTCAAGGATGCAAGGGCTTTTGTCCGTTCCCTTGCGCTCAAGAACGTCACCGAATGGAGAGCTTACTGCAAAGGCAACCTGCCATCGGATATCCCTGCCGGTCCCATGCGGACATATGCCGACAAGGGCTGGGCGGGAATGGGCGACTGGTTGGGTACGGGCAACATATCACCCGTGCAGAGAAAGTTTCGACCATTTCACGAGGCGCGGGCTTTTGCTCGCGGACTTGGTCTTAAGAGCCAGACTGAATGGTTCGAGTACCGCAAAGGCCGACTGCCTAAGAAGGTTGCTTTGCCGTCTGACATTCCCGCTGCTCCAGAAGGAACATACGCGGACAAAGGCTGGGCGGGATACGGCGACTGGTTGGGCACAGGGAAGATAGCTAAGGCGGCGTAAACTAATAAACTTTACATTATCGGTCATTTAGCATGGGATG
>JBAXPF010000093.1:0-12882 GCA_037132955.1 Verrucomicrobiota bacterium | reverse complement strand
TTCAAATTTTAGGCCCCTCGCCACATCCGCCGTCCGGAGCTGGCTGTCTCTTGTTAGTTTCCGACACCCCGCCCTTCCGAAACACCCCAATCCCCCCCCTCCCCCCCCCTTTTCCCGCCCTCCCCTTTTCCCGCCCTCCCGTCCCTCCCGTCCCTCCCTCCCGTCCCTCCCACCGGCTGATTCAACGACTTTCCCCCCCAACCCAATTCTCTAGCAATTGAAGGAAGTAAAGATAGGTATCCTTGGATTCGGCACGGTCGGTGCCGGCGTGGTTGAGGGCATTCTCAACAACGCCGAACTGATGGCGCAGCGCACTGGTATTGTGTTGAAGATCGGGAAAATCGCCGACCTTGACATCACGACCGACCGCGGCGTGAAGGTGGATGCTTCGCAGCTGACCACCGACGCGCTAGCCGTGATTGATGATCCCGCAATCGATGTGATCGTCGAACTGATAGGCGGCATCAAAATCGCCAAGGAGTTTGTCTTGCGGGCGTTGCGCAATGGCAAACCGGTGGTGACGGCTAACAAGGCGCTGTTGGCCGAAGCCGGTCGCGAACTGTTTGAAGCCTCGGTAAAAAGCGGCGCGGGACTCTATTTTGAAGCCAGCGTCGGCGGCGGCATCCCGGTGCTGCGTGCGTTGCGCGACGGTTTGGTCGGCAACCGGATCAAAAGCATGTATGGCATCCTGAATGGAACCTGCAATTACATCCTCACCCGCATGGAACGTGAAGGACTCGATTTTGACGTGGTCCTGGCCGATGCCCAGAAGCTCGGTTACGCCGAAACGCCGCCGGACCTCGACATCGACGGCATTGATACCGCGCACAAGGCGGTCGTGCTGGCCTCGCTGGCTTATGGCGCGCCAGTTTCGATGGACGCTTTCACGATTGAAGGCATCCGCGGGCTGTCGCACCGCGAAATCGAATATGCCGCCGAGTTGGGCTATCGCATCAAACTGCTGGCAGTGATCCGTGAGGTCAACGGCGAGATCGAAATGCGGGTTGAGCCTTCGCTGGTGTCGAAAGGCCATTTGCTGGCGGCGGTGCACGATTCCTATAACGCGGTTTTTGTGGAAGGCGATGTGGTCGGCAGCACCCTGTATTACGGCCGCGGCGCGGGCCGTCTGCCGACCGCCAGTGCGGTCATCGGCGATATCATGGAAGCGGTGGCTGGCAAGGGTGGATGCAGTGCATGGCTGCTCAAGCACGAGGCACTGCCGGTGCGCGGCGCGAAAGATATTTCCATCCGCTGCTACCTGCGGATGTCGCTCAAGGACCAACCCGATGCGATCGCGCAAGTGGCTCATGTGCTTGGCAAGAACCAGATCAGCATCGGTGCGCTCATGCAGAAAGAGCAGAACGCAGGCGAACAGGTGCCGGTGGTGTTCTTGACCCACAAGGCGCTGGAGAAAAACTTTGCCGCGGCCATGGAGGAAATCGAGCGACTCGACGTCGTGAGTGGCAAACCTGTCCGTATGGCGATCGAGGATTTCGAAGGCTGAGGGCTTGAAAACGCGAGCCCGCTTTGGGCATCGCGCGGGCATTGCGACTTTTTTACCCTGCGCGCCACGCAAGGCTTGCGGTTGCGGGGCGGGTCAGCTAGCCATACGCATGCTTGACGAAGTTCGCGCCCTGTTGATTCTCCAAGATCGTGACCGCCGCCTGATGGCGCTGGCCAAAGACCTTGAAAAACTCCCCGTTGACGAGGCCCGGGCAAAGTCCAAACTCGCCGGCGATGAGACCGCCGTGGCCAAAGCCCACGACAAGTTGTTGGCCGCAGAGCTGAAGGTGAAAAAGATCGAGCTGGATACGGAGACGCGCCGGACCACCATCAAACGCCTCAAGGTCCAGCAATTCGAGACCCGCAAGAACGACGAATACCAAGCATTCAACCACAAAATTACCCGCTACGAAAAGGAAATCGATGGCTTTGAAACGCTTGAACTCGAGGCCATGGAGGCTGTGGACCGATGCCGGGAAGCCCTCGATGCCGCCAAGTCCGCCCTCACCCACACCCAAAAACTCATCAGCGAGGATCTTGCCTCCATCGCCCAACGCCAACAGCGGATGCAGGTAGAACACACCGAAGTCGCCGCCGAACGCGCCACGCTCGCCACCGGAATTCCAAGTGCCGTGTTTCCGCTGTATGAACGCCTCATGCGCACCAAGGACGGCCTCGCCGTGGCGCCCATGGCCGAAGGCCGCTGCGGGGGCTGCCACATGAAAGTGATCGCTTCCACGGCGATCAACGCCCAGGCCGCCCTCCAAATCACCCAGTGCGAAAATTGCGGCCGCCTCCTCTATGTGACCGACTAGCGCCGCTTTGGACTCAAACCTGACTCATCCCAAACCGCCGCGCGAGTTCCTTCATCCCAAATTCAGTTAGAGTAGGCCGCCCGTCCGGGGTGCAATACGGCAACTCACAGGCAAACAACTCCGTCAGCAAGCGCTCGCACTCCGCCAGCTTGGGCGACACCAGTCCCGCCGCGCGTTTGGCCAACAAACGCGCCAGCCGCTCAAAGGCAAAGCGGGCACCCGGCGCGGACTCGTGCAGCAATTCGTCCATCAAGGCACCCAGAAACGGCCGTGGATCATCGATCGGCAGGCAGGCCGGCAGGCACCGCACTTGCAAGGTGTTGCCGCCAAACGCCTCCACCTCGAGCCCGGCCTCCGCCAGCGCCATGCACTCCCGCAACACCAGGTCCAAATCACGGGGATCCATTTCTAACAAAACAGGCACCAGCAGGCTTTGGGTTTCCAGCCCGCCGGCATGTTGCCGCAGCAATTGTTCATAATACACCCGCTCCCGTGCCGCCTTCGGATAAAACACCACCAAGCCATCTTCACTCTCCATCACCACCAGGCGCTGGTGCAACATGCCCATGATCCGAAACACCGGCTGCCGGCCCACCAGCGGGATCGCATCCTCTGCCGCCTCGGACTCCACTGCCTCATCGCTCGGCGTTTCCGCCCGCAGCGGCAACCCTGGTTGCACCGCCCGGCTCTGGAACCGCGGCCGCTGCACCCCGCCTAGTAGCGGCGGTCTGTGACCGCCGTCTAACGATGGCTGCCCGTCGCCTTGTAGCGGCAGTCTGTGACCGCCGTCTAACGATGGCTGCCCGTCGCCTTGTAGCGGCGGTCCATGACCGCCGTCTTGTGACTCTCCCGTTAGAACATCCCGCGTTGGCACCCCCCGTCTGACCACCGGCGGCGCGGGTGGTTTCAACCCGGCAAGCACCGCCTCCAAGATGGCTTCCCGCACATCGATCGGCCGGTGAAAGCGCACCTCGCGTTTTGCCGGATGCACATTCACATCCACCAATGCCGGTTCCAAATCGATCCACAGCCAAGCTGCGGGAAACATGCCGTCGGCCAGCGCACCGCGAAACCCCTCGGCCAAGGCCCGTGAAATCACGGCGTCCTCCACTGGCCGGCCGTTCAAGATCACGATTTGATGGCGCCGTCCCTTGCGGGCATGGGCCGCCGGCAGGACGAAGCCCTCGACCGAGATGCCGTTGCCATGGGTGACCGGCAAGGTGATCAATTCCCTGGCCAGCTCCGGACCTAACAACTGTCGCACCCGGTCCACGGCCCGCGCCACCGGTGCCAAATCCAACACCTCCCGGTCATCCCGCCGCAGGCGGAAGCGGATGTGCGGCGCCCCCAGCGCATGCAAGCGCAACTGGTGCTCGACGTGGGCCGCCTCGGTCGATTCCGCCCGCATGAATTTGCGGCGGGCCGGCATGTTGAAAAACAACGCCTTGGCTTCAATCACTGTGCCCGGCGCGCAACCGGCCTCCCTCACATCGCACAATTTTCCGCCGTCCACTGAGATTTCCGTCCCCACCACCGCCGCCGCCTCCCGCGTGACCATCCGGAACCTCGACACACTCGCAATGCTGGGCACCGCTTCCCCGCGAAATCCCAGGGTGCGGATCGCCGCCAAATCCCCGGCGGTGCGCAACTTGCTGGTCGCGTGCCGCTCTAACGAAAGCAGCGCGTCCTCGCGCGACATTCCGCAGCCATCGTCACTCACTCGAATAAGCGCCGACCCGCCACGATCGACGTCCACGCGGATTTCTCCGGCACCGGCATCGATGCTGTTTTCCACCAATTCCTTGACCACCGAGGCTGGGCGTTCCACCACCTCCCCGGCCGCCACTTGGCTGGCCAGAATGTCAGAGAGCACCCGGATTTTCGACATCGCCCGGCTATCTAAGCCACCTTCCGCCAGATTTCCAACCCCAATCCGTCAACAAGATAATGCCTGGCATTTTATGCTCATTTTATGCGGCCGACTTCCACCCCAATCCGTCAACACCGTCTCGCCGCTTGCTCATTGGCCTCAAGGAGGGGCGCTCTGAATCGCCCTCTTTGCCCTCCTTTTTCATTCCATGCACGGCGGCGGATCGGAGTCCGCCGCTCCTTGGATCGCCCGCCTGCCGGATTTCCGGCCTCAAGGAGGGGGAGAATCGCCCTCTTTGCCATTTTTTTCCTTGTCGCCTTCCGCCGGCATAGGCGGGATGGCAATGGGAGGCGTAAAGGTTTCGATAGGCCGGTTGGCGGGTGCTCGCATGGCTGGCTGGGGCATGCCGGCGGCAGGTGGAGTAGCGGCGGCATCTTTCTTAAGCCAGCCTGAGCGCTCCTTGAGCAAAGTCTCCACGGTGGATTTGCTGACCTCAAAGGTGCGGCCAGCCAGGGCCTTTTCCTTTTCCAATTGCTGGGTGAGGGTCTTGAGACGCTCGGTGAAGGCGCTGTCTTTGGTCTTGGCATCCTCGGGCTTCTCGCCTTCGGCCTTCTTGCGCTCTTTCGGCAACTCCGCCGTCACCGCCACGGTGAGCGCGAAGTTATCGGTAGCCGGTGGTGCCGGACTCGCCGGATTGGGCGCTGGCGGCGGAGGGGTCGCGGGCTTGAGCGGCGTGAATGTTAGAGTGTAGGTGAACCCCTCAATGGTCTCGATGGTGGCGATGCGCTTGCCCGTGGGTTGGAGGCGTTCAGCGGCTTGGGCGGCGGCAATCACGTCGTCAAACCGGGCGTAAGAAAACAAGGTCTTGAGCGGGTCGGTGGCGGCGGAGTCGAGGGTTTCGCCGGTGGCAGCACCGACGAGAGTGAACGGGCCGTCTTCGGTGTCGCGGGTGAGTTTCCACGCGAGATCGGTCTTGTCCGGCTGGGTGACGGCGACGGATTTGATTTTTTCAACTTGGACGAAGCCCTCGGCGAGCCAGCGCTTGGGATCGTCGCTGAGGGACGCGAAGCCTTCGTTGACGCGATAGATGCTCATGCTGTCCTTGTGGTTGCGGATGAAGCGTCCGTTAGGGGCGCCACCGTAGGGTGACGCGGCGTTTTCGGCGGCGGCACGGCGGTCGATGGAAACCTTGGCAAGTTCATCGCCCTTGGCGTTCTTGAAGACGGCTGTCAGGCCGCGTTTCTCCGGAGTGGTGGCAGCTTCATCGAGGCCGAAACGGGGAGCAAACGAGGAACCGGCCTGAATGCCTTGGGTGACCTTGAGTTCCTCGAGGGTGCGGATAAATTCATTCACTGCGGTGACATTGGCGGGATAGTCATCGCGCTGGGTGACGAGCCATTTGCCGTCCTTTTTGACGAGGTTGGCACCATGGCCAATACCCTGGATATCGATGGCGGCGACCTCGGCTGCGGGAAAGGCTTCAAACAACTTCTGGCCGGGGGCGCGACCGGTGGTGTTGGTGGTGGATGGTTTCCGGCCGAACTTGATAGAGGCAACCGCACCGCCGAGGGCGATGGCAATGAGCCAGAGGAAGATCACTTGGCGTTTGTTCATGGAGGGTGGGGAGATTTTGAATTTTGAATTGTGGATTCTGGATTTAGAAAATCCAGTTCAGCGGGCGCGGGTGGACGAGCGGCGTTTGAGGAACAGTCCCAAGCCGAACAGAATGACAATGGCGGGCATGACGGCCACGTTAAGCAGCGTGATGTTGCCAGCGAGCTTGTCTTTCTGGCGGCGCAGGTCTTTTTCCTTTTCCCGGATCAAGCGGGAGTATTCCACGCTTTCGTGGCGCAACTTGCGGATCTCGGCTTCCTGTTCGCGCGAGAGATGCAAGTCCGCCCCCTGGGCTTTCTGCGCTTGGAGGTCGTTGAGCTTGCGCTGGGCTTCCGCCTGCTTGGCTTGGAAATTGGCGATTTCCTGGCCGACCTCCTTGTTGAAGTTAGCCTCCATTTCCTGAATCACGGTGAAGGGCCGCCGCACCGCGGCGCGTGAGCGCGAACCGATCAGGTGCTTCGACCCGGTCGCCTGATCCAACAGGTTGAAGAGCAACGAGGAGTTACCGTTGGACGGTGACGCCATCTGCATGCCGCCGAAGTTCTGAACCTTGTAGGCAAATTGATCGTAAAACGCGTCCACGTCAGCAATCAGAAACACATTGCCGGGCGAGTTGCCTTCCTTGAGCCATTGCGGCTTGGGGGCTTCTTTCTTCACCTCCGCCGGCAACTGGCCGATTTCCTTTTTCGGCTCCTCCGCCTTGGGCGCTGCCGGCGGTTCACCCGGTTTGCCGTTAGGGAAGGCGGTCTTAAAGGTGCCGCTCAGGTGGGTGACGAGATCGTAGGCAACGCCCTTGGGCTTGAGCGAGGTGGCCAGGGACGGATCGAGACGCGAGGCTTTCATCGCATCGACCAATCCGGCCTGAAGCGAGGATCTAACAAGCGTATTGACCGCCACGCCCGCGCCGCCGGTTTGAGTGAAGGCTCCGGGGATCAACAGCATGATGGATTTGAGATCCTTGGTGATGACGTTGTCCTTTTGCGGCATTGCCGCCTGGGGCAGAGTGAGGATGGCCACGGCGTCGGTGGTGCCGGTTTTGGTCCGCATCGGGGTGAGATAAGTCGGGTCGGCCAAGGCCTGGCCGGATTCAAAGCTCATGCCCCAGGCCCCCAGCAAGGTGGGAAGCGTGGAACTGGTGGGGGCACCGCCGCCGCCCATCATCGGGTTGCCGGCGCTGGTCATTTGCGCCGCCACCGAGAAGGCATCAAGGCAAGCCACCACGGTGCCGCCGCCTAACAGGTATTGGTCCACGGCAAACTCGGCTGCCGGGGTGATCCCGGCCGGGTGGAACAGCAGCAGCACCTTGATCTCCTTTGGATCAATCACGGTCGGGGTCATGCCCAGGTCCTTGACCTCGAAGGATTGTTTCAATTGCTGATAGAAAACCCAGCCCGGCGTGGGGCGCTGACCGGGCATCTGGGCCGGGCCACCGGCCAACTCCAAGGCGGACATGACACCGATCACCGGCTTGGTGGGCGTGGCCACTTCGGCGATGGCTTTGGACAGGTGGTATTCCAACATCGTCTCATCGTGAGGATCAAGGAATGGAATGACGCTGGTGCGCTCCAGACAGGTGACCGCAAGGCCGAAGTAAAGATTCTGGTCATCCATGCGCTGGCCGTTGATGCCATCGAGATTGGCGGAGTCCTCGGCATCGGTGTCCGGTTGGGGATCGAGTTCATCAATGCGGAGATTGCCCTGGGACAGCGCCCCATACTCCTTGAGCAGGTCATCCACGCGGCGCATGTGCAGCTTGAGAATTTCCGGCATGTAGGCGGTATTACGAGATGCGTAGTAGCGAATGACCACCGGCGTGTCCAGTTCGGCGAGAATGCCGCGGGTGCCCTCTGAGAGGGTGTGGGTCTTGTTTTCCGTGAAATCGTGGCCCCGATTGCCGAACGGGGTGATGGCGACCAGCCAGTTGGCGAGGACCGCGATGGCGACCAGCGCGCCGACGCCAAAGGCGGCACGCGTGACAGGGTGGGTTGGTTTATGGGCCATAGGGAGATTTTAGATTTTGAATTATAGATTTTGAATTTTGGAGAGATCAGGAGCGTTTGGCCGAGAGGATGGCACTGGTGCCGAGCAGCGAGACCAGAATGATGGAAGCGAACCAGACCAAATCCTGCAAGCGGAACAGCCCGCGGTTGAGGGAGGCGAAGTGTTCCCAGACGCCGAACGAGGTGGCCACTTCCACCACCTGAGCCATCCCCTGGTGCCACCAGTGGACCATCTGTGCCCACAGGCCGGCGGCGGCGACCGCGTCCGCGGCGGGCGGGGTGACGAAGCTGTCGAGCGCGCGGGCCACCGGGTCGTAGCCGATGACCACGGCCAGGAAACACACGAAAACGGACACGATGAGGCAGACGACCTGATCCCGCGTGCAAGCGGAAACGAGCATGGTGACGGCGACAAACGAGCAACACACCAGGAAAGAGCCGATATAACCGGAGAGGACCACGCCGTTGTCGGGAGCACCGAGATAGTTCACCGTGATGACGACGGGGAACGTGCAGGCCAAGGCCACCAGCCAGACGGTGGCGGCGGCGAGGAATTTGCCGATGATGGCGCTGCGGGTGGAAACGGGGAACGTGCCGAGCAGTTCGATCGTGCCGGTGCGTTGCTCGTCAGACCACAGTTTCATGGCGACGGCCGGTGCCAGCAGCATGAATATCCACGGGTGCCAGAAGAAAAACGGCCACTCAAGAGAGGCATCCCCGGCCTTGATGAAACTGCCGAAGGTGAAGGCCAGTCCCATTGAGAGCAGGAGGAAAATCACGATGATCGCATAGGCGGTGGGCTGGGAGAAGTAGCTGCCCAGCTCGCGTTTGTAAATGGTTAGGGTGCGCATGGGAGATGGTGGATAGTGGTTGGAAGATGGTGGATAGAAAATCGAAGAGGCTGTTCTTGCGTCTTGGGTCTTGCCGTCTTGCGTCTTTATCAGGCCGCTTCCGTGTCACGGGAAGTGACGGCGCGGAACAGATCGGTCAGGGAGCCCGTGCCGGATTGGGCGAGAAGTTCCGCCGGTGTGCCGTCGGCAACGATGACGCCGCGATCGACGATGACAGCGCGGGTGCAGGCGGCCTCAACCTCTTCGAGAATGTGCGTGGAGAACAGGATGGCCTTGGTTTCGCCAAGCCGCTTGATGAGCTGGCGGACCTCGTGCTTTTGGTTAGGGTCGAGACCGTCGGTGGGTTCGTCAAGGATGAGCACCTCGGGGTCATGCAGCAGTGCCTGGGCGAGGCAGGTGCGGTGGCGATAGCCTTTGGACAGGGTGTCGATGGACTGCGAGGCAACGGAGGCGAGGGAGCAAACCTCGATGGCACGTTCCACAGCTTGCTTTTTGTGGCTGCCGGAGAGCCCGCGGATGGCAGCACAAAAGCGCAGGAAGCCGAGCACGGTCATGTCCCGGTAGAGCGGCGCGGACTCCGGCAGATAGCCGATCTTGGTCTTGGCCTCCGCCGGACGATCCACGATGGAAATCCCGCACACCTTGGCATCGCCGGAGGTGGGTGGGAAAAACCCGGTGATCATCCGCATGGTGGTGGACTTGCCGGCCCCGTTAGGCCCGAGGAATCCGAGAACTTCGCCTTTTTTCACCGAGAACGAGAGCCGGTCCACGGCGGTTTTGGTTCCGAATTGTTTGGTTAAACTTTCAACTTCAATCATGAGCGGGTGGTGGAAAGGTTAGGTTTGCTGCCAATGACGCGTAGAAAAACGCTACCACTGCAAGCTTTTGTCTGAAAAGGTTAAAAAAATTCCACGGCCATCAAAATGCCGCGGGGCGTTGGGGAAACTTCCGGCTGGGATTGGCTGCGGGGTGCGTGTAGACTTGTCGGCGATGAGGGGCCGCACGGGAGACGAGCGCGTGAAGCAGGCAGCCATCGCCGCGGCGATTCTGGTTGGGGTGAGCTGTGGGGTGGTGGCTTTGTTACTGGGTTGGCGCCACGTTCCGGGCCTGTTGGGCGAGTGGCTCGGCATGCTCGCGGGCATCGTGTCCACCCCGGTTTTTTTGGAGGTTTCGGTTGGGGTCGCGGGCGTGCTGATTGTGATTGGGCTCAACACCCTGCGGCGGCGGCGGGAGGGCGATGAGTTCGTGTCCCCCGAGGAGTTGGAAACCCGGGACGCGCCACAGGAGAGGACCAATCCAGCGCCGCCCACCGCCACCTGCAAATGACTACCATGCCGCGCCCGCTTCAATCGCCGGAAAAGGAACTGCGCTTTACCCGTTCGGGTCAGGCCCCGTTGTTTTGGGTAGGCTCCGCGGTGCTGACTGGCGTGGCGGTGACATTGTTAGCCTGCGCCCTGTATCGTGCGGAAAACCCCACACTGCCGCACCCGGCGTGGGCCCTCGTCCCGCTGGCCCTTGCCCTGGCGGCAGCCCACAGCGCCTTCCGCCTCACCCGCCATGCCTATCTGATTCTCACCCCGCTGGGCATCGAGATCTTCCCGTTCTTCCGCCCCAGCCATGGCATGCGCCTGGTCTATTGGCAGGAAATCGACGCCGCCGCGCTCGACCCGGCCCTCACGCTGCTGACCCTCCACCATAACCCGGAACAAACTTCGGGCATCCACCTCTCGCTCGCCCCGATCCGCCCCGACCGCCGCCACCTCCTCGCCACCGCCATCACCGGCCGCCTGGCCAACCCCCCCCGCCATGCGCCGCACTGAAACCGTTCAAACCCGCTTCCAAGCCCTTGAGATTTGGAAATCCGACACCACCACCGAATTCCGCGTGGCCGGCGCCATCCATGCCTCCCATCACCGCCGGCGGTTTCTAACAGGATTGGCGTGGGACCTCATCGCCGCCGCCGCATTGCTGCGGGCCGCGGGCCCGCCGCGCTCGGTCCTGATGTTGGGCTTGGCGGGCGGCACCGCCTACCGCGTGCTGCGCCACCTGCTGCCGGATTGCCAACTGACCGCCATCGATATCGATGCCGAAATCATCGACCTTGCCCGCGCCCACATGGGCCTCGACGCGCTGGGCATCGAAATCATCACCACCGACGCCTATCCGTGGCTGGCCAAAAACCGGCGCACCTTCGACGTCGTGTTTGATGATATCTATCTGGCAGGTAAGACCGACGTCTTCCGCTCGCGGGCATGGGACCCGCAACTGCTGGTGCATCTGCGCCGCGCGGTGGCACCCGGCGGCTTGCTCGCGGTGAACCTGGTCACCGGCACCGGCCATCGCGCGATGCAATCGCACACCCGCAAAGTCCTGCGCGAGGCCTTCCCCAGCGTGCGCAGCCTCACGACTCCCGAGAGCATGAACGAGATCCTCGTCGGCGGTGACGCCGTGGCCACCCGCCGCCGGATCAATGCCTACGGTGAGGCATTCCACGACTGGCGCGACCGCATGTATTGGGAACGCATCGCGGTGCGGAAACTGCCTGTCTGACACGCCCATCTTTTCTGCTTGCCATAACGTGGGATTTCCTATACCCATGCTGTTCGCATGATTACCCGGTTCTTTTCAGCAACGCTGCGCGGTGTGGATGCCCAGGAAGTGGAGGTGGAAGTCAACGCCAGCGGTGCGGACCGGCCGATCATCGTGATTGTGGGCTTGCCGGATGCGGCGGTGCGCGAGTCATCCCAGCGGGTGATCTCGGCCATCGGCGCGTCCGCCCTCCGCCTCGATGACGGCATCAAGACGGTCAACCTCGCCCCGGCGGACTTGAAAAAGGAAGGCCCGTCGTTTGATCTGCCCATTGCGCTGGCCATGGTCGCCGCCAGTGGCAGCACCCCCCTGCCCGTGGACGATTGCTGCGTGGTCGGTGAACTCGGCCTCGATGGGGCGGTGCGCCCGGTCAAGGGCGTGCTTTCGATTGCCTTGGAGGCCAAGCGCCGGGGCCGCACCCGTTTGTTAGTCCCGGATGAAAACGCGCCGGAAGCGGCGGTGGTCGATGGCATCCAGGTGTTTCCCATCCGCAGTCTGCGGCAAGCCTGGGACTTTCTCAACGCCAAGTTGGTCATTCCGCCTTTCACCCTGGACCGCCGCGCGTTTTTCAACGCCCACCGGACTTACGAGGCGGACTTCGATGAGGTCAAGGGCCAGCACCACGTCAAGCGCGCGCTCGAAGTGGCCGCCGCCGGCAACCACAACATTCTGATGGTCGGCCCGCCCGGCACCGGCAAGTCCATGCTCGCCAAGCGCATCCCCACCATCATGCCGGACATGACGGAAGAGGAGGCGATTGAAACCACCAAGATCCATTCGATCACCGGCATGTTGGATCCGAAGCGGGCATTTCTAACCACACGGCCATTCCGCGCGCCGCACCACACCATCTCTGACGCCGGATTGTTAGGCGGCGGCAGCAACCCGGGGCCAGGGGAAGTGTCGCTGGCGCACCACGGGGTGTTGTTCCTCGATGAGTTGCCGGAATTCCGGCGCCAGACTTTGGAGGTGATGCGCCAGCCGATGGAAGACGGTTATGTGACGATCTCGCGCGCCGCCGGTTCGCTGACGTTTCCCTCGCGCTTCATGTTAGTAGCGGCGATGAACCCGTGCCCGTGCGGATACTACGGCGATCCGAAACGCAGTTGCCGCTGCTCGCCCCGCCAGATAGAGAACTACCGCCAGCGGATCTCGGGGCCGTTGTTAGATAGGATTGACCTCCACGTTGAGGTGCCGCTGGTGGATTTCCGCGAACTCTCGTCCAACACCAACACCGGCGAATCCTCCGCGGACATCCGCCAGCGGGTGATGGCCGCACGCCAGATCCAGCACGAGCGCTTCCGCAGGTCCGGGCATTCCACCAATGCGGCGATGAGCTCGCGCCAAGTCCGCCAGCATTGCCAACTTGATGCGGAAGCCACCGGTTACCTCGAACAAGCGATGGAGGAGATGAGTTTCTCCGCCCGCGCCCATGACCGCATCCACAAGGTCGCCCGCACCCTGGCGGATCTGGCAGGCGCGCCTAACATCCGCCCGCAGGACATCCTCGAAGCGATCCAATACCGTTCGCTAGATCGCAAGCTGTTTTCCTGAGTTCGCTGGTTACGGCCGCAGCGACTGGAGTGCGACTGGAGTGCGACTGGAGTGCGACTGGAGTGCGACTGGAGTGCGACTGGAGT
>JBAXPF010000092.1:0-13059 GCA_037132955.1 Verrucomicrobiota bacterium | reverse complement strand
ACTGATGTTTAATCCGGAAGAGGTCTATGGCAAAAAGAGCTGATTCGCCGGTAAGTCCATCAAAAGAGAGTACACAATCCCTCCTTCGGACAAAATCAAGAGGATCAATCAAGTCAATGTTTGACGAGGTTGCCCCGACTTACGATTTTTTAAACCATCTGCTCAGTCTGGGCATCGACAATTATTGGCGGGCAATGGCAACCAGCAAGGCAAAAAAAATTCTGGCGAAAAAAACGGCACCAAAAATTCTCGATGTCGCTACCGGTACGGGTGATTTGGCGGCCTCCATGTCAAAAATTGCTGGCGCGACAGTTACCGCTCTTGATCTTTCACCTGAAATGCTTGTCATAGCAAGGAAAAAGTACCCGCAGATCACGTTTATCGAGGGGTATGCTGAAAAACTTCCATTTGGAAATGCCAGTTTTGATGTGGTCAGCGCAGGCTTTGGCGTGAGGAATTTTGAAAATCTTGATGCCGGAATGCGCGAGTTCCACCGTGTCCTGAAATCAGACGGCCATGCACTTATTATCGAACCAATGATTCCGCGAAATAGTGTGATGAGAAAACTTTACCTGGTATACTTCAAAAAGGTATTGCCAAAAATCGCCGGACTTTTCTGCAAATCCTCCTTTGCCTACGATTACCTGCCCAACTCTGTCGAACAGTTTCCGCAAGGCAAGCCATTTATCGCTATTCTGAAAAAAAGCGGATTCAAGAGTGCTGAGTATTTCCCGATGACTTTTGAGACCTCAATTCTTTACGTTGCAAAAAAATAGAAATCAGGAAAAGTTGCCTAAAGCATCTTGTCAAACTCGTCCTCTGAAACCACCCTCACCCCGAGCTTCCGCGCTTTGTCGAGCTTGCTGCCAGGATCATGACCGGCAACGACAAGGCCGGTTTTTTTACTGACTGAGTTTACCACCCTTCCACCTCGCTCTACCACCAGTTCAGAGGCCTGCTGGCGGTCATAGCGGTCAAGGCCTCCCGTGAAGAGTACCGTAAGCCCCTCAAAATTGCGATTGACCTGTATTGTGGATTCCGATGCAGAGAGTTGCAACCCCGCAGCACGCAGTTTTTCAAGAAAATAGGACGCTGTGGGTTTGGCAAAATAGTCGCAGATGCTGCGGGCAACCACCGGTCCAATGTCGGGGACGGTTGAAAGCTCCTCCTCACTGGCTTGCATCAGCGCTTCAAGCGAAGGATAGGCTTGCGACAGCTCGCGAGCAGTTGCACGCCCGACGTGGCGGATACCGAGGGCATAGAGCAACCGCTCATAGCTTTTGGCCCGGCTCTCGTCAAGGGCATGTACAAGATTCTGCGCTGATTTGCGCCCCATCCGCTCCAGGTTTTCGACCAATGGCTCCTGCAGGAAATAGAGGTCACCAACATCTTTCACCAGCTTGATGGAAACAAGCTGATCGACCAGTGCTTTGCCGAGGTTCCTGATATCCATGGCATTGCGTGAGGCAAAGTGCAGCCCTCTTCCCCTGATCTGTGCCGGACACTCCTCTTCGTTGGGGCAGTAATAACTGACTTCAACTTCCGACTTTTCGAGAAGCGTACCACACGCAGGGCAGTTCAATGGAATAACAATCGGCTGAACATCCGATGGCCTCTCATCAAGCACAACACTGATCACCTTGGGAATCACTTCGCCTGACTTCTCAATGATGACCCGATCGTGAATCATAATGCCAAGACGCTCTATTTCGTCGAAATTATGGAGGGTAGATCGGGAGACCGTGGAACCGGCAAGCAGCACCGGTTCAAGCTCTGCAACGGGAGTAATGGTACCAAGTCGTCCAACCTGAAAAACCACAGCGTTCAGCACCGTTCTTGCCTGCTGCGCTGGATACTTGTAGGCTCTCGTTTCGTTAGCAAGTTCTTATAGAGACGAGCTCGGATGGAAGCTATTGTTTCTAACTGCTATACCACATGATAATGATGTGCCCTGGGCGTTTTGGGATAAAATAGTTTGGGCGCATAAACACTTCCCCGACATTCCTGTACACTTTGGACCATACTCCTTTGACAAGCAAAAGCATTGCAAGCGTGGGGATATTCTAGTTGATGATCGGACTGATAATTGTTCCCAATGGAGGCAAGCCGGGGGTCAAGCATTTAATGTGGGAAAGACTCTGGATACTGCTATAGAGGAAGTGAGAACCGATCTGGACCGTAGACTAAGTATGAGAAGTATGCAAGAGATGAATAATGTGGGTAGATAACGTGGTTGGAAAATTTTTCGCAGCCGCTTCGCGTGGGAGCAGGAAAACGCGGTGCCCAATTTGCAACTCAGCAGTCACTATAGTTCCATTGCTTGAATCTATTCCCGTTTCATCGGCGCATCTGTATGCTTTGCCACATGCGGGTGAAGAGGCTTCGTTTACCGCGGGTGTTTGCTCGCAATGTGGACACATACATAATACAACACCCTGCATCAGTGATCTCTATGATAGCGACAACTATGTAGTAAAGAAATCAATTAGTAGCGTCATGTCGTCTAATCTCACGGATATTATTGGCTTCATAAGTCGCTTTGCATCCGAGTCAACTAATGTATTGGAAATCGGATCGGGCAGTGGGGAAACTGCAAAGCATTTCGCATTGGGCGGCAGTAAAGTAGTCACTGTGGATCCCTGTATAACGGGATATGACTTTGCGGATATAGAGCATCATACTTGCTTCTTTGACGGGGCATTTGTTTTGAAACAAACTGATAAATTTGATCTAATTATCGCAAGACACATACTTGAGCACACTTTTAATCCCGTTGAATTTCTAGTTAATTGTCGCAAATTAATTGCGAATCACGGCTGGATTTATGTCGAATTACCGAATGTTGACCATAGTTTGAGGCAATTACGAGCCATGGACTTCTTCAACGATCATATACAGCATTTCAGTGAAAATAGTCTATCGCTATGCGGAATGATCGCGGGGTTCAAAACATTTGAACGTAAAGATATTCTGGGTGGGGCACACATAGGACTGCTCATGCAACCCACCGTGGGACACGACAATTTTGTATCTAAACTAGGCGAAGCAATTGCTAGACTTGATAGCATTATTGCTGAACTTGATGATCTTGATTCGTTTGTACTTTATGGTGCAGGCGCACACGCTGCTACCTTTGTTGCTGCTATAGGTGATGTAAATCGAACTAAGATAGTTAAGGTAATGGATAAGGATCCCAACAAGATCGGCAAATACCTTCCGGGAGTATCCGCACCCGTTTCATATCCGGAGTGCGTTAACACAACACTAATTGTAAACACTTCTGTGTTATACAGCGATGAGATACATCAGTTTCTAATTAAGGAACTCGGATTCCGCGGCCGGGTCATGGATATCTAGTGGATAAAATCTTTTAGATTATCTGAATCTCGTTTCATATTAATAGCTTCAGCAGACGGGTACGGATTAGATGGCGCATAGTCGTTAATCAATACGCGCCTGGAATGGTTAATCGCCATTAGCAATTCAAAATCAGTAAAGCCCAGATCAGCAAGCATCAGACGTGTAATCTCTTCAAACCGCTTTGGACGGGCTGTGGTTTCCACATCGTCAATGGCCGGCCGGAACTATCAACCCCCGGCACACTCAACGCCGCCGACCTCCGCTGGAGTGTCCAGTCGTCGGCCGGATTGGGCGCATGGGCCGATGTTGGCGGATCTTTCGCCCAACAGTCGGACGCCAGCGGCACCAAGCTCACCGGCCAACCGTTGGATCCCACCGAGAGCAGCCGGTTTTACCGCTTGAACATGTCGCTCGACCCCGGCCCACTCACGGCCAGCAGCATCGCAACAATGACCGGCGCGACCCAATATGGCATGAGCGGCAATGGCAACTGGACCACCGATCAGGCCACCGGCAACCTGGTGAGCAACGGCGGCAACACGGGCGACACCAACCGCATGATTGCCAATGTCAGCGGGCCGGTAACCCTCAATTTTGAAATGGAAGTGGTCGGCGGCGATTGGAATGACGGGTTTGCCTTCTACGTCGATGGCGTGAAACAATCCGAGACTTACGGTGATCCGGTCAATGTTCAGGTGGCACTGCCCAACCCCGGCACCCACTTGCTGATGTGGGAATTCACGCGTGGCTCCGGCAAGGCGGTGATTCACAACCTGGCCCAATGAAAAACCTAACATCATTGCGCGGGCAACCCGCGGCATGCCTGGCCCTGCCAGCCATGCTTGCGCTTGCCTTGGGCATGGCGTCGTGCACCAAGAAGCCAGCGCCGGCCAGCGCCGCCCCGGCGGCCGCTGACGGGCAGTTGCTGCGGGTCGGGTCGATAGTCGTGACCCAAGCCGACCTCGAGCAGCAGCTCAAGGACCAGCACTCGGGAAGCAAGGACGCGGCGGTGCGGAAGCAGGCGCTGGAGCAACTTGTGAGCCGGGCACAGTTGGCTCAGGCGGCGCTGGATGAGGGGCTCGACCGCGACCCGCTTGTCCGCGCGGAGATTGCCCGCGTTCTGGGCTCGCGGCTCAAGGAGAAAGGGCTCTTTCCCCGGATCAGCGACCTCAAAGCCCCGGTTGCGGAAGCCAGACTGCGTGAACTCTACACCGCCGGCGAAGCGCGGTTTCGATCCAATGAAAAACGCCAGGCCGCCGTGCTCTGGCTCAATCCCAGTGGCGATCCCCTACGGCAACGACAGTACCAGGAAAAACTCACCGCCGCGCGGGATTGGTTTTCGAAGGACAACTCGATCAAAGACCATCCCGAGCTGGGGTTTTCCGTGCTCGGGGCGGATTATTCCGAGCATCAGGCCAGCCGCTACAAGGGCGGCGTGATCGGCTGGCTCGAACGCGACGGTCATCAGGGCCCGTGGACGAAAGCCGTGGCCGAGATGGCATATTCGCTCAAGGAGCCGGGCGAGGTCAGTGAAGTCATCACCCGTCCCGAGGGGGTCTTCCTCATCCGCTATATGGCGCAGGCGCCCGCCGTCTTGCGCCCGTTCGAATCCGTGCGCGGCGAACTCGAACAACTCGAACACTCCCGCCTGCGCGACGCCCTCGAAGCCTCCTTCAAAAATTCACTCGAGGCAAAACATCCGCCACAGTGGCTGGCCGGGTCAAAACCGTAAGCGTCCCGACGTTGGGTTCCGCTGGAACCCCATGAGGCCGAAAACCGCCGTTGGATCTGCGTAATGAGTTAGATCAGCCACAGATTGCAGGGATTTCACGGATTGAAATCAAGGGAATCGGCAGCCCCTTGCCATTCTGTGGGTTGCCTGTGTGTTTTTTTCTCCAAATCCTTGCCATCGGCAGGCCCTTGGTTTATCCCTCCCTGCCTATGGCCATCTATCGAGTTCTTGTTTCCGATCCAATTTCTGAAAAAGGCGTGGAAGCGCTGCGATCCACCCCTGAGATTTCCGTGGATGTGATCACCGGGCTCAAGCCCGACGAGTTGCTTGCCATCATCGGCGATTACCACGGCCTGGTGATCCGCTCCCAAACCAAGGTGACACCGGCGGTGTTTGCTGCGGCCAAAAATCTCAAAGCCATTGGCCGCGCCGGGGTCGGGGTGGACAACGTGGACCGCGCTGCCGCCACCGAGCACGGCGTGGTGGTGATGAACACCCCCAGCGGCAACACCATCTCCACCGCCGAACATGCCTTCACCCTGATGCTGTCGCTGGCCCGCAACATCCCGCAGGCCCACGCCTCAATGCTTGCCGGCAAGTGGGACCGCAAGTCCTTCGAAGGGGTCGAACTCTTCGGCAAACGCCTCGCCATCATCGGCATGGGCCGGATTGGAACCGAGTTTGCCAAACGTGCCCAAGCCTTCGGCATGAGCGTGATCGCCTATGACCCGTTCCTCACCGCCGCCCGCGCCCAATCGCTCAAGGTCGATCTGGCCGAATCCGCCACCGATGCCTTGCAGGGGGCCGACGTGGTCACGCTGCACATTCCACTCACGCCGGAAACCAAGCACCTCCTCAATCACGAGCGCATCGCCCTGATGAATCCGGGCGCCCTCATCATCAACTGCGCCCGCGGCGGCCTCGTCGATGAAGCCGCCGCCAAGGCCCACTTGGATGCCGGTCAACTCGCCGGCATCGCCCTCGATGTCTATGAAACCGAGCCGCCAGCGGCGGACTTCCCCTTGTTAGGGGCCAGAAAATGCGTGTTCACCCCGCACCTCGGGGCCTCCACCGCGGAGGCGCAGGAAAACGTCGGCATCGAGGTCGCCTATCAGATTCGGGATTTCCTCGTCAGTGGAGAGATCCGCAATGCCGTGAACATGCCCAATCTCGACAGCCACACGTTGGAAAGCGTGGGGCCCTACCTCACCCTTGCCAGTTCGCTGGGCAAGTTGCTGTCAAAAATCGCCCCCGAACAATGCGACGCCATCCGCGTCTCCTACCTTGGCGCGGTCTCCGAGCTCGACACCGAGTTGATCACCCGCACCGTGCTCACCGGCTATCTTGCCAGCGCCCACACCGAGGCGCAGGCCAATCTGGTCAATGCCCCCGCGCTGGCCAAGGCCCACGGCATTAACGTCAGCGAAGCCACCGCCGCGCTGGCCACCAACTGCACCGAACTGATTGAAGTGACCGCCATCAAGGGTGGCGAATCCTGCTCGGTCGCCGGCACCTTCTTCGGCAGTGCCGCCCGCATTGTTCACATCGCCGGCCACTATGTGGAAACCACCCCGCGCGGGCGCTTCCTGTTTGTGGAAAACGACGACCGCCCCGGCATTGTCGGCACCATCGGCACCTCCCTGGGCAACGCCGCAATCAACATCGCCAACATGGCCCTGAGCCGCACCAGCGACCGCACCCGCGCGGTGACCGTCATCGAGGTGGACTCCGAACCGCCCGCCAGTTTGTTGGAAAAACTCCGCGCCACCCCTGGAATTGTGCGAGTTCTGAGCTTCGAACTGTGAACCCCGTTTTTTCTCGAAATTTCCGTTGCCAAGTCACAAGCCCCAAGATAAACCTCTTCCCGACATGAAAAAATTCGTCGTTATCGCCACCGCGTTGATCACTTTCGCAGGCTTCGCCGCCGCTGACATTCAGTCACCCCCCGGCGCAAAATACACCTCCGGCCGCAAGCTCGGCCGGGCCATCAGCAACATCCTCTACGGAGTCGTTGAAATCCCCGAGCAAATCGCCCGCAAGAACGATGCCGAGGGCCGCAAGGTTGGCTGGAGCTACGGGGTGATCGATGGCACCAACCGTGCCCTGCGCCGCTTCGGCTATGGTTTCTACGAGTTATTCACCTTCACCTGCCCGACGTACCGCGGCTCCTTCAAGCCGCCGTATGAGCGCTGTGGCGAGGATAACCGCATCGAAATGAACGTGGCCGACGGCCTCTCGGAATTCCCGCCGGAACTCGGCTTCGAGACCTACTTCAAATACGCCCGGACGCAGGGCTACTGAGGTTTCTTCCATTTGTCCATCCCGGCAGAGGTCATCACCCTGCCGGGATTTTTTTGCACAGGGCTCACTTGGTCGCCGGCAATTGCCCCAGCCATGCCACAAACGCGGAGGCATCCGCTGGCATGGATAGCGCGCGTTTTTCTTTGGTCGCGAGGCAGGCCAGGCGCTCCGGGATCACCACCCGGCCGGGTCCTAACAGGCTATCAAGCACTTCCGGAAATTTGGCTGGGTGGGCGGTTTCAAGAATGACGGTGAGCGCCTCCGGATGGTTGCGTTGCCATTGCTTGGCGGCGCACCAGCCCACGGCCCCATGGGGGTCGAGAATGTAGTGATGGTTCTTCGCCACCTCCAAAATGGCCGCACGCGTTTCCTCATCGCTGACCGTGCAGCCACTCACCCGCCGGCGCATCGCGTCCTGATCGCCATCAAACAAGGCAAGCATCCGGGCAAAATTCGAGGGCGCGCCCACATCCATCGCGTTGGAGAGCGTGGTGAGACTCGGCCGCGGCGCATACGGATGCCCGGCGAGGTATTGCGTCAGCACGTCATTGCGATTGTTGGCGGCAATGAATTGCCCGACCTTCAAACCGAGCCGTTCGGCGAGCAGGCCCGCCGTGAGATTGCCCAAATTGCCGGAGGGCACCACCATCACCGGCTCCACTCCCGCCGGCAGGCACCTGGCACTGTGGATGTAATAGAAAATTTGCGGCACCAGCCGTGAGATGTTGATCGAGTTCGCCGAGGTGAGCTGCAGGCGCCCGGCCAAACCCGGATCTAACAACGCAGCCTTCACCAGCCGCTGGCAATCATCAAAGGTGCCATCGACTTCGAGTGCGGTGATATTGCCGCCGAGGGTGGTGAGTTGTTTTTCCTGGAGTCCGCTCACTTTCCCTTGCGGATAGAGGATGATCACGCGGATGCCCGGCACGTCATGAAAGGCATGGGCCACGGCACCGCCCGTGTCCCCGGAAGTGGCAACCAACACGGTGAGCAATTTCCCGTCGTCGCGGGTAAGCCACCCCATCAGCCGCGCCATGAAGCGCGCCCCGAAATCCTTGAAGGCAAGCGTCGGCCCATGGAACAATTCCACAATGGATTGATGCTCCGTGAGCCGCACCAGCGGCGCCTCAAAGGTGAGCACCTCATCGACGATGGCGCGCAAGACGGTGGCCGGCATGTCCTCACCGAAAAACGCCTGCGCCACGCGGAAGGCGATTTCCTGGAAGGTGAGGTCGCGCCATGTTTGCCAGAAATCCCCGTCTAACACGGGGAGCCGCTCCGGCATGTAGAGCCCGTTGTCCGGCGGCAGCGAGGACAACACCGCCTCTTTCAGGGAAACCCGCTGCGCGGGATTGTGCGTGCTGATAAATTGCATGGGGGCCGGTTGTGGGATGGGGCTTAGCCGATCACCTCATGAACCGACCGGCGCGCCGCCGCCGTTGTGGCGAAATCCCCGCGGATTTGCAATTCCTGAATTGCAGCTGCTGGAAAGGGTTAGGTCTTGACCGTGGCGGCGGATGGGACGCAGAAGCAGTCCGCACAGTCCTCTGTGCGGTCTTGCCCGTGGCGGCGGTTGGCAACCGCCATGCCCGCTGAAACGGCTGCTGGAATTGCCGTTGACTCAGACACTCCGGCCCGTCACCTTAACGACCATCCCCGATGACCGCGACGCCACCCAACCGCCCAGCCGCCACCGCGGACCGGCCGTCGATCTATCAACTTCTGCTCCGCACCTTCGGCAACACCAACGAATCCCGCAAACCCAACGGCACCCTCGCGGAAAACGGCTGCGGCAAGTTCGACGACATCTCCCCGGCCGCGCTGGCCGCCATCAAGGAACTGGGCTGCACCCACCTGTGGCTCACCGGCGTGTTGGAGCAGGCGAGCGGCACGGCCTATCCCACGCGTCCGGCGGACGTTGCGGACATTCTCAAGGGCATCGCCGGCAGCCCCTATGCCATCAAGGATTATTTCGATGTGTGCCCGGACTACGCGCATGTGCCGGAACGCCGCATCGATGAATTCAAGGCGCTGCTGGCACGCTGCCGCCACCACGGACTCAAGTCCCTCATCGACTTTGTGCCCAATCATGTCGCCCGCTCCTATGCCTCCGATGTCCGGCCGGACTTGTCCTTTGGCACGGACGATGACCGCGACACGTTCTTCGCCCGCAATAACCATTTTTTCTATCTGCGGGCGAGCGATGCCGGCGGCGGCCCGCCGCTCATGCTGCCGACGGCCGGCCGGCCGGGATGCGCCGGCATCTATGCGCCGGAGGGCGCTTGCGGGCGCGTCACTGGCAACAATGTGATTTCCTGGGCACCGGCACTCACCGATTGGTATGAGACGGTGAAGTTGAACTATGGCCATGATTTCACCACCGGCCGCGATACCTCCCATCTGCCGGGGCCGGATGCCGCACCCGCCGCCGTTCCCAAAACCTGGCGCACCATGGATGCCATCCTCGCCTATTGGCAACTCATGGGCGTCGATGGCTTCCGCGTGGACATGGCCCATCTGGTGCCCATGCCGTTCTGGCAGTGGCTGGTCCAACGCGCCCGCACCCGCCACCCCGGCGTGTTTTTCTGCGCGGAGGCCTATGACAACGACCCCGCGAAGCTAAGCGACGGGCAGGTGTTGGATGAACTGCTGCAGGCCGGATTCGATGCAGTCTATGATGATCCGAGTTATGCGCTGCTGCAAGGAATCTATCAATCAGGCAAGTGGGCCAATGACCTCGATGCCCTGATATTCACCGGCCCGCGCTTCCATCAATCCCTGCGCTATGCCGAAAACCATGACGAGGTGCGCCTGGCCAACCCCCATGTCTGGGGCGGGCTGGGCATGCAGGTCGGCAGGCCGGTTAGCGCTGTTTTGTTAGGGATGGGGCGTGGCGCCGTCATGATCTATCATGGCCAGGAAGTCGGTGAACCCGCCACAGGAGTCAAGGGCTTCGCCGGGGATGACGCGCGCACCAGCATCTTCGATTACGGGTCAATGCCGGAGTTCACCAAATGGGTCAACGGCGGCAACTACGACGGCGGCCGCCTCAGCGACGCCCAACAGGCGCTGCGGGCATGGTATG
Source organism: Verrucomicrobiota bacterium (assembly GCA_037132955.1). GTDB lineage: Bacteria > Verrucomicrobiota > Verrucomicrobiia > Verrucomicrobiales > Akkermansiaceae > Luteolibacter. The sequence goes on along the minus strand of JBAXPF010000092.1, from coordinate 2,581 downwards.
GCAAACTGCTCAGGGTGCTGCGCCAACCGGCCTTCGTCGCCGGCGGGTTCTACGGCCTCAATACGGCCAACCGCGATAACCCGCACTTCGGCCGACTCGACGGCGAATCCCCCTCAGGCCACTGGCTCTACGCCTTCCTGCGCCACGACGCCGCATCCGGCCAGGCGTTTCTCGTGCTCGCCAATTTCCACGGCTCGGCCACCCTTCACCATGTGAGAGTGCGCATCCCCCGCGACGCGCTCGCACTGCCAGGCCGCACGCCCGGCGGCCCATGGCAGGTGGCCGACCGCCTCGCCACCTCATGGACCGGCACGGTTGACGGGTCCAGCCTTGCAAGCACCGGACTCGCCGTGCCGGACATGCCCCCGTGCAGCGCCTTGATGCTGGAATTCACGGGTTGATTCTCTGTCTAACTCTTCGTGTCCTTCGGGGTGGAGAATGTTTCATTTGCAACTTCTCCGAAGTTGCAAATGGTGGAAAATTCTAAACCCAAAAAATCCGTGTAATCCGTGGTCTCTCTTCCCCCATTGCAGAAATTTAACTCCGGATTTCGGGCTGAACCGTCCGGGCATGGAGCGGGACTCGCCATATCCCGGCGGCCAATGAAGAGGGTTCGGCAAGATGCCGGACCCTGCCGGCGGCCCGCCCAATACCGTCAGTTTAGCAGGAGGACAGGCGGGACGCCTGTCAGGGCCGACGGGCGTCCCGCCTGTCGTTCCTGGAGGACAGGCGTCCCGCCTGTCAGGGAAGACGGGCGTCCCGCCTGTTGTTCCTGGAGGACAGGCGGGACGCCTGTTTTCCGATCAAAAAGCGCTAAACTGCCAGTATTGGGCGGCCCGCCGGCGCTCCCCAACAAAAAACCGCCACTCAGGCTTTCCACAGCAGGCGGGCACCGAAAACAACCAGCAGACAACCGAACACCCGCGTGAGCGTTTGGTTGCTCAGGCCGCGCATGAGGTCACTGCCAAACCAGGCGGCGACGGCGGAGGCGAGGCCGACGCAAGCCACGACCTTCCAATCGATGAGGTCGTTGAAGCGGGTGTTGTTGGCGGTGGCGGCGATGGCCGTGACGATGATCACCGCCATGGAAGTGGCGACGGCCTGCTTGTGCTCCAACCCTAACAACCCAACAAAAGCCGGGACCATGACAATGCCGCCGCCGACGCCGCAGAGCGCGCCGAGCAAGCCGGCGGCGAGGCCGGTGAGAATGGCGAAAAACACGAATTTCATCGGCGGGCGCTTGCGGTTTTTTTGTTAGTCACCTTGCGGGCGGCGGCCACTTCCGCGATCAAGCGGTGCAAAACGAGGCGGTGGTCCAAGCCGGTGGTGACCAGCGCCTGGTCGGCCTTGAGGGTGGCTTCGAGGACGGCTTGGAGGCCCGCAAGCTCGAAGCTGTCGGCCATGGGGAGACACAGGAAGATGGGGTAGACATTGACGCCGCTGCCGTCCTTTTTTTGCGGCAACCACGCGCGGTCCGCTTCCGGCAGGCGGTTGAGCCCGCCGGAAAACGCGCCGTAGCTGCCGCCCGGGACTTTGAAATTTTCGCTGATCAACTTCGCCATGTAGAGGTTGCGCACGGTTGGGATGATCGAGGCACGCATGATGCCGATGGCGGATTCGTCGGCACCGAGTTGTTGGTCGATGAGTCGGATGGCGCGCGCGACGTCGCCCTTTTGGATGGCCTGGCCGATTTCAAACACGACTGCGGCGCGGCTCAGCGGCACGAGTTGGCGCACATCCTCCTCGGTGACTTCGCGCCGCTCCGGCCCGAGAAACAAATCGAGTTTTTCGAGTTCGTTGCCGATTTGTTGGGTCGCCTCGCCGGCCAGCAACACAAACAGGTCGAGCGCGTCGGGCTCAAAAGCCAGGCCCAGTTCCCGGCCGCGTTGGCTGACGAGCCCGGCCACTTGCTCGGTCCAGCCTTCGCGACTCGTATCGATGAGGTCGAAGACCTGGACCTCGGCCGCTTTCTCGATGAATTTCCAGAACCCGCGGCGTTTGTCCACGCCTTGGGCGGTGAGCAAAAACTTGACGCCCGCGGGCAGGCCGCTTTCCAAGGTGGCGCGGAGGCGCTCCACGCCCTCCTCGGTGCGTTGCGCGCGACCGGTCACCGAATCTGCCAGAAAGTTCGCGTTGCGCAGCCATACCACCTTGTCGCCGCCAAACATCGGCAAGGTGAGCAACGCCTGCACTGTGGACGCGCAAATCTCGAAAGCGGACTCCGAGTTGTCGGCGATGCCATCGATCGTCTCGTGGGTGAAGCCATCGTCGTTGCCGCCGGTCAGTTCGTTATACACCCGCAGCGCCTGTTCGCGCACCTGTCCCTCATCGCTGCCGATCACCGCGAGAAAATTGCCGCTGGGTTTGGGTTTGGGTTTCGCCGCCACGGGCCGGGTTGTAGCGGGTCCCCCACCCCACTGCAAGGCCGGGATGCAAAGAGTTGTCAGTGGTTACAGTGACAATCTTGCCCCGCCCCACCCCAAGAATTTCCTCACACGAAGCCACGAAGGAGTTTCCTCAGTCCCATCTTCAAGAGGGGCCCCATCTTTTCTTCACCTTGGAAATTGGATATTGGAAATTG
>JBAXPF010000091.1:0-13078 GCA_037132955.1 Verrucomicrobiota bacterium | reverse complement strand
CAACCAAGGACCCGACAAGGGCAAGTGAACTGGGGAGCTTCATGGGGGGGTCAGGGTGGGCTGGAGGCGGGGCTCGCGGGCGGGTTGCGGTCCGCCGATGCGGCCGGTTTTGAAGTTGCGGGCAGACCGAGGTCGACGTCCACGCCGGGCATGGCGGCGCGGAATTGACTGGCACCTTCCTCGGTGACCTTCGATTGCCATAAACATACTTTTTTCAAATGCTTCAGGGGCGCGAGGTGTTGCAAGCCGGCATCAGTCACGCCCGTGCCATAGAGGTTGACGACCTCCAACGCGGCGATTCCGCCCAGATGCACCATGCCGGCATCACTGAGCGCCGTGTTCTGGAGCTGAAGGTTGCGCAGTTTGACAAAGGGCGCAAGCGCGGCCAACCCCGCATCGGTCACCCGGGTTTGCTGGAGTTCCAGGGCGACCACGCTGCCGGCCACCGGGGCCATGGCGTTGAGCTGGGCGTCGCCGACTTCGGCCGCGTGAATGCCGGGCGCATATTCCAGTTCCGGCTGGCCGGGAACCACGCACGCGAGGCGGCCCGGCAAGCGACTGCGCAACGTGGCCAGGGCCGTTTCGAGGGCCGCGGCTTCCGCCCGGGTCTTGGCCTCCAAGCTCTTGCGCTGGGCGGGGGTGAGCAGAGAATCGAGGGCGGCACGGACGGCGGCGGCGAGCTCATAGTCGCCGACCGTTTTATCGCCGGGGGCACCGTTTTCAATCCAGAAATTGAGCGCGGTGATTTGCTCCTCGGTGGGTTGGGGTTTGCCCTTCGGCGGCATGTGCTTCTCGTCGTCGGGGTCAAGGTGGAGACGCTTAAAGACAAGGCTGTCCTTGGGATTCCCGGGGACAACCGCGGCTCCACTCGCCCCGCCCTTGAGCACCCCGGCAAGACTGTCGAGGCGCAGCCCACCCTTCATCTTGCCCTCGTGATGGCAGGAATTGCAGCGCTCCTCCAAAATCGGTTGAACGACGTCGTCCCACAGCAGGCGCTCCCCGATGGGCTTGATCACCAGTGCGTTGGCATCCCGCTTGGGCTTGAGCCCCACAAACTTGCGGACCACATCAGGCGCGTGATCGGTCAGGTAGGTCTCGCCGTGGGTGAGGCTCGCGCCATAGTGGCCGGCCACCGCCATGATCCCGCATGTTAGAACCAGGGTGGTGTTGGAGATGCCATTGAGCACGCCAGCCCCGATACGACTCGAGGAAAGCCGGAAAATGAGCGCAAGATTGGCACCCAAGGCTGTCGCAGCCGCCGCCCACAGGTGGTTGTCTAGCAATTCCTTTGCGTAATCCCCGCTCTGAGCCAGCAACCAACCACACACACCCCCCAGCGTGCATCCCGCCGCGCCCCACGCCAACATCACGGTCACCGTCGATGCATCGGGACAGGGCAGAAACCGGCGCAGGACCGGCAGCCGCGCTGCCTCAAAGGCCAGCGCCATCAGCAACAGCACAATCGGAAAGTGCAACACAAAGGGGTGAAAGCGACCAATCCACTGGGCCACCTCCGGCGGCGTCCCGTCCCAGGCGACCTTGTCGATCAAAGGCCCGGCAACGGCCAGACCAAGACCGAGGGACGCCACCAAAAGCCAGCGCAGGCGGGCGATTGGCTTTGCAACAGAAGTGGCAGGTGCGGATTCCATGCGTATGGGTCGGTTGTGACGGTGGCGGCGATGGTAGGTGTCCTTTAACGGAGGACAGCTCGCGATTGTTGCGAAGAATTAAAGAATTGAAAGTAATTTTTTTCAGCCGGAAGCCACGAAGTGCGGGACAGCAAGGTCAAACCGCACAGGATTGATCCTCCCACTCTCACCTCTCCACTCTGCATTGAACCTGAAATCCGAAGTTCAACCCTATATTCGGTTAGATTAACCACGGATTTCAACTTTGGAGTTCAGGTTGAAGCATCGGCGCCCATGGCGCCACGCTGGAATTTTTCCGACACCTCGCCGCCTGTCTCGTCGCAGTCTGATGGCCGCCTGCCATGAGGTGACCGTTCAGTCAGTTTCACGGTCGAAGTAGGCTTCGATTTCCTCGAGGGTTTTGCCCTTGGTTTCCGGCAGGAAGAATGCGGCGGTTAGGAAGTAAACCACCGTGCAAGCGGCCCAGAACAGGAACATCGCAAAATAGCCGTGATTGCCCACCACCGGCAGGAACACCGCGGCAATCGCCGTGGACACCCCCTGGTTCACTAACAAGGCAATCCCCATGCCTGCGGAACGAATCCGCGTCGGCATCAACTCGGACAACGCGAGCCAGACGCAGACGCCCGGCCCGACCGAGAACGACGCGATGAAGAAGGCAATGCAGATGGCGGCAAGGATGCCGTTTTGTTTGCCGGGAATGGGTCCGATCTTGGCGCGTTTGATCTCGAGCGGCTTGCCAGCGTTGTCCTTGTCCTTGGCGTCAGGCGCGATGCTCAGGATCTGGCCGCGCTTGACCTTGAGCGCATCCGCCAGCGTGGCGCGGTCCTCCTTGCTGAGTTTTGCCGACACCTGCTGCGCCTGATCGACCACCGCTTCTTCCGCCGCAGTGAGTGCCTCAAGCCCCTTGGCCCTGAGTTGCCGGGCTTGATCTAACAAAGAATTCTCAGCTGCGGTGAGTTGGCCGGTGATGTGCTCCGCCGCGGCAAGCACTTTGGCAGATTCCGGCGTCGGCATGAAGGCGGTGGTGACCTGCTGCTTGTTGCCATAGTTGGAAAGCACGCTGATTTGCACCGCTTCACCGGCAGGCTGGCCGGCGAACTTGACCTTGGTGATGTCCAACTCGAGTTGGTTATCCTTGATCATGGCGACCACCTCCCGGTCCACATCCTGGCGCCGGGATTCCACGCTGTAAAACACCGCCGCCAACGCCACCAGCGCAACGATGATACCGGAAGTTCCGAGCTTGAGCAGGAAGGTGCGCCCCTTGCGCTCCACTAACAACACCGCCACGATCGTCATCACACAATTGAGGATCTTGATCGCGGTGCCGCTGTTGGATGCGGCCAGCGCATCCAATCCCGCCTGCTGCAGGATCGTGGTCATGAACTGCAGGATCGAATTGACCCCGGTCGCTTGCGTGCAACCCAGAATGATGCAGGCTAACACAAACGGAATCACATACTTGCGCGCGGTGAAGATCTCCCCCATCGCGGCGCTGAGTCCGCTCTGCGGTTTGGCCCGCTCCTGCGCCAGCGAGTCGGCCATTTCCCGCATTTCCAGCTCCGCCTCATCCGGGCTGCGGGTCTTGAGGAGTGCGGCCCGGGCGGCAGCGGACTTGCCGCGCCGAAACAGCCAGCGCGGCGATTCGCTTACCAAGCAACTGCCCGCCAGGAAGATGAGGCCCGGATAGACCACCGTTAGAAACATGCCGCGCCAGGCGTGGTCGGCCACCTGCAGGATCGCCTCGCGGTTACTGCCAGCCGCCTCGGTGGCCGCCTCCGCATTGCCAATGAAATAGCGTCCCACAAAGGCCGCCAGCACGATCCCCAAAGTCAGCATGAACTGGAAAATCGCGGTGCCCGAGCCGCGGTTGCGGGCCACCAGCGATTCGGCCAGGAACAAGGGCACCACCACTGCGATCACCCCGCCACTCAACCCTTGCAGCAAGCGCCCGCACATCAGCGGCACATAGCTTTGACTCGAAAATATAATCCCCACGCTGGTCACAAACATCAGCGCACTCACGATCATCATCTTTTTCCGCCCCAGCCAATCCGCCAGAAATCCCGCCACCACCGAGCCTAACAACGAACCCGCCAGCACCGCCGCCACAATGTAAGAGGTTTGCTGCTCGGTCAACCGGATCGCCTTGTTCAAATACGGCAGGGCCGGATCGATCACCCCGATGTCGATCCCATACAGAAGCCCCCCCATGCCTGCGATGAACAATAAAAAACCCACCGCCAGGGATTTTTCGGACGGACGACTCGGAGGGCTCAGATGGTGACTCATGCGATGGGTGAAACTTCGGCCATGCTAGATGCCACACGCCCTGCGACAATGCCCAATTTTGACAAACTTCCGCAGCCCCGGCCATGACCAGCAAATCGCCTTGCATTCCCGCCCGTGCCCACTTAGGGTGCCGCCCCCCATGGCGGCCCGGGCACCTCAAATCCTTCGCATTCCGGCAGTCTTGCTGGCGCTGGCCGCGTTGAATTTCGCCGGGGGGGGCGGTGCGTGCCTGGCGCAAGCGCCGCCGCCGGTCCAGACCGCGCAGTCCGACCCGTCCGACGTCTATTTCCAAGCATATTTGGAAATCCGCGCCGCCGAACAACTCGAAAAAGACCTCAATTGCTTGGAGGCTCTGGCCAAGCTCGAACGAGCGCAAAAGCTTCTCGGCTCCATCACCACCTACTACCCGAAATGGAAGCCGGAAATGGTCGCCGGCCGCGTCGCCAAGACCCGCGAAAGCGTCGAGCAGGTCCGCCCGAAAGCCCTGTCCCAGCGCAGCAAGGAGCAAACCGTCGTCGCCGAACTCGAGGGCGGCACGAGAAATCCCGCCCGCCCGGTGCCGCCGTCACCCACCCCCGACCCTCCCAGCGTGCTCAAGACGGACCCCTTGGTCGCCCGCCGTCTCAAAGATAACGAAACCGAAGTCGAGCGCCTCCGCAAGCTTCTCCAGGACTCGATGCAAGCGCCCGCCGAGGCCTCCCGCAACGCATCTAACAACGCCACCCGCGTCAACGACCTCGAGCACCAGCGCGATGCACTCCGGGACCAACTCCGCGCCGCCGAGACCGCCGCTGAAAACCTCCGCGCGCGGCTGGCCAAAGCCCCGGTCGAAAGCGAAGTCAACCACCTCAACCAGCGCATCCAATCCCTCGAACAGGAACGCGAGGCGATGTCCATGGCCCTCACCCAAAGCCGCGGCGAACACACCAAAACCCTCTCCAAAGTCGCCATCCTCGAATCCGACATCAAAGTGGTGACGCAACGCGCCGCCGATCTGCAGCGCAACCTCGAACTCCAGCGCAATGTATCTAACAACACGGTTGCGGGCATGCGCAGCCAACTGCGCGCCCTCCAAGACGGCCTCACCCAGAAGAACAAGGACATCGCCGCAGCCAATGAACAAATCTCCGGCCTCAAACAACAACTCCAACAAAGCCACGACGCGTTTGCCCAACTCCGCGATGAGCGCGACGCCCTCGCCGCGGAGCGCGACCAAATGAAGGCCGTGCTCAAGCTCAACGAGACCGGACGCATCCAGGACCTCATCGAGCAAAATATGAGCCTCGCCAAAAAACTGCGCGAAGCCAACGGCAAGGTCGATACCCTCAACCGCGACAACAACGCGACCAAAGACGATTTCACCGATGCCCTGCGCGACCTCGCGGTCGCCAAATCCCAAATCAATCGCCTCAATCAGGAACGCCGCGCCCAGGACAAACGGCTTGCCGACCTCGAGTCCCGCCTCAAAAACGAACAGTCCGCCCTGGCCGACAGCCAAGCCTCCAGCGACCCGGTGGAAATTGAAACCCTCCGCAACATCATCAAGCGCCAACTCCTGACCCAGGAACGCCGCCGCCAAGCCAGCAGCATTCTTGTCGAAGCCGCAAAAAACCTCGGCGCCGCCGACCCTAACGTCGCGGGCGCCATCAACTTGCTCGAAGGCGAGGAAATCCCCCTCTCCCCGGACGAACAACGGCTCATCGCCGACCGCGCCGACGTGGAGCTCATCTCCCCCTTTGCCCAAAGCCCGGACGTCGTTGAGCAACGCAACATCCATCTCAACAAAAACATCGAAAGCTACGACCGCGCCGCCACCAAAGCCTTTGTCGCCACACGCCTGCTCCCCGCCCGCGAACTCTATCAACTCATCCTCGAGGACCACCCCGGACACGTCTCATCCCTGTGCAAGCTCGGCGTCGTCAACCTCCGCCTCAACGACCCCACGGCCGCCGCGGAAACATTCCGCCGCGCCGTCGAACTCGATGACAACAACCCCTATGCCCACCGCATGCTCGGCTTTGCCCTCATGACCCTCGGCGACCTCAGCGCGGCGGAACAAGCGGTGCGCCGCAGCGTCACCCTCGCCCCGGATGATGCCAAGAGCCAGAACCTCCTCGCCACCCTCGCCTACCGCCTCGGCCGGGCGGAGGAATCCGAGTCACTCTACAAGGCGGCCATCGCCGCCGACCCCATGCCCAACGAGCCTTATTTCAACCTCGCCCTGCTGTGTGCCCGCAAGAAACGCTTCGAGGACGCACGCACCTACTATCAGAAAGCCCTCGAACGCGGGGCGCTGCCCGATCCGAAACTTGAACAAAGCATCGCCTCCCACTAGTTCGGGTTATCAGTTATCAGTTGCTAGACATCAGACATCTCACATGCGTGGTTATATTGCATTGCTGGCCCTGCTGCTGGTCGTTTCCTGCGCCAAGGACAAGGACAAGGCCGCGGAAGCGGCTCCTGCCACCGGCCGGCAGACCATGTCCGAAAAATTCAACGGTCCCGCAATCAAGAAAAGTTCCGACGGCAAATGGTCCAAGGACGTGGAAAATGTCGTTGCCTACGATGCCAAGCGCCAATCCCCGTATTTCACCCAGCAATCCTGCATCGCCAAACCCTACAAGACCGGCGAATACACCAAAACCACCTGGGGCGGGGGCAAGAAAGATGTCAGCAAACCCGCCTACACCGGCTCCACCGATGGCAGCCGGTTTCTAACAACCTCCCGCTACCAGGGTGCCGGTGCCCGCGAATCCGGCACGGCCGCCAAACTGCGCGACCCCTACAAGACAGGTGACTACAAAACCTCCAGCGCCCGTGAAACGGCCGTCAAACATCTCGACAAACCCTCCGACGCCCAAACCGACCTCCGCCGCCGGGTTTTTCCCCAACCCGAAGTGAGCGACTGGAAACAACAGCGAGCCCTGGATGTGAAGGCCACCAAAAGCATCCTTGGGCGTGAATGAGCGAGTATTCTCTGCTTGCCCTGCTGCCGCATGTTCCGTCATTACTCTTCTTGCCACGCCATGACTCTAACCGCCCAAGACCTTGCCCGCCTGATTGATCTCAGCTCCGTCCGCGCCGAGTGCGATGAACCCGAGATTCGCGAACTTGCCGCCACCGCCCGCAAGTTGGGCGTCGTCTGCGCCTTTGCCCTGCCCTGCTACACCCGCTTGCTCAAGTCGTTGCTCGCCGATGCCCCGCACATCGGCATCGGCGGGGTCGTGGGCTTCCCATCCGGGGCACACACCACTTTGATCAAGGTCGCCGAGGCCCGCCAATTGCTGGCCGAGGGTGTCACCGAACTCGACATGGTCATCAACGTCGGGTGGTTGCGCAGTGGCCGCCATGAGGCGGTGCGCGAGGACATCCGCGCGGTGGTGGACGCCGCCGGCGGCGTGCCGGTCAAGGTGATCCTCGAGTGTCACTGGCTCACCCCCGAGCAGATCCGCAGCGCCAGCGAACTCTGCGTCGAGGCCGGTGCCGCCTGGGTCAAAACCGGCACCGGCTGGGCACCCACCGGCGCCACCCTTGAAAACGTCGCCATCATCCACGAGGCAGTGGGCGGCCGGGCCCAGGTCAAAGCGTCCGGCGGGGTGCGCGATTTGGCCACGGTTGTGGCGATGTATCGCCTCGGGGTCCGCCGCTTCGGCATCGGCACCGCCAACGGCATCCGCATCCTGGCGGATTGCGCCGCCATCCCCGGCGGCGTGGATGTGTCCTGAATCCATGGCCTAACAAGCCGAAGAACGAGTTGCGCCGTGTCATCTTCGCCCACTCCACAACATCTAACATCTAACCTATAACTCTTCCCCCATGGCCAGCAGCATCATTGCCTACGACCTCGGCACCGGCGGAATCAAGGCCTCGCTCTATGCGGCCGACGGCCAGCGGCTGACCTCCGTCTTCGTGGGTTACGACACGTTCTATCCGCAAGCATCGTGGCACGAGCAGCGGCCGGAGGATTGGTGGTCGGTGCTGGTTGCCGCCACCCGCCAGCTGCTGGCCAGCCCATGCGCCGACGCCGCAGCCATCCAATGCCTCGCCATCTCCGGCCACAGCCTCGGCTGTGTCCCACTCGATGCCGCTGGCCACCTGCTATGCGATGCCACCCCGATCTGGTCCGACCGCCGCGCCGAGGCCCAAACCGTTCCCTTTTTCCACAAGGTCGATCCGGCGCAATGGTATCTAACGACCGGCAACGGTTTCCCCGCTGCCCACTACACCGTGTTCAAGGTCCTGTGGTATCGCGACCACATGCCCGATCTTTTCAGCCGGATCCACAAGGTCGTGGGCACCAAGGATTACCTCAACTTCCGCCTCACCGGGCAGATTCGCACCGATTTCTCCTATGCCTCGGGTTGCGGCGTTTATGACTTGCTCAAGTGGGACTACGCGCCGGCGCTCGTGGACGCCAGCGGCCTGCCGCGTGAGATCTGGCCTGATATCGTGCCATCCGCCTCCATCCTCGGCGAACTCACGCCGGCGGCAGCAGCCGAACTCGGCCTGCCGTGCGCCGTCAAGGTGGCCTGCGGCGGCGTGGACAATTCGTGCATGGCCCTGGGTGCGCGCAACATCGCCGAGGGCCGCACCTATGCCTCGCTCGGCTCGTCCGCCTGGATCGCGGTCACCTCCGCCCAGCCTTTGTTAGATGAGCGGGTCAAGCCCTACGTCTTCACCCATGTGATGCCCGGCCTGTTCAACTCGGCAGTCGCCATTTTTTCTTCCGGTTCATCCTTCAAATGGGTCTGCCAGCAGATGTGCCAAGACCTCCTCGCCCAAGCCCAGCGCGACAACCTCGATGTGTATGAACTGATGTCGGCACTCGCCGCAACCTCGCCCCCCGGAGCCCGCGGCGTCATCTTCAATCCCAGCCTGGCCGGCGGGTCTTCGTTAGACCGCAGTCCGCTCCTGCGCGGCGCCTTCCTCGGGCTTGACCTCGGCCACTCCCGCGCCGACCTCATCCGCGCGGCCATGGAAGGCATCGCCCTCAACCTGCGCCTCGCCCTCGATGAACTCCGCAAGCTCTGCCCCGTCTGTGACCAAATGGTGGTGGTCGGCGGCAGCAGCAAGAGCCACCTCTGGCGCCAAATCTTTGCCGACGCCTTTGATCTCTCGATCCTCCAGACCAACGTCGGCCAAGACGCCGGCTCACTCGGCGCCGCCGCACTCGCCGCCGTCGCCGCCGGATTGTGGCCGGATTTTTCCCGGATCGATGCGATCCACCGGATCGAGGCCACCGCCGGGCCCGACCCCGCCACCCGCCAGATCTATCAAGATTTGCTGCCGGCCTTCCGGCGGGTGTCCCATCTGTTAGCCGACGTTTCCCCAAATCCATGACCTGCCAGAACCAAGATCCCATGACAACCAACACCCCCGTCCTCCGCCGCCGCAAAACCCGGCTTGTTTTGTTAGCCTCCGCGCTTCTAACCGCCATGCCGGCCGCGGCCGACGTGCGACTGCCGAAAATTTTCACCGACAACATGATGTTGCAACGGGGCTTGCCAGTGCGGGTCTGGGGCTGGGCGGAAGCCGGCGAGACGGTGAGCGTGACCTTGGCCGGGAAAGCCGCCTTGACCAAGGCCGATGACAAGGGCGAGTGGAAGGTCGAATTGCCGGCCGTCAAGGCGGGCGAAAACCTCGATTTGAAGGTCAAGGGCAAGAACCAGCTGAGTCTGAAGAATATCCTGGTCGGCGATCTCTGGGTTTGCTCCGGCCAATCCAACATGGAGATGTCCCTCGGCCAATGCCTGGGAGCTGCGGATGATATCAAAGCCGCCGACTTGCCCAAGATCCGGCGCATCAAGATCAACCGGGTGCAAGTCGCCAAACCGGAAGCCGACGCCCCGACTGCGGGCCCATGGGAAGTGTGCTCGCCAGCCACGGCGGGCGGATTCACGGCCGTGGGATTTTACTTTGCCCGTGAGATCCTGCAAAAAACCAAGGTCCCCATCGGCATCATTGACAGCAATTGGGGCGGCACCCGGATCGAGCCTTGGATCGCTCCCGAAAACCCCGCCGCAGACGCCCAGTTGAACGGCGGCTTGAGCGGCATCTACAATGCGATGATTCATCCCATCGTGCCGCTCCCGATCAAGGGCGCGCTGTGGTATCAGGGCGAGTCCAATGGGGAAGAGGGCGACACCTACTACGACAAGATGAAGTCCTTGATCGGCGGTTGGCGCAAGCAATGGAAGCAGGGGGATTTCCCGTTCTATTTCGTGCAACTCGCCAGCTTCCAGGCGGTGAGTGAGGATCCCGCCGGCGGCAATGGTTGGGCCAAACTGCGCGAGGCTCAATCCAAGGCGCTGACCCTCCCTAACACCGGCATGGCCGTCATCCTCGACACCGTGCCGCTCGCCGAGCGCGATGACATTCATCCGAAAAACAAATCCGATGTGGGCCTGCGCCTCGCCCGCTGGGCACTCGCACGCGACTACGGACAAAAACAACTGGAGGCCTCGGGACCCTTGTTCAAGGCCCTCAAGATCGAGGGCAACAAGGCGCGGTTGGCATTCGACCACGTCGGAACCGGCCTGATGGTTGGCAAGAAAGAGGGCCGGACCCCGGCCGTCGAGGACAAGCAAGGGAAACTCAAGCGATTCGCCATCGCCGGTGCCGACAAGAAATGGTTCTGGGCCGATGCGGTCATCGTCAATCACACCGTCACGCTTTCATCGCCCGAGGTGCAGGAACCGGTCGCCGTGCGTTATGCCTATCAGATGAATCCGGATGGTGCCAACCTCTACAACCGCGAGGGCCTCCCCGCCTCGCCCTTCCGCACCGATACTTGGTAACACACCAAAGTTTCAAGGAGTGTGGGCGTCCCGCCCAATACCCGCAGTTTAGCGCTTCTTGATAGGAAAACAGGCGTCCCGCCTGTTAGGGAAGACAGGCGTCCCGCCTGTCCGCCGCTGAAACGACAGGCTGGAAGCCCGTCGGCCCTGACAGGCGGGACGCCTGTCCTCCCGCCAAACTGACAGACAGCGCGACGCAGTCCGCCGGTCAATCTAACAAATATCCATAACTCTCGCGGGCGAGGTTGAGGGAAAGATTGAGGATGTCGTAGCTGCGGGTTTGGCATAGCGCCTCGCTGGCCAATGCCGCGCATGCGGCATGATTGAGGGAGCGGATGGCCTGGCCGACACGCGGCACTTGCTGGGGACCGACAGAAAGTTCCTTGGCACCGAGGCCGATGAGGAGCGGGGTGAGGCGGATATCGCCGGCCATTTCGCCACAAATGCCGGTCCACACGCCATGCTCGATGCCGGCATCAATCGTGTGCTTGATCAAGCGAATCACGGCTGGATGGGTCGGCCGATAGAGGTCGGCGACGTGGGGGTTCACCCGGTCGGCGGCGACGGTGTATTGGATGAGGTCGTTGGTGCCGATGGAGAAAAAGTCCACCATGGGAGCCAGCAGATCGGCACAGACAGCGGCGGAAGGCACTTCGATCATGATGCCCACCGGCAACTTGTGATCGAACGGAATGCCTTCCTGATCCATTTCATCCATGCAGCGGCGGACCATGTCGCGGGCCCGTTCAATTTCTGATAGACCGGACACCAGGGGAAACATCACGGCCACCTTGCCATGCGCGCTGGCCCGCAGGATGGCGCGGATTTGGTCACGGAACATCGCGGGACGGGCCAGCGACACGCGGATACCGCGCCAACCGAGGAACGGGTTGGGCTCCGGTTCGGTGAGCTGCTCGACCGGCAGCTTGTCGCCGCCCGCATCCAGCGTGCGGATGATGACGGCATGGGGGGCCATGGCGCGGGCAACACGCGTGTAGGCTTCCGCCTGGACGGCCTCGCTGGGAATGTCGTTGCCGCTGAGCAGGAGAAATTCGGTGCGATAGAGACCGACGCCCTTGGCACCGCTGTGGGCGACGAGCTCGAGCTCATCCAGCAATTCCATGTTGGCGGAGACCGTGAGGGAATGGCCATCGAGGGTCTCGGTGGCGGCGTCGCGGGTGGCATCCAGCGCCTTGCGGATTTTGGCCTTTTCGGCTTGGAGTTTCCGGTAGTGGGAAAAGGTAGCGGGCGCGGGATAGAGAATGAGTTTACCGGCGTAACCATCGAGGATGGCTGGGGTCAGGGTCGTGACATCAATGATGGAACCGCTGAAGCCGACCACCGCAGGAATGCCAAACGCACGGGCCAGAATGGCGGTATGGGAGTTGACGCTGCCCTGCTCGGTGGCAAAGCCGAGGATTTGCCGACGGTCCATGCTGGCGGTGTCCGAGGGCGTGAGGTCGTAAGCGATGAGGATGTGGGAGACGTCGGGCCCCTGGGGGTGATGCTCGGCATCGGCTTGGAAATTTCGCAGGACACGTCTGGAAACATCTTCGATATCGGTGGTGCGTTCGCGGAGGTAGGGGTCCTGGATGCGGCGCATGGCCTCAAGGAAGGTTTGCATCACCGCATAGAAGGCATACTCCGCGTTTTGGCAGCGCTTGGCAATGGCGAGGTTGACGCGGTTGAGCACGGCGGAATCTTCCAGCAACATGATATGGGCTTCGAAGATATCGCCGTGGTTGTCGCCGGAGATGTTTTCCAAGCGATTTTGGAGCTCGGCGAGCTGCCCCTTTGTTAGATCGACGGCGAGGCGGAAGCGTTCCTGTTCATGGGGAATGGCACTGGCCTCGATTTCATAAACCTCCGGCGGGGAAAATCCGCGGGCCGCGACGTGGACAGGGCCCATGGCAATACCCGGCGAAGCAGGAATACCTTCGTAGATGACTTCGGGTTGGGTTACGCTGGTGGCCATGTTTCAGCCGCAGAGTGCGCCTTGGGGAAGTCACTATCAAGAAGCAAATCAGCGAAATATAAGGGCTCAGGCTTCCTCGAACTTGCGGTCGATCAAATCGGCCAGAGCGTCCATGGCGTCTGATTCATCGGGGCCTGCGGCGGTGACGGTGATGACCGACCCGTGGCCCGCAGCCAACATCATCAAGCCCATGATGCTTTTGCCATCGATTTCCTCGGCGTCCTTTTCTACAAAGATATCAGCGAGGAAGCGGTTTGCGATTTTGACAAATTGCGCGGCCGGCCGGGCATGAATGCCGAGCTTGTTGAGGACGGTGAAATCTTTTTTGACCATGGGATGGGGCTCTCGCCGGGGGGAACGTA